>DBFDVR010000015.1:0-11287 GCA_048321375.1 Collinsella sp.
GGTGGCTCCAAAGTACTTGTCGGTGACTTCGGCGGCATCAATCGTGTAGCCGAGCTGCAGGAGACGAGACTGCACGTCCTCGACGGCTGCTCCTTGCATGCCCGTTGTAATAGGTTCCATGAACGAACCCCTTTCGGCGTACCATTCGTACTATTTGAGCGTCTGTCGGATAGACAACGCAAAGGGATGCATAAACATGCACTCAACAGTGTAGCAAGTTGTGCCTAAATACGCTGCTGACAGATTTTATAACCCCCGTTAGTTAAGGCGCTCCACAAAGAAATCTGCCATGGAGAGGAACAGCTCGCGTGCGTGCGGATCAAGCTCAACGTTCTCGATGGCCGCTTTGGCCTTAGCGGTCAGGTCGAGCGCGTAAGTGTGGGCGTAATCGATGGAGCCGGTCTCCTGGAAGATCTCCACGGCGCGTGCGAGCTGCGCGGGATCATCGGTGCCCGAGGAAAGAATCGCCTCGACCTCGTCGTGGTGGCGCTCATCAGAGAGGGCGTGTACGGCGACAAGCGTGCGCTTGCCCTCGGTGATGTCGGTGCGGAAGTCCTTGTTGGCGGCTTCCTTAGTGCCGACAAGGTTGAGCAGGTCGTCCTGAATCTGAAAGGCAAGGCCCGTGTGCAGGCCAAAGGCGCGCAGCGCTTCGATTTGCTCATCGCTGCCGCCGCCGATAATGGCTCCGGCGGCAAGCGGCGTGGCTCCGCTGTAAAACGCGGTCTTGTGCGTCGCCATGTCCAGGTAGTCATCAACCGAGATATCAAAGCGCCCGTCACGGACCCAACCCAGGTCGAGTGCTTGACCCTCAATGGTGCGGACGATCATCTCGGTAAGCTCGTGGAGCACGCGCAGCTTCACGTCGGACTCCAGCGTGGGGTCGTCGAGAACCGTCTTGGTGACCATGGTGAGCGCCAGGTCGCCACAATTGATGGCAAGGCCCGTGCCCTCGGTAAGGTGCATGCAGGGCTTGCCTCGACGAAGCTGTCCGTTGTCGGCGATGTCGTCGTGGATCAGCGCGCCCGACTGGAAATGCTCGATGGCTGCCGCGGCGCTGCGGGCGCTCTCAAAGCTACCGCCCACTGCGGTTGCGGCGAGCATGCAGATAAGCGGGCGGTGGCGCTTGCCGGCGTTGGCCGTAAAAGCCGAGAGCGGCGCGTACAGGTAGCGCTCGATATCGGCAGAGGTCGCCTGTCCGTCAAAGAACGTGGCCAGATAGGCGTTAATCTGGTCAAAGTGCTGGGCTAAAAAGCTGGTAAACGGACTGGACACGGGTTCTCGCATTCTTTCTGAGGTTGCGTTGATGCAATATGCAGACAACATATTGCCACATCAGGGCGTTTGGCGCGGCAGTTTTGGCGATTTAGGACAACGGGCGTGCGTTTGATGGAGCGCGCCTAAATCAGCCTAAAATGCTCGAGCGCCGCAACGACACCGTCGTGATCGACGGTGTCGGTCACGTAATCGGCCTTATCCTTGAGATAGTCCGGCGCATTGCCCATGGCGATACCGACATCGACGGCGTTCATCAGCGAGACGTCATTGCTGGCGTCGCCGATGCCGTATACGGTTCCGTGGTGGGGATCGAGGGCGTCGAGTACAGACTGGATGCCCCCGCGCTTCGTGCATTCGCGGGGCGAGATTTCGGTTACCTCGAGTTCGAGCTCGTTAAAGCACAGCAGCGGCTCAAGTGCCTTATCTTGAGCGATGTGGTTGGCGAGTGATGTAGACATCAAGATCTTGTAGACACTGTAATGTTGCAGCTGCGTGACTGCGTCGCCCAGGGTGCGCGCGTATCCGGGAGCATCGGGGGCATCGGCACTCATGCGCACGACGCCGTTGAGGCCCTCAAAGCGGATGACCTCGCCCGATTGCTCAAGGTAGGGGGCAAGACGCTGCAGCATACTGGGCGTCATCGACAGATCGCGAATTGCGTGTCCGTTGATCTCGGCGTAACCGCCCGCAAGACAGACGATGCCGGTCCAGGGCAGCTCAAGAAGTTTGGGGTGGATGCAGCTCAGGGTGCGTCCCGTGCAGATAAAGGCCATGTTGCCGTTGGCGACAAACTCGCGGATTGCCTGCGAAACCGCCTCGTTGGGATAGGGGGAGAGGTCCCGCTCGTCTTCGGGAAGGTCTTGGGCGAGCCTGGGGTCTTGCCAGGCGAGCGTTCCGTCGATATCGAAGAAGCAGATATCGCCGCGCTTATGGGCTGCGCTGGCGGCAGGGGAGGCCGAGGTGGTGGGCACAAATCCCGGCTCGAGGCCCATGATCTGGTCAAAATGCTCTTTAACGCGGGGAACGGAGATGCCGATGACCACCTGGGCGGTCTTGCCCGTAATGATGAGGCCCTTGGCGCCCACCGCGACAAACGATGCGTTATCTGCAACGATGGAAGGGTCTGCGACCTCGACGCGCAGGCGCGTGGCGCAGTTGGTTGCGCCCACGATATTGCCAACGCCACCTAAAAGCTGAATTACCCGCTCAGCGAGGACGTGATCTTGATCGGATCGACTACCGACCTCGTCCTTGGGAGATTGCTCTTTGGCAAAGCCGCTTTCCGTTAAACGATCGATTGCCGCGCGATTGGCGACATGATCCTCGCGGCCCGGCGTCTTAAGGTCATAGACCAAGATGAGTGCTCGAAAACTAACAAAAAAGATGAGGCTAAAGGCAAGGCCGATACCGAGCGCCAAAAGATAGGCACCGGCATGCGTGCGCATGAGCGGAATAAAGTTGAAGGCTGCCATCTCCATGAGGCCGCCTGAGAAGATGCCGACGATGCCAAAGAGATTCATGGTTGTGGCAAGGCAAGACGATAAGACGGCGTAGAGCAAAAAGAGCCCGGGGTGGGTGAACATAAAGAGAAACTCGAGTGGCTCGGTAACGCCGCAAACCACCGAGGCGATGATGGCGGGAGCAAGGATGACCCTGAGGCCGGCGCGGCGCTCGGGTTTTGCGGTGGAGTAGAACGCAGCTGCGATGGCAGGAAGGCCAAAGAGCTTGACCCAGCCGGTGGCGGTAAAACCGGCCCACGGCGCAAGCTCATTAAGGGGGCGCGTGCTATGGGAGAGGATGGGGAGCAAGCTGCTCCACGTGGCGTAGATGCCGTCGTTAATGACCAGGTTGTCGTAGTAGATCGGCATGTAGAGCAGGTGGTGCAGCCCCATGGGCTCGAGCGCTCGCTCCAAAAGCACAAAGATGCCCACGCCAAAGGGGCCGACGCTCGTAAGTGCATGGCGCAGCGTTTCGGTCATTGCGTATACGGAGGGCACGATGGCGGCCGAGATAGCGGCAAGGGCAAACACGGCAAAAAAGCTGATGAGGTAGACCAGCGAGGAGCCCGAGAAGGTGCCGAGCCAATCGGGAACCTTGGCATCGTAGAAGCGGTCATGGATGGCGACGACGGTTGCCGATACCGCCAGCGGGCCGATAATGCCGGTGTCGAGCGTCTTGATGCCGTCGATGATGGTGATGCCGCTAGCGGAGGTCAAAGACGACGGGTACTTAAGTCCAAGATTGTCTCCGCTCAGCTTAATGATCTCGCTCAAAAAGAAGCAGTAGGCAAAATAGGCGACGAGAGCCTCGAGGCAGCAACGAGCTGGTTGTTTTTGGGCAAGACCGATGGGCAGCGCTACGGCAAAAAGGAGCGGGAGGCGTTTAAAGACCGTCCACGAGCCGCGCTGGATGATGGTCCAAAAAGCGTACCAAGGGGTTCCGTATACGGCGAGATCGCCGACGATGTCCGCAGTCGTTGCGAGAGCGGAGACGCCGACCATGAGGCCTGATATAGAAAACAGCATGGCGGGCGCGAACATTGCCCCGCCAAAGCGTTGGATTTTTTGCAGCATGTTCTGCCTTCCGAATATCGAGGCGCGTTGCGCGTGGGGAAACGTTTAAACAATGGATTCATTGTAGAGGACCAGACGATTGTCGTACCGGCAGTTTTGAGCGAAACCGATTTGGGCATGACAGAAACCGTCAACGGTTAAATCCTGTCGCTTTACCGATATTCGGTTTAAACAACTTTAAGAAATGCTATCGTGCCTAGCCGGAAATGAACAATGTAGAGGTGAAGTCATGCCAAAAGCGATTTACGAAGGAATCTACCGTGAGATCCGTTCGCGCATCATTAACGGGACCTATGCGTTTCAGGAGATGCTGCCAACCGAAGCCGAGCTGACCGCGGAGTTCGGATGCACTCGCAATACCGTCCGTCGCGCCTTGGGTATGCTGGCCGACGGGATGTTTGTGCAGCCCATACACGGCAAGGGCGTGCGCGTTATTTGGCTTAAGGGCGAAACCGACATGTTGGGCGCACTCGAAGAGGTTGAGTCGTTTGGCGAGTTTGCAAAGCGCAACAATGCCGTTGCATCGACGGACGTTAAGTCTTTCGAACATCTGGTTTGCACCGAGCAACTCTCTCGTCACCTGGGCTTTAAGGTGGGCGAGGAGTTGATTCGCGTAGTGCGTGTCCGAAGCCTCAACGGCAACGCGCGCCAAGTGGACCATGGCTATTTTTTGGCGTCGATCGCCAAGGGCCTGACTCCCGAGATCGCGGCAGATTCTATTTACGGCTATCTGGAGCACAAGCGCGGTGTCAAAGTGATGGCGAGCCGTCGTACGGTGAGTGTTGAGCTCGCCAACGATGAGGACTGCAGCTATCTTGACCTCGGCAAATACAACTGCGTTGCCGTCATGGAGAGTCAGTCGTACACCTCGGATGGCATCTTGTTTGAGGTGACGCACACTCGCACACACCCCGAGATCTTCCATTACCGCGTCAATTCCAAGCGATAGCCGGCTAGCTCGCAGCCTGGCGAGACTCATGGCCTCAAAGAGAAAACGCCCGGTCAAACCGACGGTACATCGGCTTGACCGGGCGTTTTCTCTGCATTCAATAACAAATAATTGTTTATACAAAACTTGTCAAGTATCAAGATGAAATTACCGTTCACCGAAGTTTTTCTACCGCTCTAGTAATACTTGTTCAAACAACTAGCCAAATAGCGTATCGTACAAATCAGCAAAAGGGGCAAAGTCCCCGAGCCAATCTCCGAAGGCGGCGGCAAAGGGTGCCGCCACGGTGTGAAAGGGTGGATTGTAATGAAGAACGAAATGAGCAGAAGGCAGTTCCTGGGCTTTGCTGGTTCCGCGGCTGCGGTTCTTGGTCTGGGTCTCGTAGGTTGCGGCGGTTCTGCCGGCTCCGGCTCCTCTGCTTCTGGTGACGCTGCCGAGGTCTACTTCCTCCAATTCAAGCCCGAGGTCGACAAGGAGTGGAAGGAGATCGCCAAGGCCTATAAGAAGGAGAAGGGCGTCGAGGTCAAGATCGTGACCGCCGCCTCCAACACCTACGAGGAGAAGCTCAAGTCCGAGATGTCCAAGAGCTCCGCTCCGACCCTGTTCCAGGTCAACGGCCCCACCGGTCTTAAGAACTGGAAGGATTACTGCGCCGACCTGTCCGATACCAAGCTCCGTGGTGAGCTCATTGACGACTCCCTGGCTCTGCAGTCCGATGGCAAGGATCTGGGTATCGACTGGGTCCAGGAGAGCTACGGCATCATCTACAACAAGCAGCTGCTCGAGAAGGCTGGCTACAAGGCCGAGGACATCAACTCCTTCGACAAGCTGAAGGCTTGTGCCGACGACATCCAGGCCCGCAAGGACGAGCTTGGTGTCGAGGGTGCCTTCACTTCCGCCGGCATGGACGACTCCTCCAGCTGGCGCTACACCACACACCTTGCCAACATGCCGCTCTACTACGAGTTTGAGAAGGAGCACAACCAGGAGGACGACGAGATCAAGGGTGAGTTCCTCGACAACTACAAGCAGATCTTCGACCTGTACATCACCGACTCCACCTGCGATCCTTCGCAGCTTGCTTCCAAGACCGGCGACGACGCCACCAACGAGTTCGCAACCGGCAAGGCCGTCTTCTACCAGAACGGCTCTTGGGCCTACTCTGACCTCGTCAAGGCCGGCATGACCGACGATCAGATTGGCATGATGCCCATCTACATCGGTGTTGACGGCGAGGAGAACCAGGGCCTGTGCTCCGGCGGCGAGAACTACTGGTGCGTCAGCTCCCAGGCTTCCGAGGATGCCCAGAAGGCCACCGAGGACTTCATGTATTGGTGCGTCACCGCTGACACCCCGACCAGCATCATCGCCGACAAGATGGGTCTGACCGCTCCGTTCAAGAGCGCCAAGGAGACCACCAACGTCTTCTC
The DNA here is from genome assembly GCA_048321375.1 of Collinsella sp. Lineage (GTDB taxonomy): Bacteria > Actinomycetota > Coriobacteriia > Coriobacteriales > Coriobacteriaceae > Collinsella. The sequence goes on from DBFDVR010000015.1 coordinate 6,228, forward strand.
GCAGCAGGCCGTTGCCATGGCCAAGGACGGCAAGAAGACCGTCGCTTGGGACTTCGTTTACATCCCCTCCGAGGAGTGGAAGAAGAACCTCAAGCAGGCTCTGATTGCCTATGCTGCCGACAACACCAAGTGGGACGGCGTCAAGAACGCCTTCGTTGATGGCTGGAAGACCGAGAAGGCTGCTTCCGAGTAAGTAGTTGCTGCCCAAGCTATCTGATTAGCGACAGGGGGCGGGCAGACGTTGGTTTGCCCGCCCCCTGCATATTGAAAGGACCCTTTTATGGGCAAAGCACTCAAGCGCTGGTGGCCGCTCTTTATGCTGCCCACGTGCCTGGCGTTTATGATCGGGTTCGTGATCCCCTTTATCCAGGGCTTCTATCTCTCGTTCTGCCAGTTTATTATCATTAGTAACGCGCACTTTGTCGGTATCGAGAACTACGTGCGCGCGCTGTCCGATCCGCAGTTCTCCACGTCGTTCTTCTTTACCGTGGCGTTTGCCTTCCTGTCGACGGTGCTCATCAACGTGATCGCCCTGGCCATTGCGCAGGCGCTCACCCGCAAGGCGCTCAAGGGCACCAACATCTTCCGTACGATTTTCTTTATGCCTAACCTGATCGGCGGCATCGTGCTGGGCTACATTTGGCAGATTCTGATCAACTGCCTGCTCTCCAACGTGGGCGCCCAGCTCATCGCCCTTAACTCTGCAGCTGGCTTCTGGGGCCTTATCATCCTGACCCTGTGGCAGCAGGTCGGCTACATGATGATCATCTATATCGCTGGTCTGCAGTCCATTCCGTCCGACTACATCGAGGCCGCCAAGGTCGACGGCGCTACGGCATGGCAGACGTTTTGGAAGGTTAAGATCCCTAACCTGATGCCGACCATCACCATCTGCCTGTTCCTGTCCATCACCAACGGCTTTAAGCTGTTCGACCAGAACCTCGCCCTTACCGGCGGCGCCCCCGCGCACTCCACCGAGATGCTCGCCCTGAACATCTACAACACGTTCTATTCGCGTGCCGGTATCGCATGGCAGGGCATTGGTCAGGCCAAGGCGGTTATCTTCTGCATCCTGGTCGTAGCCATCTCCATGATTCAGCTTAAGGCCACGAGGTCCAAGGAGGTGCAGCAGTAATGAAACGCGATAAGGTTATCAACCGCGCGCTCTCGATTTTCTTTACGATCCTGTCGCTCGCGTGGATCTACCCCGTGTTCATGATTGCGCTTAATTCTTTTAAGAAAGCGACCGCAATCAGCACCACCACGGCATTCGATCTGCTCACGCCCGAGACGTTCAACGGCCTCGCAAACTACATGCACGCCCTTAACGAGCAGGGCTTTGCCTCGGCATTTATGTACTCGCTCATCATCACGGTCACGTCGGTCGTGCTGATCTTGGTGTGCTGCTCCATGTGCGCTTGGTACGTGGTTCGTGTCAACAACAAGATCTCGAACTTCTTCTATTACCTGTTCGTGTTCTCGATGGTCGTGCCGTTCCAGATGCTCATGTTCACGCTGTCCAATTTGGCGGACCGCATCGGCTTCAACACGCCGTTCAACATCTGCTTTATCTACCTCGGCTTTGGCGCGGGCCTGGCGGTCTTTATGTTCGCCGGTTTTGTAAAGAACATCCCGCTCGAGATCGAGGAGGCGGCCATGATTGATGGCTGCAACCCGGTCCAGGTGTTCTTTAAGATTGTCCTTCCCATCATGAAGCCCACCTATCTTTCGGTCGGCATCCTCGAGACCATGTGGGTCTGGAACGACTATCTGCTGCCCTACCTTACGCTCGACTCCACCAAGTACAAGACCATTCCTATCTTGATTCAGTACTTCCGCGGCGGCTACGGCCACGTCGAGCTCGGCCCCATGATGGCCTGCATCATGATGGTCGTTATCCCCATCGTTATCATGTACATCCTCTGTCAGAAGTACATCATCGACGGCGTGGTGGCAGGTGCCGTCAAGGGCTGATGCCGTAACTGTTTTGCAAGTTTCTGCGGCGCCCCTCAGCGCGGCGCCGCATATCGAAAGGTAGAGACATGGCCGAGATTGTTCTCAAACATGTTCAGAAGGTGTATCCCAACAACGAGTCAAAAAAGAAAGGCTTCTTTGGCAAAAAGAAGAAGACCGAGGAGAAGAAGCACAACCTCAAGGTTACCGAGGACGGTGTGCTCGCTGTAGAGGACTTCAACCTCACCGTTCACGACCAGGAGTTCGTCGTCCTCGTTGGCCCCTCTGGCTGCGGTAAGTCCACGACGATGCGCATGGTCGCCGGCCTGGAGGACATTACCTCGGGCGATGTGCTCATCGACGGCAAGCGTGTCAACGACGTGGCGCCCAAGGACCGCGACATCGCCATGGTGTTCCAGAGCTACGCTCTGTACCCCAATATGACGGTGTACGAGAACATGGCATTTACGCTCGAGCTCAAGAAGGTTCCCAAGGACGAGATCGACCGCAAGGTTCGCTCTGCTGCCGAGATTCTGGGCATTACCGAGTACCTCGACCGTAAGCCCAAGGCGCTCTCCGGCGGCCAGCGCCAGCGTGTCGCTATCGGCCGCGCCATCGTGCGTGACCCCAAGGTCTTCCTGATGGACGAGCCGCTGTCCAACCTGGACGCCAAGCTTCGTAACCAGATGCGTGCCGAGCTCATTAAGCTGCGCCACGAGATCAAGGGCACGTTCATTTATGTTACTCACGACCAGACCGAGGCCATGACCCTTGGCGACCGCATCGTGGTCATGAAGGACGGCGTTGTCCAGCAGATCGCCACGCCGCAGGAGGTCTTCAACCATCCCGCGAACATCTTCGTCGCCGGCTTCATCGGCGTGCCGCAGATGAACTTCTTCGATGCCCAGCTGGTGCGCTCGGGCAACGGCTTTACCGTCAAGACCGAGGATATGAACGTGGCACTCGCCCCCGAGACTTGCGCTCAACTTGCCCTCAACTGGGACGGCGGCGACGTGAAGGAGATTACGGCCGGCGTGCGTCCCGAGCAGATCCTGCTTGCCGACAAGGGCGAGGAGGGCGCGCTCCAGGGTACCGTCGAGGTGACCGAGCTCATGGGCTCGACCGAGCATGTCCACGTGACCGCTCCCGACGGCCAGTTTGTTCTGATTATCCCCGTCGTCGACCTCGAGGCCAAGGGCGCGCTCAAGGCTGGCGACACCATCTGGTTCAAGTTTGAGAAGAACGCGACCCACCTCTTCGATAAGGTCTCTGGCAAGAACCTAATCTAGGCCCGGTGCATCCAGGCCCTCCCTTTGGGCGACTGCGGTATTGCCATCCTTTTGCCGCGGTCACATATAAGGCTCCCCTCCCGTCCACTGGGCGAGAGGGGAGCCTTTCTTTGTGTTGGGGCTGTCTGACCGGTCGTTTGTCTCGATCTGTAACGGGTGAGGCTGATTTCGGACGCTAGGTGTTACAGATCGAGACAGTTCCGCTGAGCTGACCATTTCATCTAAATCTGTAACACCAAAGGTGAATTTCAGCTGCTAGATGTTACAGACTGAGATAAACCCAAGGGAAGGGTCCGGTATGTCTCAATCTGTAACAGCTGGGACCGTTTTTACCGAGTAGCTGTTACAGATCGAGATTGTTTGGTCGAGTCGGGTCACAGGGTAACGTGCGGGCACAAAAAACGGAGCCGCGTTGCCGCGACTCCGTTTTCAAGAGGATGGGTAAAGGAAGCGAATTAGCTCAGGTGCCAGATCTCGTCGTTGTACTGGGAGATTGTGCGGTCGGACGAGAAGGTGCCGGCGTTGGCGATGTTGATCAGCGCCTTGCGCATCCAAGCGTCCTGGTCCTCGTAGTCGGCTAGCACGCGCTCCTTGGTCTGGATGTACTCCTCAATGTCGAGCAGGGCCATAAACCAGTCCTTACCCTTGATGTCGTCGTGCAGGCGCTGCAGGCGCTCGGCGTTGCCGGTCGCCATAAAGGCCGGGTTGGTGATGAAGTCCACCAGCAGTTTAATGCCGGGCTTGCGGTAGAGCGCGCCGGCGTCATAGGTGCCGTCGGCGTAGAGTTGCTCGACCTGCTTGGACGAGGCACCAAAGGTGTAGATGTTCTCGTCGCCCACGAGCTCGGCAATCTCTACGTTGGCACCGTCGAGCGTGCACAGGGTCAAAGCGCCGTTGAGCATGAACTTCATGTTAGAGGTGCCGCTCGCCTCCTTGGAGGCCAGGCTGATCTGCTCGGAGATGTCGGCAGCGGGAATCACGCGCTCGGCGGCGGTGACGTTGTAGTTCTCGATCATGACGACCTGCAGGTAGGGAGCCACGTCGGGGTCGTTGGCGACCCACTGGGAAAGCGTCAGGATCAGATGGATGATGTCCTGGGCGATGGTGTAGGCAGGTGCCGCCTTGCCGCCAAAGATGATGGTGACGGGGTGCTTAGGTCTGTTGCCGTTCTTGATGTCGAGATACTTCCAGATGATGTAGAGCGCGAGCATCTGCTGGCGCTTGTACTCGTGGATACGCTTGACCTGGACGTCGATGATGGCGTTGGAGGGGATCGTCACGCCCTGCTCGAGCGCCATAAACTCGCGCATGATGGTTTTGGCTTCGGCCTTGGTGGCGGCCAAGCGCTCAAGAATGCTCTTATCGTCGGCGAAGTCGGCGAGCTTGCTCAGGTCGCCGGTGCTGCGCCAATCGGTGCCGATCACATCGTCGAGCAGGCTGGCGAGCGCGGGGTTGGCTCCCTGGATCCAGCGGCGGAAGGTGATGCCGTTGGTCTTATTGGAGAACTTCTTGGGGTAGATCTCGTAGAACGGATGAAGCTCGGTGTCCTCCAGGATTTTGGTGTGGAGTGCGGCGACGCCGTTGATGGAGAAGCCAAAGTGGATGTCCATGTGGGCCATGTGGACGGTGTTGTATTCGTCGATGATGGCAACGCGCGGGTCGTCGTGCTCGGCCTTTGCGATCTCATCGAGCTTGACGATAATGTCGGCGATGGCAGGGGAGACCTTCTGCAGGCTGGTGAGCGGCCACTTCTCGAGCGCCTCGGCAAGAATCGTGTGGTTAGTGTAGGCGACCATGGAGCGTACGATGGTAACGGCC
>DBFDVR010000016.1:0-82553 GCA_048321375.1 Collinsella sp.
AAAAGGAATTTCTCGGGGCCGCCTCTCGGCGGCCTTGCGAAAAACAAATCCAAGTTAGACCATTTCAAATGGTTCGATGTCTGCCCGGATGCGACACTTGAAGTGTCCATCCTCGCAGTATCCGGTTCTCAAGGTGCACGCCTGCGCGGCTCATCCGGTCCGACCGGGCCGCGCGGCAAGGAAATATATTGCCAGACCGCGAAGCCCTGTGGGACGTCAATTCCACTCTTCACAAGTCCTACACAATATATTGCTTTCTATATAAGTCATAGAAAGGCTGGTGCAGAAATACTGCACGTATCAGATGATGACCCTTCGGTTAAGAGATATATAAAGATCGGTCACCTGTAAGTGTCTATCTACCCGCGCTTTTGCTATATAAACCAGCGCTTCAGATAAAAAGAGGGAGCGCCGCGCATAACGCGACACTCCCCTAGCGATTCAAGAGAATCTATTAGGCCTCGAGAGCCTTCTTGGCGATGGTAGCCAGCTCGTTGAAGGACTCGATGTCCTCGTATGCCATCTGAGCCAGGACCTTGCGGTCGAGCTCGATGCCGGCAACCTTCAGGCCGTGCATGAACTGAGAGTAAGAGATGTCGTTCAGGCGAGCAGCAGCGTTGATACGAGTGATCCAGAGAGAACGAATCTCGCGCTTCTTGTTGCGGCGATCACGATACTGATACTGCAGGGAGTGCTGGACCTGCTCTTTAGCATGCTTGTAAGTACGCGAAGCGGCACCGTAGTAACCCTTCGCACGGTGCATAACGGTACGGCGCTTCTTCTTGGCGGCAACAGCGCGCTTAATACGTGCCATGTTCTATCAACTCCTAGACGGTAAAACGAAAAACGGGAACGCGAACTTAGGCGAGACGCGACTTGATGACCTTGCGGTCAGCAGCGGCGATCTCAGTCTCCTGACGGAAGCCACGCTTACGCTTGGTGGACTTCTTGCTCAGGATGTGGCTCTTGAAAGCCTTGGCGCGCATAAGCTTGCCGGTACCAGTCTTGCGGAAACGCTTCTTGGTGCCGCTGTGGGACTTCATCTTAGGCATGAAATACTCCTTAATCGGTTACAGAACACTAGTTACTTGGTATCGCTTGCCGCTTTATCCTCATCGAAGGCGCCCTTAATCGGGGCGAGCAGCATAAGCATGTTACGGCCTTCCATCTTAGGCTTGGACTCGACCGTAGCGTAAGGCTTGAGATCCTCGGCGAGACGCTCGAGAACGTTAAGGCCCTGCTCCGGGTGAGCCATCTCGCGGCCGCGGAACATGATGGTGATCTTAACGCGTGCGCCCTTCTTGAGGAAACGCAGAACATGGCCCTTCTTGGTCTCGTAGTCGCCAACGTCGATCTTGGGTCGGAACTTCATTTCCTTGACCTCGACCTTGGACTGGTTCTTACGAGCAGCCTTGGCCTTCATGGCCTGCTGGTACTTGAACTTACCGTAGTCCATGACCTTGCAGACCGGCGGCTCCGCGTTGGGAGCGATCTCGACCAGGTCGAGACCCTGATCGTCGGCGACGCGCTGGGCATCGCGGATGGCGAACAGGCCGAGCTGAGAGCCATCGACGCCAATCAAACGGCACGAAGATGCAGTGATCTCGTCGTTGATGCGGGTGTCATCAGACTTAGCTATTTTCCCTACCTCCATTCATAAAAAAATAACCCGGCGCTTCTCAGCAACCAGGTCGTACACATAGAGTTCCTCGATTTGAGGAAGAGAATCTAAGTTGTATGACCAGTCAGCTGCTCATTGGCGCCAAAAGGTGGGAACCCTCGGGTTCCTCTTTAGGGCATTGCGGGAACAACGCCTTGCGAATAATAACACGTACAGCGCGTTATCACATTACGTACACGAAAAAGGGGCCTTGACCCCCTTGAACGCTCGCTTGCATGTATGGTGCCCGAGGCGAGACTCGAAGGGCCTTCGCTTCGCGAAGCCCCGGGCTTCGGGCGCGCGGCGCCCTCGCCACGCTCCGCTACAAACAGGCCACAGGCCTGTTTGCTTAACGCTTCGCGCGCTCACGCGAGTTCGGCACGAAAAAGGGGGCCGCAACCCCCCTCGAACGCTCACTTGCATGTATGGTGCCCGAGGCGAGACTCGAACTCGCACGTTGTTGCCAACGGTGGATTTTGAGTCCACTGCGTCTGCCAATTCCGCCACTCGGGCACGTAATGCGTGAGTTAGTTTATCACAGCTTTCTACCGATTAGTCCGAAAATGGAACTTCGAGCATTTCGATGAGTTCGACCGTGCGTAGCATCTCGCGCTGACGGCATCCGCGACCGTCGACCGAAGCCTCACCCATCTGGTTATCGTAAGGGTCCTCGCGCATGCCGTTGAAAGAGGGCTCAAACTCTGCCTGGAATCGATTGTTGGCCACCATACGCCACGGGTCGAGATTGCCAAAGTAGTGACGGCGGCGCCACTCCTCCCCCATCCTGCGAGCAGAAGATCCAAATGACACGTCGGCGTTGAGCCAACCGGTCTGCGGCGTATAGAACTCTGCCCAGTCGTGCGACCCCACCGAATCGGGCGCAACGTACAGGCCGCTCTGCCAACGGGCAGGCACGCCCGCGATACGGCACATGGTGATAAACGTGAGCGCCATAACGCCGCAATCGCCGCGGAGCGAATGCGCGCAGTCATCGGCAATAGATCCCAAAAGCAAGTACGGCGGCTGATAGCGATAGTCGATATGCTGCGTCAGATAATCATAGATAGCACGAGCGCGATCGAGCGGATCCTCGAGTCCGTCAACAACACCGGCCGTCAGCTGCTGCAGATACGGCGTGAATGCAATGTGCGGACGGTCCTCAGAAATATCTTCGGGCAACGGCGCGTCCATACACGGATGCGACGGAAGCGCACCCCCATAAATATCGCGATAAGCGGCTTTGATTTGATAGCGATAGGTCACCGAGAATGAGCGATCACTCGAAGAAGACCACGAGGCGGTACGCGCCGAAGCGTTCGCGGGAGCAACAGCACCCTCCGGCGTCATATCGAGAACCTCGATATGAGACTGTTGACGACAGGCGGCGGCAACGGGTAGCCAAGCGCGAACGGTCTCCCCCTCTAGAGCGCCGGGGACAGACAAGGACGCCTTAAGCGTAATAACGCGAGTCAATCCGTTTTGCGACTCCATCTCCTTGAGCATCTCGTTGCGCAGTGCTATTCCGTCCGTAGAATCGGGACGCATGCCGGGGACTTCTTTGGGATACACGCGAAGCGAATCGAGGAAGTTGTCGAGAACGAACAGCTCGCCATCGATAAAGCGCCAGTCAATACGCTTACGGTCAATCAGATCGTCAAACTGCTCCTCGGTAAACTCAGGCCACTCCTCGCGAATCATCGCAATAGCCCGATCGCGCGACACCGAAAAATGAAGCGGCGTCTCAAGCATGCGATACCGCTCGGCACGAACGCAGGCAGCAAGCGAGGGATCGGGATTCTGCCCCAAAAGACGATCACAAGCCGCAACAGTCTGCGTCAAATATCCGGCATCCTTGAGTCGAAGAATCTCGGGCGGTAGTCCAATATCGAGATGACGAAAGTCATTACAGCAAACATCAACAGAGCAACCAACAGGACCCTCGTCAATAACCTTCCCATCCGAAGGCAACACATTAACAACAGCCATACTAAAACTCCAAGTCACTAGAACGCTTGAAGTCCATTGTAGCGAGATAAAAAAGAAAGCCCCAACAAGGGAGCCATCAACACCACCGAACGGTAGTCAAAAAAATGAATTCAGCCCAGTAACCCTGTAGCGAGTTAACGAAGGAGGCCCCGTTCACCCGAAGCTTTTCCCATTGCGCGACTTCTGGCGAAGCCAGTAGCCATCTTAATTCAGACTCGTAACCCTGCGGCGTTAAACGAAGGAAGCCCCGTCCCCCGGAACTGTTTCCTTGGCGCGACTTCTGGCGAAGTCAGGTGAGCGTAAAGGAAACAGTGTAGGGGGACGGGGCTTCCGACGGGAAGTTTAGCGACGCTTACGCCTTGTTGACGGAGCCAAACTCCTCCATGAGCTCCTTGGTGCGGGCAACGATGTTGTCACGACCAGGCTTGAGGAGCTTGCGGGGGTCAAAGCCCTTGCCCTGCTGATCCTTGCCGGCCTCGATGTACTCGCGAACACCCTTGGCGAAGACGAGCTGCAGATCGGTGTTGACGTTGATCTTGGAGATACCCAGGGAGATGGCCTTCTTGATCTGATCCTCGGGGATGCCGGTGCCACCGTGCAGGACGAGGGGCAGGTCGCCGGTCTGAGCCTTGATCTCGCCCAGGCGCTCGAAGGAAAGGCCAGCCCAGTCGGCAGGGTACACGCCGTGGATGTTGCCGATACCGCAGGCGAGGAAGTCGACGCCCAGGTCAGCAATCTGCTTGCACTCAGCAGGATCAGCGAGCTCGCCGCTGGAGGTCACGCCGTCCTCGGTGCCGCCGATGCCGCCGACCTCGGCCTCGATGGACATGCCCTTGGAGTGGGCAAGCTCAACGAGCTCCTTGGTGCGGTCGAGGTTAAGCTGGAAGGTCTCCTCGTGAGAGCCGTCATACATGATGGACGTGAAGCCGGCCTCGATGCACTTGAAGCAGTCCTCGTAAGAACCGTGATCGAGGTGAAGGGCGACGGGAACGGTAACGCCCGTGGCCTCGACGGCAGCCTTAACCATGTCGGCGCAGACCTTGAAACCGCCCATCCACTTAGCGGCACCAGCGGTGCACTGAAGGATCAGCGGGGACTTGGCCTCCTCGGCGGCCTGGAGAATAGCCAGGGTCCACTCGAGGTTGTTGGTGTTGAAGGCACCGAGACCGTACTTGCCGGCCTCGGCCTTCTTGAGCATGTCTGCTGCGTTGACGAGCATAAAAGAAACCTCCTGTAAGGTTGCTCCGATAACGCCTGAGATTTTACCACGACATACCCGAGCATAAACGTTCGTTTGTTCACGAATACCATCCGATTGGACAAATTTTGACCGTTTGCCCCACAGAATCGACCCACTGGGGAAAATAGCTTGACGATTGAGCGGTCTTCGTGGTTCGGAAGACGGCTTCGAGCCTACATCTGCATAAACGGGTTCTGCATAAGTTCGCGCGCCATCGTGGTCGAATCGCCATGGCCCGTCAAGCAAACGGTATCGGGCGGAAGCATCTTGGCAAGTTTGGAGAGCGAGCGCATAATCGCCGCCTCGTCACCGCCGGAAAGATCGGTACGACCGTGGCTGCCCGGGAAAAGCGTGTCGCCCACAAAGGCGATGTTTCCCTGCTCGGTCGCGGCGAACAGGACGATGCCGCCCGGCGTATGCCCCGGCGTCTCGATCACCTGCAGGCAGACGTCGCCCACCTCGATTGTATCGCCCTCGGCAAGCAAGCGCGTCGGCTCACCCGGATCGGGCGTCTCGATACCCCACATGACACGCTGCTCCTCGATATTTGCGCGAGGTACCGTCACGTCCTTAGCGCACAACTCATATAGCGCACTGTCGCCAACGACAGCTCGAACCCCGGCAACCCCGCCAACATGGTCGGCATGACCGTGCGTGCAGACAGAGCCGAGTACGCGCACCTCGGGATGCGCGGTGCGGATATGCTCCACAAGACGCTCGCCCTCCCACGCCGGATCGACGATTAAGCACTCGTCATTCGAAATCACGGCGTAGCTGTTGGTCTGAATCGGGCCGTTGACGAGCGCCTCAATCGAAGCCGTGCCTCGGGGTGTCAGGTCCAAAGTCATATCGTCCATGCGCATACCCTCCTTCTAAAATACGCTCGAGGCACCAAACGATGCCTCGAGCGTAACCAATATCTATGATGCTGAGAGGCTCTCGCACCTACACACGGCGCTTGAGTTGCGCTCCGCCCTCGCCGGGCATAAGACGGCGAGCGTCGTAGACCGAATCGACACTGCTGATGGAAGCCAGCAGCGGATCCAGGCCGCTCGCATCCGAAATCTCGACCATAAAGCGCAGGGTCGCAATACCCTCGCGGTTGGTCGAGGTGGCGGCGGAAAGGATATTGCCGCCTGCATCGCCAATGGCAATGGTGACGTCCTTGAGCAGGCCCATGCGGTCCAGGCACTCGACCACGATCTCGACCTGGAAGAGGGTGTCGGCAGCACCATCCCACTCTACGTCAATCATGCGCTCGGGGTGCTCCATGAGGCCCTTGACGTTGGGGCAGTTGGCGCGATGCACTGAGACACCTCGGCCACGCGTGATGAAGCCGACGATATCGTCGCCCGTCACGGGATTGCAGCAATGAGCCAGACGGACCAGCAGGCCACTGTTGCTCTCGCCCTTAACGATAATGCCGTTACTTGCGCTCTTGCCACGCTTTTGCGGCTTGCGGTTGGAGCCGCGGGCCGGCTGTTTCACGACCTCGGCGATAGCCTCGGCCTTGGTGAGCTGTTCCTCGGGCTTGGGGTCCAAGATTTGCTCGACCTTATTGCCCACAGCGCGCGGGGCAACCTTGCCGGCACCGACGGCGGCAAACAGGTCCTCGAGCTGCTTGAAGTTAAACTGCTCCGCCACGGCATTGAGCGCACGCGTGGAGCGCGGCGTGGAGATGCCATACCCGCGCTTGCGCAGGTCCTTGGCCAGCATATCGCGGCCGGCGGCAGCGTCGTCGTCCTTAGTCGCGGCGGCAAAGTAGCGACGGATCTTTGACTTGGCGGAAGGCGTCTTGACGATCTTGAGCCAATCACGCGACGGCTTGGAACTCTTGTTAGTCAGGATCTCGACACGGTCACCCGTCTTAATCTCGTGCGTGAGCGGAGCCACCGCACCGTTGATTTTGGCGCCGACGCAATGGTTTCCCACCTCGGTGTGAACGGCGTAGGCAAAGTCGAGCGGTGTAGAGCCGGCACGAAGCGCCATGACCTCGCCCTTGGGCGTAAAGACGAAGATCTCCTGATCGAACAGATCGACCTTCAGCGAGTGCAGGTATTCCTTGGCATCGGTGATCTCGTCGGAAGCCGCCCAATCGAGCGAATGCTTGAGCCAGTTGATCTGGTCGTCCAAACGTTGAGCGTCATTGGTCTTGGAAGCAGACGATCCGCCCGACTTCTTATATAGCCAGTGGGCGGCAATGCCGTACTCGGCCTGCTCATGCATCTCATAGGTTCGAATCTGAATCTCGAGCGGGCGGGCCGTGGGGCCGATAACCGTCGTATGGAGCGACTGGTAGTTATTGACCTTGGGCATGGCGATATAGTCTTTAAAGCGACCGGGCATGGGGTGCCACAGCGTATGCACCGCGCCGAGCGTGGAGTAGCAATCGCGCACCGAATGCGTGATGACGCGCAGTGCCACCAGGTCGTAGATCTCGGAGAACTCCTTGCCCTTGCGCTTCATCTTTTGGTAGATGGACCAATAGTGCTTGGAACGGCCGTTGATCTGGAAGCCTTCCAGGCCAATGCGGTTGAGCTCGTCGGTGAGTGTCTTGATGGTCTCAGCCAGATAGCGCTCACGGACCTCGCGCGACTCCGCCACCATGCGCGCGATGCGCTGGTAGGCATCGGGCTCCAGGTAGAAGAAGGACAGGTCCTCGAGCTCCCACTTAATAGAGCTCATGCCCAGGCGGTCGGCCAAGGGCGCGTACACGTCCATGGTCTCGCGAGCCTTAAATAGGCGACGATCCTCGCGCAGGGCTGCCAGCGTTCGCATGTTGTGCAGACGGTCGGCAAGTTTAACGATGATGACGCGAATGTCCTTGGACATGGCAAGGAACATCTTGCGCAGCGTGAGCGCCTGCTTCTCGTCCATGCTGTCGACTTCGATGTTGGTGAGCTTGGTCACGCCATCGACGAGCTCGGCCACCGTATCGCCAAACAGGCCGGAAACATCGGCGAGCGAGGTCTCAGTATCCTCGACGGTATCGTGCAGCAGCGCGGCGCACACCACATCGCAGTCCATCTTGAGATCGGCCAGAATGATGGCCACCTCGACGGGATGGTTGATGTACATCTCACCCGAGCGCCGCTTTTGGTTGCAATGCTTCTCGGCAGCAAAGCAGTAGGCCTGCTCAACCTTAGAAAAGTCGTCCTCATTCATATATTTGAGGCACAGACGCTCCAGCTTGTCGTAGCTGTCCGCCATAATCTCGGGCGGCAGCTCATCGGCATGCTTATAGTGCTCCATCTCCGAAAACGGCTGGAGGGTGGAATCATGGGCGGTACGGGCTGCGGCATCCATCGAGGTCCCCTTCCCCTAGGCCCGCGGTACGATCGGGCGGTTAACTTTGGCTAGCATATCAGAAGCGCACGAATCGAGCGCCCAGCTCCGGAAAGCCGAAAACTCCATGCGCGAGCGCAAGCCCTCCAAATAGCGAATTGACCTGCTCAATTGCACGCGGCCGGGGTTTTCGGCCATCGCGATGCGACGCGTATCGTCAAACCCCGAAACGCGACAGAAACCAAGCTCTTCGAAGATTCCTAGGCCGCTTTCCACCGAGCGCTCGTCGACCGGCGTGCGGGCATCGATGGCAAGGCACATCTGCGCGATGTCGATATCGCTTGCGCAGAATGAATCATCCCCGGTCTTGCCGCGGTTGGAGCGCCACATGGTCTGCAGCGCGCGATAGAGTGTAACGAGCTCGTCGCGCTCGGGTGCGTAGCAGTCGAGCAGGCGCTCGTTAATGCGGGCATCGCGCGACGAATAGAGCAGGTGGATCACGGCGGGCTGGCCATCGCGACCGGCACGGCCGCTCATCTGGTTAAACTCAATGCCGCCAAACGGCATGTGATAGAGCACGACATGGCGGATATCGGGCAGGTTGACGCCCTCGCCAAAGGCAGATGTCGAGACGATGCAGCTGAGGCTGCCGTCTCGGAATGCTTCCTCCACGCGACGGCGATCGGAACGCGCAAGCCCCGCGTTATAGAACGCGATATGGGTTGCGCAATCGGGCACACGCTTGCGCAACGTCTTGGCGAGCGCCACGGACTGGTCGCGCGAATTGACGTAAATGACGGTCTTCTCCCCCGTCGCCACGATCGACACCAAACGGTTCTCGCGGCTCGCAAGATCTCGGTCGTCCTCGAGCTGCAGGTTCTCGCGCACCGTCTCGTCGACCACCGTGTGAGTGATCGGAAGCATGCGGGCAAGCTCGGCCACGACCGGAGCCGTCGCGGTGGCCGTCGCAGCCATAACGACCGGGTCGCCCAGAGCTTTGAGGATATCGGGCATGTCAAGATAGGCGCTGCGGTCGCCGCCCTTGGCAAGACCGGCATGATGCGCCTCATCGATAACGACAAAGCCGATGCGGCCCGAACGCGCGAAGCGGTCACGGTGGATAGATAGGAACTCGGGCGTCGTGAGCACGATACCGGTGCGGCCCGAAGCTAGGCCGGCGAACACGTCATCGCGTGCGGCCTCCACGGTCTCGCCGGTCAGCACGCCAACGCCAATGCCAAGCGATGCCATCGTCGACGAGAGGTGATAGGCCTGGTCGGCAACAAGCGCACGCAGCGGATAGACAAAGATGCTCGCACGTCCGCGAAGCACCGCCTCACGCGCGGCATGCACATGGAAGATGAGCGACTTGCCGCGGCCCGTTCCCATAACCGCCAAGACACTCTGGTGATCGGCCAAGGCGTCGAGCGCCTCAGCCTGCGCGCGGTGCGGCTGGTTCGATCCGATAAAGCTATGGATAAGCGAGCGCGTGAGCTCGGTATAGGAAAGCTGGGCGAGCGTCTCGCGCTTGCGCGACTCCAGGCGCAGGCCGGAATCCGTCGGCTGCACGCCACGACGAAGCTCGCATGCCGGATCGTCGACGCTGGGCAGCGTGGTATCGCGGACCAGAACATCCTTGACCATGAGCTTGGGCTTCACACGACCCTGCCAATGCTCGGCAACGGCCTCGAACACCAAGTCGACAGCGCTATCGCAGTTGATGAGCTTATCGATTTGCGGCACGCGGAACATAATGGCCGGCACACTCGCGGCGCCATCGGTCGCCACAAAGCGCATGTGCTCACCGGTTTTGCCCACCACGGCGCGATCACACATCGTCACGCCCTCGGCAGCCAGCAGCGGCACCTTGTTGCCCTGGCCAAACGGCTCAAGACGGGAAATCTGCTCTATAGTCTCGATATTCAGCTCGGAAAGGTCGACCGTGGCGGCAACCTCGTCGATGTCTTCAAAGTCCTCGGCGGGAATCTCCGATAGCACGGCGGAAAGGCGACGACGGAATTCATCGAGCTTGGATGCCTCGATGGTCACACCCACCGCACCGGCATGTCCGCCGCGACGAATCAGCAGGTCGGAACAGCGCTCGACGGCGTCAAACAGGTTAACTTTGCCCACCGAGCGACCAGAGCCGCGCGCGATACCGTCCTCGATCGAGAACAGCAGCGCCGGCACGTGGTAGCGATTGGTCAGACGGCTTGCCACGATGCCCTTGACGCCCTCGTGCCAGCCTTCGCCGCCCACGACGATCGCGCGTCCGCCGTCATAGGTCTCCTCGACCTTTGCCATGGCATCGCGCGTGAGCTCCGCCTCGATCTCACGGCGCTGGCGGTTGATTTCCTCGAGCTCAGCCGCCAGTGCGCTTGCTTCGATGGGATTGCGGGCAAGCAGCAGATCGAGCGCCAGCTTGGGATCGGCCATGCGACCGGCAGCGTTTAAGCGGGGGATGAGCGAGAATGACAGGCCGTCGGCCGTAATGGTAGAAAGATCGGCCTTGGCAAGTGCGGCAAGCGCGATATAGCCGGGACGGGCCGTCACGCGCATCTGCTGGATGCCCTCGGCGACCAGTGCGCGATTCTCGGGCGTGAGCGGCATCATGTCGGACACGGTGCCCAGCGCCGCGACCTCGATCAGCGAACGCCAATACGACGGCTTGCCCAGACGCTCGCCCAGGACCTGCACCAGCTTGAGTGCCACGCCGGCACCGGCAAGCTCGCGCGAGGGACCCTCGTCCTCGAGCTTGGGGTCGGTCAGGGGCACGCCCTGCGGCACCTGGTCGGAGGGCTCGTGATGGTCCGTGACCACCAAATCGATCCCCAGGCTCTCCAGATAGGAGACCTCTTCCTTGGCGGCAATGCCGTTATCGACGGTCACGATCAGCTGGGGGCGAGCGAGCTCGTTAACGCGGTCGAGCGCCGCGCGCGAAAGACCGTAGCCCTCGTCAAAGCGATGTGGAATAAACGGCGTGACATCGGCACCAAACGCGCGCAGCGCCTCGGTCAACAGGCAGGTCGACGTAATGCCGTCGACGTCAAAATCGCCAAAGACGGCGATACGCTCGTGGCTGCGAATAGCACGCTCAACGCGGTCGGCGACGATCACCATGCCCGGAATAACGAGTGGGTCCGCCCAGTCGCGATCGAGCGAAGGCGTCAAAAACAGCTGGCCTTCCTCGATGGATGTAATGCCGTGCGCAACCATAATGCGCGCCACCAGCCCGGGTATGCCCAGGCCAGCCGAAAGCTCCTTTTCGAGCTCGGGGTTTTGCTGAGCGACCGCCCAGCGATGCGTCGTCTTAAGCGATGACATAGGCGCCCACCCCCGATAGGGGCAGGTCGCCGCGATACCTCTCACGGTTCATAGCGATGAGTCCTCTGTGTATGCCCGCTTCGGCAGGCAGATCTGTTGAACGGATTTATTATACCGTGCAGTGCGGACGCACAACGTCCAGCACGCCGTGGTTTCGATAAACGAGGGCGGTAATAGCCTCGAAATATTCGAGCGTTTCAGCCACACGGACGCATGCGAGCGTCTAGCATATCCATTCAAAACGGATTCACGAGCAAAGGGAGTCACAAGAGCCTATGAAGCAATGGGTTGGACTGGGCAAATTTCTCGCGGGGCACATGCAGATCATCGTTCCGATTTGCGTGGCGCTCGGCGTGCTCTTTCCTCAACAGGTCGGCGTTCTCAAGCCCATCGTTCCCACCTTGTTTGCCTTTATGACGTTCCAAGGTGCGCTCAGCAACACCTTTCACCAGGTAGCCGAGGTGTTCCACCGTCCGCTGCACCTGATTCTGGCGTTGTTGGTCTCGGCGGCGCTTATTCCCATCGCGGCCTACGCCATGGGATCGTTGTTCTTTGGTTCCAACCCCAACCTTGTCTGCGGCATCGTGCTCGAATACAGTGTGCCCGTGGCAGTCACCGCTTTTATGTGGATCAGCATGTTCGGCGGCAACGGCCCGCTCGCGCTCACCATCATCCTGACGTCCTCGGTCATCTCCCCTGTGACGATTCCGCTTACGCTCAAGCTCCTGCTGGGCGCCACCGTCTCGATCGACATGCCGAGCATGATGCAGAACATGGCCTTTATGATCGCCATCCCCGCCGTGCTCGGCATCGTGATCAACGAGCTCACGCGCGGATGGGGGCACGAAAAACTCTCCCCCGCGCTCTCGCCCGCCTGCAAGTTCATGATGATGGGCGTTATCGCCTCCAACTCCACCGCCATGAGCGAGTACGTGCTGCACATGAACGCGGTGCGCTTGGAAGTCGCCCTCTTTATTTTGGTCTTCGCCATCAGCGGCTTTGTCGTCGGCATTCTGGTCGCCCGCGCGCTGCATCTGCCATATAGCGAAACGACCACCATGTGCTTTACCTGCGGCATGCGCAATATCTCTTCGGGCGCCGTCATCGCCACGCAATACTTTCCGGGCGAAGTTGTGTTTCCCGTCATGTGTGGAACGTTGTTTCAGCAGGTGCTCGCCTCGCTTATCGGGCACTTCTTTGAGCGTCTGACCGGCGAGGAGCGCGCCGCCCAGCGCAAGCGCGTCGAGGCCGGCCGCGATGCAATGGCGCGCTAAACCGTCCGCAGTGTGCGGGCGCTCACTTTACGATGTGAGCGCCTCCAGATGTGCGCGGAGTCGCTCCGCATCGACATCGAGCGTGGTCTCAGCATTGACCTGAGCCAGCCGATACCCGACAAAGTAGGGTGAAACCACCCAACGTGGAAGCGCCTTGGCAATGGTCCGGCCGCTCATGTGATAGAAGAACAGGTTGTACGACTCTGCACGACCGCCATGGTGCTCGTGCAAGATATAGCGCAGAGCTACCTGGATTGCATCGGCGAAGAGATCCGCCTCGGCTTGGTCTCTCGTGTCATCGCTGGCGGCGATTCCCTGCGGGGCTGAAACGTTGATCTCAAAGAACCCCATGATCGGTTCGGTTGAGATGTTGACCGCGATTCTCCCCTGTCGCCAGACATTGATGCCTTCGAAATTGGCAGAAGTCAGCGAAGCATAGCCGTCTTCCTGCTCCAAACCCACAATCTGCATGTGCGGATGGACCAGACTGCCGCCCGAAAGTGGGCCCTTGTTCTTGTACATGAGCACACTGCGGTACTGTTGGGAATCGATCATCTGCTGCCAACAGCCCAGGGCAAACCGCATCACATGATGCAGCTCATCCGGTTCATAGGTCACCAGGTCGGCGTCGTGATTGGCAGACTCGATCAATACGGTCTGACGTGTGGCCCGCAAGGTCTTGAACTTATTCTCGAGCCAGATACAGTCACCATCGCGCTGGATGATGTTGGCAAGTCCCTCCGTGTCGCAAAAGGGGCACGCGGTGCCAGGGCGATGATTATCGTCGGGCTTACCGCTCGCCTGCTGAACGTCAAATACCAGCGCCACGGGTTATACCTCCAGCGGCACGATCTTGGTGCCATGGAGCTCGGAGACGCCTAGCGCCGCCGCGACCGCGTCGCGATTTGCCGTAGTGATGCCGCCGCCGGGAAGGATGGTCAAACGATCGCCCGCATACTCGATTAAACGAGCCAGGTAATCGAAATTATCCTCGATCGACGTACCGGCAGCGCCGCCATGCGTGAGGATGCGCGTAACGCCGCAGTCGGCAAGTGTATCAATCGCATCGAGCTGAGCCTCGGGCGAGAGCTGGTCAAATGACATGTGGAAGGTGATGTCGATGGGATCACGCTTACATTCCTCGGTCGCGCAGCCCGCAGCCATCACGAGGGCGCCAAGCGTAAGTTCGTCGAGCGCCCATCCGCCAGCGCAGGGTTTGCAGCAGCCAAAGACCAAGCCGTCAACGCCCGCACTCACGGCAAGGCCCAAGTCCATCTCCATCATGCGCAGCTCATCCTGGTTGTAGTGAAAGTCGCCGCCACGCGGACGAATCATGCACATCACCCGTGCATCGTGCTCGTGGACATAGTTGGTCGTAGCGCTGATAACGCCGGCCGAGGGCGTGGTGCCACCAACGGCAAGGTTGTCGCACAGCTCGATACGCCTTGCACCGGCATCGATAGCCGCCGGCACCCGCTCAAAGTTCTCGGCACAAAACTCGTACACCATAGATAGACCCCCAAAGACAGCAGATGTTTTCCGACGGGCATTGTCACACATCCCCATGAAGTTGCGGTGGAATAGGGACTGTTTTGGCCTCTGAGACTCCCATTTAGTCCCTATTCCACCGCAACTTAAAGGGGGTAGTCATTGGGGACGTTCTTAAACGACTACCCCCAAGTATCAGACCAAAGTAACGCCGCAGGCAGACGACGGACAGCGAGCGGGCACCAGAGCGAACAAATTGGCATGAAAAGAGGACGGCATAGACCTTCTGGTCATGCCGCCCTCTTTGAATGACAAGTTGTCGCTCTGGTGCCCGCGCAGCGTCGACTGGTCCGCCGTTCGGTAGAACGGCGGAACCTCCTAGCCACCCAGATAGGCCTTGCGGACGTTATCGTCGTGCAGGAGTTCTTGGCCCGTGCCGGTCATGGTGATCTTGCCGGTCTCGAGCACGTAGCCGCGTGTGGCGATGGAAAGAGCCATCTGTGCGTTTTGCTCGACCAGAAGCACCGTGGTGCCGGCCTTGTGCAGGTCCTCGACAATCTGGAAGATCTGCTCAATCAGAATCGGCGCCAGACCCATGGAAGGCTCGTCGAGCATAAGCAGTTTGGGGTTACTCATAAGAGCGCGCCCCATAACAAGCATCTGCTGCTCACCGCCCGAAAGGGTGCCGGCGACCTGGCGACGGCGTTCCTTCAGGCGCGGGAACTGCTCGTAGACGCGCTCGAGGCCCGGAGCCACCGTGGACTTGGGCTGCGTGTAGGCGCCCATCTCCAGGTTCTCCTCAACCGTCATCTGCAAAAAGGCGCGACGACCCTCGGGAACCTGAGCCAGGCCCTTACCAACCAGCTTGTCGGCGGGCGTATGGGTAATGTCCTCGCCCATAAACTTGATGGAGCCGGTCTTGGAGCGCAGCAGGCCCGAGATGGTCTTGAGCGTTGTGGACTTGCCGGCACCGTTGGCACCAATCAAGGCCACGATCTCGCCCTCGTTAACGTTAAAGGAGATGTCCTTGATGGCGTGGATGGCGCCGTACCAGACGTTGATGTTGTAGACGGAAAGCATCGGCTCTGCCATTTAGTTCTCCCCCTTATCCTGCTTACCCAGATACGCCTCGATAACGGCGTCGTTGTTCTGGATTTCCTCTGCCGTGCCCTTGGCGATAACCTTGCCAAAGTTAAGCACGCAGATGCCCTCGCAGATGTTCATAACGAGCGACATATCATGCTCGATAAGCATGATGGCAATGCCAAAGGTGTCGCGAATCTTGACGATGTTCTCCATGAGCTCCGCGGTCTCGGACGGGTTCATGCCGGCGGCAGGCTCGTCGAGCAGCAGTAGCTTGGGGTTGGTGGCAAGCGCGCGGACGATCTCCAAACGACGCTGAGCGCCGTAAGGCAACGATCCGGCCTGCTCGTTTGCCAGATGTTCCATATCAAAGATGGACAGCAGCTCCATGGCGCGCTCGTGGGCGGCCTTCTCGTGCTTCCAATACGTCGGCAGGCGCAGCACGCCCTCAAAGCCGGAGTAGCGCTCCTGGTTGTGCAGGCCGACCTTAACGTTGTCCTCCACCGTCATGGTGTTGAACAGGCGAATGTTCTGGAACGTACGGGCAATACCCATGCGGTTGACCTGGTAGACCGACTTGCCCGAAGTGTCCTCACCGTCGAGCAGGATGGTGCCGTGCGTAGGCTGGTACACCTTGGTGAGCAGGTTGAAGACCGTGGTCTTGCCGGCACCGTTGGGGCCGATGAGACCGGCAATCTCGGTCTTGCCGATGGTTAGGCTAAAGTCGTCGACCGCCTTAAGGCCGCCGAATTCAATGCCCAGGTGAATGCACTCGAGCGCCGGGCGCTGGCCCAGGTCGCGGTCGGGAACGATGGCGCCAGAAGGATACGGGACCATCTTGCCCTTGTTGAACTCAAACTTACTGGGCATCGGCTGCCACCTCCTTCTTGGAAGCAAAGCGATCCTTAATGCGTGCGAAGAACGCCTTGAGCTGTGGGTTGTTGGTAAAGACCATGACCAGAATCAACACGATGGCGTAGATGAGCATGCGGTAGTCCGAAAACTGACGGAGCAGCTCGGGGAGCACCGTGAGCAGCGCCGCGGCGATAACGGAGCCGCGCATGTTGCCCAGGCCGCCCAGGACCACAAACACCAGAATGAGAATGGACGTATTGAAGTCGAACTTAGTGGCGGAAAGCTGCGAGAAGTTACCGCCGAACAGAGCTCCGGCAGCACCGGCGAGGGCAGCGGAAACCACGAAGGCGATCATGCGGTACTGGGTGACGGAGATGCCCACAGACTCGGCAGCGATCTTGTTGTCGCGCACGGCAATAATGGCACGACCGGTACGGCTGCGAACCAGGTTGAGCACAATCACGAGCGCGACCATAACCAGGATTGCGCCGGCAAGGAAGGTCGAATAGGTCGACACGCCCGATGCACCCTGCGCGCCCTTGATGATGGCGGTGCCGTCCTCGAGCAGGTGCAGGTCGTCGATCGTGGAGTTACCCGTGATGTTAAAGATCACATGCAGGCCGCGGGAATCGACGCCCACAATGAGGCAGGTGACGACCTCTTTGATAATCTCGCCAAAAGCCAGGGTCACGATGGCCAGATAGTCGCCGCTCAGGCGCAGGACCGGGATGCCGATCAAGAAGCCCAAGATGGCAGCGGCGATAGCGCCGACCACAATGCTGATGATCAGACGCATCGGATCAGACGGAACGGTGCTCTCCAGCGCGACGGCAGTGACGATGCCCGTATAGGCGCCGACGCTCATAAAGCCCGCGTGGCCCAGCGACAAGTCGCCCGCGATGCCGACGACGAGGTTAAGGGAGATGGCCATGACGATATAGGCTGTGATGGGAACCAGCTGACCGGCGATCATGCGCGGGATCATGTGGTTGGACTGCATAAAGAACACGATGGCGAACGCCACAACGCACATGGCGTACGTGACAAAGTCGTGACGCGTCTGTTTGTCTTTAAGAAACTTCATAACGCTCACCTACACCTTCTCGGGGACGTACTTGCCCAAGAGGCCGGCAGGCTTGACGAGCAGGACGATGATCAAAACACCAAAGACGATGGAGTTGGCAAGGCTCGTGGAAATGTAAGCCTGCGCCATCGCCTCGATGATGCCGATGAGAATGCCGCCGACAAAGGCGCCGGGGATGGAGCCGATGCCGCCGAAAACGGCAGCGTCGAAGGCCTTGATGCCAGGCATGGCGCCCGTGGTGGGCTGCAGGACCGGCGAGTAGGAGCACAGGAGCACGCCGGCGATGGCAGCGAGGGCGGAGCCGATGGCGAACGTCATCGAGATGGTGCGGTTGACGTTGATGCCCATGAGCTGAGCGGCGGCCTTATCCTCGGACACGGCGCGCATGGCCTTGCCCATCTTGGTCTTACCTGTAAAGAACATCAGGCCGGCCATGATAACCAGGCAGGCGACGATGGTGACGAGCGAGACGGCGCTTACGTTAAACTTGGCCAAGAACTCCGGCACCGGGAAGGTGACGAGCGAAGTGAAGTTCTTGGGCGTGGCGCCCCACAGAAGCTGCGCGGCGTTCTGCAGGAAGTAAGACACGCCGATGGCCGTGATCAGAACGGCCAACGGGCCCGCTTGGCGCAGCGGCTTATAGGCCAGACCCTCAATGAGAACACCGAGAACCGTGCAGACCACACAAGAGAGAACTACAGATGCCCAGCCCGGGAGGCCGAGATACGACGTGGCGCAGAACGAGACATAGGCACCGACCATGATGACGTCGCCGTGAGCGAAGTTGAGCATCTTGGCGATACCGTAAACCATGGTGTAGCCCAACGCGATGATGGCGTAGACGCTGCCCATGGACAGGCCGTTGACCAGGTATTGGATAAAGACCGTCATGTTCCACATCCCCCTTTCGAATAGGTTTCCAGTTAATGTATGAAACAGGGACGTTACACTGTCCCTAGATACCAAGCAAGCAGGGAAGGCCAAAACCTCCCCTGCTTGGGATCAAAACCGCTCTATGTAAGGCGGCCAATTAGGCCTGTACGTACTTGCCGTCGGTGATGACGTACGCCGTGGGCTCCTTCTGGACCTGGCCCTTATCGTTCCAGGTGAGCTTGCCGGTCAGACCGTCAACGGTAATCTTGAGCATAGCCTTGGACAGCTTCTCGGCGGCCTCGGTCGGATCGGCGTCGACACCAAGACCGGCCTCCTTGACGGCCTCGGCCACCGCGTGCACGCCGTCGTAGGCGTCGGCGGCAAACTGGTCGGGGGTATCGCCGTACTTATCCTTGTAAGCGTTAACGAAGTCGGCGTTCTTCTCGTCGTCGGCGGAGAACGGGGTCATGAGCAGCAGGCCCTCGGCAAGAGAGGTATCGAAGCCCTCAACGCCCAGGATGCCGTCCATGCCGTCGCAGCCCATCATCTTGACGTCGTAGCCCATGTCCTTGGCGTTCTTGAGCAGGACGGACGCCGGCGTGTAGTAGATCGGCGCAAAGATCATGGTGGCGCCGGCCTGCTTGGCCTTGGTCAGCTGGTTGGTAAAGCTCGTGGCGGAGTCGTCCTTAAAGGTCTCCTCGTCAACAATCTCGAGCTTGGACTCAGCGGCCTGGGCCTTAAAGGAATCTGCGATGCCCGAAGAATAGGCGTCGCCGGAGTTATAGAACAGCACGAACTTCTCGTCCGCATACTTCTGCGCCAGGAACTTGGCAGCGTTGACACCCTGGTTGGGGTCGGTGAAGCAAACCTGGAAGACGCAATCCTTGCCGTCGGTGACGTCCTCGGAGGACGCGGACGGGGTGATCATGAACGTCTTGGGGTCGTTACCGCACTCGGCGGCAACGGCAACCGACGCACCCGTGGTGGTCGGGCCGACGAGGGCCTGCATGCCCCAGTCGAGCAGGGTGTTGAAGGCGTTGACGGCCTTCTCGCCGTCGGCCTGGTCATCCTCGGCCTTGCTGGCAAGCGGCAGCTCCTTGGTCGAGAAATCCTTGCAGCCAAGCTCGACACCCTGGGTAACGGACTTGCCGTAGGACGCGTTGGCGCCGGTCAGCGGGCCGATGGTACCGATCTTAAACGAAGCGTCGCTCGAAGCGGAACCGCTGTCGCCGCCGTTGGAGGAGCAGCCAGCTAGAATGGACATCGCCCCCAGACCTGCTGCGCTCGCGATAACGCTCCTGCGATTCATAACAGGGTTCAATGACTTACCGGTGAGGCTCGACATGCGGCTCTCCTCTCAAATCTCGTCGGGTTTCGGTTACCCGACAGGCCATCCTTCGCCGTGTTCGGCGTTCGCAAAATACTAGACGCTTTAGTTAAGGAAAGTGGCGATTATTTCAACTTTTCTTTTGTTTTGCCCATTTATCCATAATTCTGCGTATTCCTGTCGGTTTATGCAGTTTAGCCACTTTATTGTGTGAAAGTAATGTTTCCGTTCTGTTACAGGCGTCCTTGCCTTGCATAAAACGGCCCCACCGGTCTCGTTATATGCACTTAGGCGGCGATGTACTTGCCGTCCTGAATCACATAGGCCGTAGCGGGCTTTTCGACTTGGCCCTCGTCGTTCCACGTCAGCTCGCCCGTCAGGCCCTCGATCTTGATCTTGCGCATGGCCTTGGCAAGGTCGCCGGCGATGTCGGCACCGTCAGCCGTAATGTCGATGCCCACCTTATCGATAGCCTCGGCGATGGCGTGGACGCAATCGTAGGCGTCGGCGGCAAACTGGTTAGGCGTCTCGTCGTAGGCATCCTTATAGGCCTTGACGAAGTCGGCATTCTTCTCATCGTCGGCGGAAAACGGGGTCATGAGCATATCGTCGGCGATCTCACCCGAGACGGCGACGGCAGCACCGGTCGTGACGGGGCCGACGAGCGCCTGCATGCCCCAGTCGCACAGGGCAAACCTTATGGTGCAAACGTTGACAGTTTGTTACGGAAGTTCGTTTGTGGCGAGCATGTTTCCAATGTTTCCGCAGCGTTTCGAGGGTGCCGTTTTGTGCGACTCCTGTTGCCTGGCGAGCACGCGCCCTCGGTTCACGCTAGAATGCACTCAACCTTTAAGCGGTTAATCCATCCATAAGATGCACGAAGGAGCTATCTATGAGCGAACCCCTGCGCACCGTGAACGTCGGCCTCATCGGTCTGGGAACCGTCGGCGGCGGCGTGGCCCGTCTGATCAAGAGCCACCACGATGAGTACCTGGCAGCCTACGGCATCGACCTTAAGCTGACCCGCGCCTGCGCGCTTGCTTGGGAGCAGGCCGAGGCAGCCGGTATTGAGCGTGAGGCCTTTACGAGCGACTGGCACGACGTCGTCACCGACCCCGCCGTCGACATCGTCGTCGAGCTGATCGGCGGCGAGCACCCCGCGACCGAGATCTTTACCACCGCCTTCGAGAACGGCAAGCACGTCGTCTCTGCCAACAAGGCCCTGCTGGGCCGTCATGTCGAGACGCTCGCCGAGAAGGCGCGCGCATGCGGCGTGCAGATTAAGTGCGAGGCCAGCTGCGGCGGCGGCATCCCCATCGTGAGCACGCTCGAGCACGACTTGGTGGGCAACAAGATCTTGACCATCGCCGGCATTCTCAACGGCACCACCAACTACATCCTGTCGCGCATGGACGCCGAGGGCGCCGATTACGCCGACGTGCTCGCCGACGCCCAGGCCAAGGGCTACGCCGAGGCCGACCCGTCCGCCGACGTCGACGGCTTCGACGCCGCCAGCAAGACGGCGATCCTCGCCTCCATCGGCTTTGGCACCCGCGTGACCACCGATGATGTGTACCAGCAGGGTATCCGTACCATCGGCGCCGAGGACATCGCCCAGGCCCGCGAGCTCGGCTACACCATCAAGCTACTCGGCATCGCCCGCAACACCGACGCCGGCGTCGACGTTCGCGTGCACCCCACGCTGATCCCTGCCGATCACATGCTCGCCAAGGTCAACGGCGCCATGAACGCTGTCTACGTGGTAGGCGACGCCGTGGGCGAGACCATGTTCTACGGTGCCGGCGCAGGCTCCTTCCCCACCGCGAGCGCCGTCGTGGGCGATATCCTGTCGCTCTCCGAGCAGATCAGCCGCGGCGTGGCTCCGCTGCCCGAGATTGAGCCCTATGGTCACAACCTCGCCTTTAAGCCCATGGACGAGCTCCAGACTAAGTACTATGTGCGCCTGAAGGTCGCCGACCGCGTGGGCGCCCTGTCCGAGACGGTCGATATCTTTGCCAAGCACAACATCTCGATCTCGCTCATCAACCAGGTCGAGGACGGCAAGTCGGGCGCTAGCGATACCTGCTCGGTCATCTTCCTGACGCACCGCGCGCTCGAGAAGGACGTCCAGGCTGCCGCCGCCGAGCTTGCCAGCGTCGACTGCGTGGCCGAGGTCGCCAACGTCCTGCGCATCGAGGACGTCGAGGCCTGGACCGAAGGCGTCATGGCGAACTAGTTCGGTTTACACCCCACAACGCATTTGCTCGAAGGGCTCCCGTCCGATGTGGGATGGGAGCCTTTTTGTCTCCTGCCCTAAGCACAACGACAGGGCACATTTGCGCGAGCCGCTCATCGGTAACGCGGGCTACCGTTCACCGATATGCAAACACGGCCGATTCCGGTTACGGCTACGCTGTGCTGCGAATGTCCGCCCGCGATGAGAGGAAATACCATGTTGCTCGAGGGCAAGAAAGCAATCATCACCGGAGGCACGCGCGGTATCGGCTATGCCATCGCCTGCCGTTTTATCGAGGAGGGCGCCTCCGTCACTGTCTTTGGCTCGCGTCAAGAGACCGCCGATGCGGCCGTTGAGAAGCTGACAGCCGCCTATCCCGACGCCAAGGTCTGGGGCCGCTCCTGCGACCTCACCTCACTCGAAGCCGTGACCGAGGCCTTTACCCAGGCTGCATCCGACATGGGCGGCTTGGACACGGTCGTCAACAATGCCGGTATCTCCCAGCGTTCACCCCTCTTGGACTACACGGCCGAGGAGTTCGCAAAGGTCATGGACCTTAACGTCGTCGCCGTCTTTAATGGCCACCAGGCTGCCGCCAAGATCATGACCGAGGCCGGCCACGGCGGCACCATCACTACCACAAGCTCGATGGTCGCCAAGTACGGCCAGCCCTCCGGCGTCGGTTACCCCACGTCCAAGTTTGCCGTCAACGGTATGGTCCAGTCACTCTCGCGCGAGCTCGCCCCTATGGGTATTCGCGTCAATGCCGTCGCACCCGGCGTGACCAAGACCGATATGGTCGCCAACCTGCCCGAAGAGGTCATCAAGCCCATCATCGCCACCATTCCGCTGGGTCGCATGGGCGAGCCCGAGGATGTCGCCAACGCCTTTGTTTTCCTGGCGAGCGACATGTCCTCCTACGTCACGGGCGCCGTGCTCCCCGTCGACGGAGCCGCCCGCTCCTAAAGGTCGCAAGCCACAGCTTCAAACCTCAACCGAGCTCAACGCAAGAAGGCGCGCTGCCTGCATCAACCGCAGGCAGCGCGCCTTGTTCTGTTTGTAAGGGAAACTGCGCCCCGGTATTTCAGCTCAGAACGGGGCGCAGCTTCCCTCAGAGCCTTCTTTCGGAAACCATGTCCCATTCTGGGCGCGGATTCTGGGACACGCTTTCCGCAACGGGTCTCTCGCGGAAACTGCATCCCACTCTGAGCGCCCATTCCAGGACACAGTTTCCCAACTGCCCCTGTTTCGGAAACCATATCCCGTTCCGAGCCTTCAAAGCGGGACGCGGCTTCCCCGAGAGAGTATCGACTACTTGCCGTCGTCGTCCTCGGCTTCTTCTCTTGCATAGAGCTCCAACATGCGGCGGCGGTATTCGCGCACGGCGAGCTTGGCGCGCTCCAGGCGGCGACGCTCGCGCGGAGTCAGCTCGGACAGGTCGACCTCGTCTCCATAGGTCTTATCGGCAAGAAGATGTGCCGCGTCCACAATACGAGCATCGATGTGGCCGCTCGCCGCCTCGGCGGAAAGACGCTCGGCAATCGTGTCGAGCGTAGGCAGGCCCTCGAATACGCGACCATGGCCATGCGAGGTCAGCAGCTCATGCTCGCGTGCGAGCAAGCTCGCTAGGTCGTGGTGGGCGCGCAGGATGTCGAGCGCATCGGATGGATGCTCGGCAACTTCTGCCACGGCGGCGACCGGCGCGGCATCGACCACGCGGTAGAAGAGCTGCGCGAGCAGCGGCATCAAGAACACCGTGATGGCGCCGGCAGCGACCATAACCGACGCGATGTCTTGCGACAGCGCGCCCGCGTTGACGGCAACGCTCGTAACGGCAACGATGATCGGCAGCGCCGTGGTGCAGTACAGGGCCACGGTAATGCGGCCATACGCCGACACATCACGCGTCGCAGGACAAATGCTCATAGAAATAAGAATGGGCACGGCACGAATAATCAACAACGCCACGATAAAGCCCACGAGCAGACCCGGGCGCGACGCCACGGCCGTCAGGTCGATCTTTGCGCCCGATACGGTAAAGAACACCGGAATCAAAAAGCCGTAGGCCAGACCGTCGAGCTTGGTCTCGAGCGTATGGTTGCCCTCGGGGATGATATAGCGCAAGACAAAGCCGGCGGCAAAAGAACCCAACACGATGTCGAGATCAAAGACGGCCGAGAACGCCACGAGTGTGACCAGGATGAGCACCGTCAGGCGCACGAAAGTCTGCGACGTGGTATCGGCACGTTCCTCGACAAACGCAAAGAAGCGGCTGCCGACGCGCTTGGAGCGGCTTGGGACCACGGCAAGCAACACGCAGACCACCGCAAACAGGCCAAGAATCACGAGCGTTTGGATGCCGGTACGGGCAGACAGCAGCACCGACATGGCAAGCACGGGGCCGAGCTCGCCCCAGGTGCCATACGCGAGAATCGAGTCGCCCACGCGCGTTCCGACAAGTGAACGCTCACGCATGATGGGCACGAGCGTGCCGAGCGCCGTAGAAGTGAGGGCAAGCGTCACGGCGATACCGTCGAAATGACTGACCGAGAACCACGGGGTAAAGCGCACGGCAAGCCAGGCGATACCAAACGTGACGACCCACGTCGCCAAGCCGTAGCGCCCCTCGACGCCCGTGATGCTCTTGGGGTCGATCTCAAAGCCGGCAAGCAGGAACAAAAAGGCCAGACCGAGCTCGGACACAAGCGAGACCTCGGCATCTACATGGATGACGCCGAGCATATGGGGTCCCAGCACCGCGCCGAGCACGAGCAAAAAGACCGTCTCGGGAACGGGTTTTCCAGGAATCGCCGAGGCGATGAAGGGGCTTGCAAAGGCCACGAGTGCGATGATGGCGAGCGAAACGAATGCCATGTGATGCCTTTCTCTTGTTTGCGCTTCACTGTAGCACCCTCGCCGTCCTCACCGCGCCGCGAGCTGTCGTATCATAGTGAGGTTTACAAACATGTGGCTCAAGGCGACCGCAGGGCAGACCCCGCAAACCGACCGCTGCCGCATACCGTACCGTACGCCCAACCGATCAGGAAGGCAGGAACCAATGGTCTCTCGTATCTACGTGGAGAAGAAACCCGGGTTCGACGTCGAGGCTCAGCAGCTCAAGGGCGAGCTGACCGAAATTCTCGGCATCAAGGGCATCGAGGCCCTGAGGATCATCAACCGCTACGACGTCGAGGGCATCGACGAGGAGCTTTTCCGCTCCTGCGTGCCGACCGTCTTTAGCGAGCCCCAGGTCGATGTGACCTACGACGAGCTCCCCGCAAGCGATGGCGCCGTCTTTGCCGTCGAATTCCTGCCTGGCCAGTTTGACCAGCGCGCCGACTCCGCCAGCGAGTGCGTGCAGCTCATCAGCCAGGGCGAGCGCCCCGCCGTGCGCTCCGCCAAGGTCTATATGATCTCGGGCACTCTGGACGAGGCCGCCATCGATGCCATCAAGCACTACGTGGTGAACCCCGTCGAGGCGCGCATCGCCTCGCTCGACCTGCCCGAGACGCTGTACATGGAGACCCCCGAGCCCCAGCCCGTCGAGGTGCTCGACGGTTTCCGTGAGCTCGACGAGGCCGGCCTTGCCGCCTTTATTTCCGAGCGCGGCCTTGCCATGGACGAGGCGGACATCGCCTTCTGCCAGCAGTACTTCCGCGATGAGGACCGCGACCCCACCATCACCGAGATCCGCGTGATCGACACCTATTGGTCCGACCACTGCCGCCACACCACCTTCGGCACCGTCCTGGACGACGTGACGATCGACGACGCCGTGGTGCAGCAGGCCTTCGACCGCTACATGGAGATGCGCCACGAACTCGGTCGCGACGCCAAGCCCGTCTGTCTCATGGACATGGGCACCATCGGCGCCAAGTACCTTAAGAAGACCGGCGTCATGACCGATGTCGACGAGTCCGAGGAGATCAACGCCTGCACCGTCAAGGTGAAGGTCGATGTCGACGGCGAGGACCAGGACTGGCTGTTCCTGTTTAAGAACGAGACCCACAACCACCCGACCGAGATCGAGCCCTTCGGCGGTGCCGCCACCTGCGTGGGCGGCGCCATCCGCGACCCGCTCTCGGGCCGCAGCTATGTGTATCAGGCCATGCGCGTCACCGGCGCCGGCGACCCCACCGTCCCGGTCTCCGAGACGCTCGAGGGCAAGCTGCCGCAGCGCAAGCTCGTGACCACTGCTGCCGCCGGCTACTCCAGCTACGGCAACCAGATCGGCCTTGCCACCGGTCAGGTCAACGAACTCTATCACCCCGGCTACGTCGCCAAGCGCATGGAGGTCGGCGCCGTCGTGGGCGCTACCCCGGCAAACCACGTGCGTCGCGAGTGCCCCGCCCCCACCGACAAGATCATCCTGTTGGGCGGCCGCACCGGCCGTGACGGCATCGGCGGTGCCACCGGCTCCTCCAAGACCCAGAACACCGAGTCCATCGAGACCTCGGGTGCCGAGGTCCAGAAGGGCAACGCCCCTGTCGAGCGCAAGCTGCAGCGTCTGTTCCGCCGCGGCGACGCCTGCCGTCTGATCAAGCGCTGCAACGACTTTGGCGCCGGCGGCGTCTCGGTCGCCGTGGGCGAGCTTGCCGACGGCCTGTATGTCGACCTGGACACCGTGACCAAGAAGTACGACGGCCTGGACGGCACCGAGCTCGCTATCTCTGAGTCCCAGGAGCGCATGGCCTGCGCCGTCGCCGACGGTGACGTCGAGGAGTTCATGGGCTACGCCGCCGAGGAGAACCTGGAGGCGACCGTTATCGCCGAGGTTACCGCTGAGCCGCGCATGCGCATGGCCTGGAACGGCGTCGCTATCGTCGACCTGTCCCGCGAGTTCCTCAACTCCAACGGCGCACCCAAGCACCAGGTCGCCCACGTGTGCGCCCGTAGCGTGTGGCAGCCCAGCTGGGCCGGCACCACGCTCGCCGAGCGCATGACCTCGCTCGTCACCGACCTCAACGTCGCTTCCAACAAGGGCCTTTCCGAGCGCTTCGACTCCACCATCGGCGCCGCGACCGTGCTCATGCCCTTTGGCGGCAAGACGCAGCTCACCCCCAGCTCGGCCATGGTCGCCAAGTTCCCCGTGGGCGGCGAGACCACCACGGCGAGTGCCATGGCATGGGGCTTCAACCCCTATCTGATGGAGGCCGACCAGTTTGCGGGCGCCTACCTGTCCGTGGTCGAGTCCATCGCCAAGCTCGTGGCTGCCGGCTTTGAGCACAAGCGCGCCTATCTCTCCTTCCAGGAGTACTTCGAGCGTCTGCGCACCGAGGCCGAGCGCTGGGGCAAGCCCACGGCAGCCGTCCTGGGCGCCCTCATGGCCCAAGTCGACCTGGGTGCCGGCGCCATCGGCGGCAAGGACTCCATGAGCGGTTCGTTTGAGGACGAGACCGGCGAGCTCAACGTTCCGCCGACCCTGATCAGCTTCGCCGTCGCCGTGGGCAAGGCCGCCCGCGCCGTCTCGCCCGAGTTCAAGGGCCTCACGCACCGCGTCGTCCGCATCGCCCCCGCCACCTATGGCGAGGACTACCGTCCCGACGCCCAGCAGTTGCTCGCCGCGTTTGACGCCGTCGAGGCGCTCACTGCTACCGGCAACGCCCTGGCCATATCCACGCCCGGCTACGGCTGCGGCGCCGAGAGCCTCTTTAAGATGTGCGTCGGTAACCAGATCGGTATCGAGCTTGCCGAGGATGTAGACGTGGAGAGCCTCTTCACCCCGCTCTACGGCAGTTTTATCGTCGAGCTCGCCGAGGACGCCGAGCTGCCCGAGGTCGCCGACGGCGTTGTCGTCGAGCCCCTGGGCACCACCGTCGAGGGCTATGTCATCGACACCGGCTCCGAGGTCATCGAGCTCGCCGAGCTCCAGGAGGCCTGGGAGAGCGGCATCGAGGGCGTCTTCGCCTACCGCAGCGCCGGCGAGACCCCCGAGGTCGAGACCATCGACTTCCGCGCCAAGGATATCCACGTGTACGGCGGCGCCAAGATCGCCCGCCCGCGCGTGATCATCCCCGTGTTCCCCGGCAACAACTGCGAGTACGACAGCGCCCGCGCCTTCCGTGCCGCCGGTGCCGAGGCCGACACCTTCGTGATCAACAACCTCACGCCCGAGGCCGTCGCCGAGAGCACCCACGAGCTTGCCCGCCGCATCCGTGCAAGCCAGATCGTTATGATCCCCGGCGGCTTCTCGGGCGGCGACGAGCCCGACGGCTCTGCCAAGTTCATCACGGCGTTCTTCCGCGCTCCCGAGGTCACCGAGGCAGTCCGCGACCTGCTCAAGGCCCGCGATGGCCTGATGCTGGGCATCTGCAACGGCTTCCAGGCCCTGATCAAGCTCGGCCTGGTGCCCTACGGCGACATCGTCGACGCCACGCCCGATGCGCCCACGTTGACGTTCAACACCATCGGTCGCCACCAGAGCCGTCTGGTGCGCACCCGCATCTCGTCCAACTTGTCCCCGTGGCTGTCGCAGTGCAGCCTGGACGACCCCTATACCGTCGCCATCAGCCACGGCGAGGGCCGCTTTGTCGCCAATGACGAAGTGCTCGCCCAGCTGATCGCCAACGGCCAGGTCGCCACGCAGTACGTGGGCGAGAACGGCAAACCCAGCATGGACCTTTCCGTCAACCCCAACGGCTCCGCACTCGCCATCGAGGGCATCACGAGCCCCGACGGCCGTGTCCTGGGCAAGATGGGCCATGCCGAGCGTCGCGGCGACAACCTGTACTGCAACGTGCCCGAGCATGTCCCCGGCGACAAATTCATGCCGATCTTTGAGAGCGGCGTAGCCTACTTCGCTTAATACGTTCCCATCGGGTACAATCCCCTCGGGTAACAACACCCGCCACCGGCACGCCCGGTGGCGGGTTCTTTTTTGCTTCGCGCGTATAGGAGAAGAACATCATGGAAAGCCGCAAGCCGTATCTCGCCACCCTGCCCGGACTCATCCTGGGCTGCCTCGTTTGCTGCGCGCTCTGGGGGTCGGCTTTCCCCTGCATCAAAATCGGCTACGGCCTCTTTGGCATCCCGGCGCACGACAGCGCCTCGCAGCTGCTCTTCGCCGGTCTGCGCTTCACCCTTGCCGGCATGCTGGTCATTGTTGGCATGAGCGTGGCCCAGCGCCGTCCGCTCGTTCCGCAAGCGCGTGATATCAAGCCCATATGTATCCTGTCGCTCTTCCAGACTATCGGGCAGTACTTCTTTTTCTACCTGGGACTCTCGCGCGCCAGTGCCATGTCGAGTTCCATCATCGAGGCCAGCGCCAACTTCCTAGCCATCCTCTTTGCCGCTCTGGCGTTTCGCACCGAGAAGCTCAATACGGCCAAGGTGCTCGGCTGCGTACTGGGCTTTGCCGGCGTCGCGCTCGTCAACCTTTCGGGCGCGGACGGCACCTTTGGCTTTACGCTCGACGGCGAGGGTTTTATCCTGGCCTCCACCGTCGCGGGTGCCCTTTCGACCTGCCTGATCGGCATCTTCTCGCGCGAGCACGACGGCGTCTTGCTTGCCGGGTGGCAGTTCTTGGTCGGCGGCCTGGCCCTCACCGCCATCGGCTTTTTGATGGGTGGCGCGCTCTCCCCCACGGCGATTGCCCCCGCCATCACGCTCATCATCTACATGGCGCTTATCTCCGCGGTCGCCTACTCGCTGTGGTCGCGCCTGCTTGCCGTCAACCCCGTCAGCCGCGTCTCGGTCTTTGGGTTTATGAACCCCGTCTTTGGTGTGCTGCTGAGCGCGCTACTGCTCGGCGAGGGTGCTGGCACGAGCCCCGTTACCGTCATCGTTGCCCTGCTATTGGTCTGCGGCGGCATCATCATCGTCAACAAACCCAAAAAAGCCTAGCGAGCTACCCTTATTTAGCAGAGAGGATTCACATACTTTAGCTTAATGGAGTACATCAGTGAGCTGAGGGCCGCCACGCACGCAAGCGTGCACCCCTTTTCCTAGCGTATCTGGACGCCGGCTTTCTTTTTCTCGGCCTTGACGCGGTAGAGCTCCGCATCGGCAGCGCGAAGTAAGTCTTGCCAGGTATCAACACTATCGCCGACCCGCGCGTAACCGATGGACATCCGCAATGCATACGGCACCTCGGCACGAGCGAGCTCGTCGTTAATCGCCGAACACAGGTCTATGATGTCCTGTTCCGCCGCAGCCTTCTGGAGCACCACGAACTCATCGCCGCCATAACGTGCGATAAAGCCACCAGACGCCGAGCAGACCTCTTTGAGCGTAGCAGATATGACCTGGAGAGCATGGTCGCCCTCCACATGTCCATAGCGATCGTTAATCAGCTTAAAGCCGTCGGCGTCCATCATAAGCAGATACACATCATCGGCCTGATCAGCACCCGAGAACAGCGACAGCATATAGGTCTCAAAACGGTTGCGATTGTTAAGGCCAGTCAACGGGTCGGTCGAGATCAGCTGCTCCTGACAGATGATATAGAGCAGCAACATGCTAATCATTATGCCGACACAAAGGCCAGGCACCGAGTATACGATCTGAAAGGTACCGCCCACCAGAGCGGGAACCGCAAAAAAGGCGAGGGTGCGATAAATGGCCTTCTTTTGCAGGCTTTCGACTTTTCGAGCCTGAATAAAGGCATGCAAGGACGTATATATGACGTAGCAGTAGCTAACGATAGGCTGAATCATATAAAGCGCTCCGCGACGATATACGCCCCGCGCATCGATATAGAACATAGCGTGCGTCCAGTAGCTGGTAAATGCCAGAACGACCACCAATGCGGTTGGCAACGTTAAAAGTACCACCCTATAGGGCGTGGTCAGGAGCCGTGAGCCCTGCATCGTCTCGGAATAGAAAAACCAAATGAGGCACGCGATGGCGAACAGCGAAAACGAAACCGCGTTGGAAATCCAGTTGGCCGTGATGCCTACAGGAGTGCTCACGCCGTCCGAGAGCGTCCAGATCATATCGAAGAAAATGTAGGCAGCAGACGTGTAGCCCAGCATGCTAAACAAAAGCTGCTGGGTGCTCGAGAACAGGGAGCGACGGCTTCGTACGGCAAGTCCGATAAGAATAATCATGCACAGCAGGAATATCTCGATCTTGAGTGCCTTTACCACTAGACGCCCTCCCTTCAATATCCAAGTGGCCAGAATCGCCCAATTCGAATCTGGGCAACAAACACCCCCTACTCCGCAGGAGTAAGGGGAATAATAGCAGAGCGACCGAACGTCACTGCAAGACAGCTCTCGTTCGGGCGCTCAAACGGCGCGAGTTGCACGCCGGAATCATTGATGGGTATCGATTGCTACTCGCCATCGATGTCGGTCGCGACAGCCTCTTCGATGGCCTCGACACCGGCAGGCGACAGGTCTTCCTTGCTCTGGCAGAACTTCTTATCGACCCAGCCGGTCAGAATCGGGGCCATGATTGCCGTGATGATGACGGCAGTGGCGATCTGCGCATACGCGGTGGGCGCAAGCTCGGCATAGCGCGGAGCGACCTCGGCGAGGGCGACCGGCGTGGTCATGGCCGTGCCGGCAATGGTGGAACATGCCACAGCCGCCTTACCATTGCCGCCACACAGGCGCTCGAAGGCAAAGGTAATGGGACCGACGATAAAGAGCGTGATGAGGCCCAGCAGGATGCCCGAAATGCCACCGGCGATGAAGCTCGAAAGGCTCATGGACGCACCGAGCTGAAAACCAATTACAGCGATCGCGGGATTGGCGCCGGGAACCAGCAGGTTCTTGATAAACGGGAACAAGTTGCCCAGGACCATGCCGATAACAAGCGGCAGGATGGATCCGATGATGGTGCCGACGGGGATGTTGGCGAGACCCGAAACACCAAGGATGATCATCGTGACGGCGGGGCCGGCCGTAAAGAACAGGATACCGACAGCGCCCTGCTCGGACTCATCGCCGAACTCGCCCATGATGCCCGTATAGAGCGCCATGTTGCAAAACGTAATGCCGCCGATGATGGAAACCGAGCTCAGGCCTAAAAAGTTATCGTTAAAGAAGTACGCGACGCCCAGACCCAGCGCGGCTGCCACTACAAGCTTAGGAATCAGCACGACGATGCCGGTCTTGATGGCGCCCGGCGTGGACTTAAAGCTGATGCCGGCGCCCACGAACAGCAAGATCGCGGCAACGATGGTGTTGGAGCCGCCGCGGCAGGCAGCCGTAAAGAAGCCGCCGACCTCAAAGACCTGCGGGCAGAAGGTATTGAGCAAAAGGCCGACGATCATCGGATAGATCATGATGTCGCCCGGGATGCGCGGTACCTTGAATTTCTTTTGCTCGCTGGCGGTCGCTTCCTGTGCCATGAAACCCCCATTTCCGCTGACGCAGAACAAAAGCCCACGTCACGCTTTGCTACAGTAAAGTTTGACCATGGTACCAGAAGAAGCAGACCGCCTCGGTGAGAAATTCGATTCGTTAGGCCGGGACGATAACGCGTCCTGCTCCTATACGAGGCTCAAAACGATATAGAACACGATGCCCGAAACGCAGCACCACAACATCGACTTTGTCTTGATTGCCACCGCCACGACGCCGGTGGCCGCAATCCAGGGAACCAAGGCAGGCCAGAGTCCCGCGTCGAACGCGCCGGGGTTCACCAAGTCGTTGGCGACCAGCGCGGCAAAGGCAGCGGGCGGGATATAGCCCAGGGCCTCGGTAATGCGGGGCGACAGGGTCCGCCCGCGCAAGGCGAACGCCGGCGCGATGCGAAAGAACGCGATAGCAGCCCACGACGACAGCCACAGAACCAAGAACTCGTTAGCGGGCATCGCGGGCACCTCTTCCGTCAAATACAGCATCGCACGCCAGCGCAATGGCAATGCCGACCACGACGCTTGCCGGCACGGCAATATTCGCGAGGCCCAAGAACTTGCATACGGCGACGGACACCGCGCCCGAAACCGCCGCGACAACGTTACCGCGCGACAGCCGCTGCGAAAAGAGCAGGCAGATAAAGAGCGAGGTGCAGACAAAGGCTGCAATGGCGGTGGGAACATCGACAACGGCGCCGACGATGGCGCCCATCGTACACGAAACGCCCCATGTTGCGATGAGGATTACGTTGAGCACAAAGGACTCGCGCGGGCCCCAATCCTCCCCTTCAACCAACTTGGCAAGCGAGATGCCATATGCCTCCTCGGTAAGTGTCGCGGCAACAGCCAGCGTCTGACGCTTCGAGGCACCCCTCAGATGCGGTGCGATCGATGCCGAGTAAAGCGCAAAGCGCGAGGAGATTGCGGCGACGCTCGCGACGATCGATGCTGCAGGCACACCCGCCAGCCACAGGTTGCAGATCATAAACTGGCCGCTGCCCGTCACAAACGTACTGCTTAGAGCAAAGACCATCCAGGGCTCCATTCCCGTCTGCCCCATGATCATTCCGCACGGCGCGCCTATTGCAACATAGGTAAGCATCACTGGCCAGACGGTTCTAACGATTTTGAGCACCATACGTTTCTCATCCTGACAAGGTCTCCGAGCCGCATGTAGCGACACGGCAGAATCATCATCCGGCAGCAACCGAGTTCACCTACAATTGCCACCGGATCGAAAGACACAACTTTTTAGGAAGTCATTATGACAGCTATCGATCGAGACCGGGCGCGCGCGGCCTTCAAAAGCTACACCGATGCCTACGACGCCACCAACCCACGCATCGCGCTCAAAATCGAGCATACGTACCACGTGGCCGAGGCATGCGATGCCGTAGCGCGCGAGCAGGGCTGGTCGTCAGAAGATATTGACCTGGCATGGCTTTGCGGCCTGCTACACGATATGGGCCGCTTTGAGCAGCTGCGACGCTGGGACACCTTTAAGGACGCCGAGAGCATGAGCCATGCGGCGCTGGGCATCGAGGTCCTCTTTGGCGAGAATCCCGCCGATGCACCCGCCGTAACGAGCATCCGCGACTTTATCGATGACCCGGCAGAAGATGAGCTCATCCGAGCGAGCATTGCCTATCACAGCGATTTCCGTCTACCCGCGCAGCTCGACGAGCGCACGCGGAGCTTCTGCGATATCGTGCGCGATGGCGACAAGATCGACATTATGCGCACCATCGCCGACAGCACTGTCGACACTATCCTCAAGGTGGACGAGAAGACGTTTCTCGGCAGCCGTTTCTCGTCGCCGACACTTGCCGCCTTTGACGAGCACCGCTGCGTCGCACGCGATGAGCGCGATGAGCCCGCCGACTTCTTGGTGGGGCTTATCTGCTTTATGTTTGAGCTCGTCTATCCAGCAAGCCGCGCGCTGGCGCGCGAACAGGGCGATATCCACCGCCTGCTCGACGCGCCCTTTGGCATTACGCGGCCCTTTACCGACCCCGCCACGCAGGCAACTTGGAGCCGCCTAAAGGACGAGATGCGCGACTGGCTGGCGCGCGCCTAGCGCTCAAGCTGGGCCAGCAGCTCCTCGACGACCTCGACGGCGTCCCCAACAACCTTGTACTGGGCAGCACCGAAAATGGGGGCATCCGGGTCCTCGTTGATGGCGATGATGCACTCCGCCCCACCGATGCCGGCAAGATGTTGGATGGCGCCCGAAACACCGATACTCACGAGAAGCCTGGGCGAAACCGATACGCCCGTCTGGCCAATCTGGTGGCGATACTCCAGCCAACCCGCCTCCACGACGGGACGCGTGCAACCAAGCTCGGCACCCAGAGCCTCGGCGAGCCTTCGCATCAACGGCAGGTTTTTCTTGGAACCAATGCCGCGACCCACCACGACCAGGCGCTCGGCATTGGCGATCGAGGGCTGCTGTCCCCACTCCTCGGCGGGAATCGAGATTTCGACGCGGGCCTTAACGTCTTCTGCAAGCGCCACCTGGGTGATCGTGCCGGAGCGGCCGTAGTCGAAGTCGGGCGCCTTAAAGATGCCGGGACGCACTGTTGCCATCTGGGGACGGTAATGGGGGCAGACGATGGTGGCCATCAGGTTGCCGCCAAACGCCGGGCGCGTCTGCTGCAACAGACCCGTCTCCGTATCCATCGAAAGCACGGTGCAATCAGCCGTAAGGCCCGTCTGCAAGCGGACGGCAACGCCGGGCGCCAGCTCGCGACCAAAGGCGGTCGCGCCGTAGAGGATGGCCTCGGGCTTGCGCTCGGCTACCAGATCGCAGATCAGACGAGCATAGACTTCCGCGTCGTTTTGACGCAGACGCTCGTCGCGACAGGCCAGCACTTCGTCGGCGCCGGCGCAAACCAAATGCTCAAGCTCCTCGAGTGAACTCTCGGGGCTCACGCCGACTAGTGCCACCAAACGGCAGCCGCGGGCATCGGCAAGCTCGCGGCCCTTGCCCATGAGCTCATAGGCCACAGGGGCTACAGTGTCATGCTCGTCAGTCTGAACGAATACCCAAATATCTCGATACGCGTCGAGGTCCACCGTGCCGACGGCTTCATCGCGCTCGATCGAGATGGCGTTAACGGGACAGGCGTCGACGCAGCCGCCGCACAGGATGCAGCCGTCGGTTACGCGGGCGCAGCGGTTTGGCCGCTCACCCTCCACCACAATACCGCCCGAGGCGCAGGCACGAACGCAGCGACCGCAGCCGATGCAGGCTTCGCTATCGATAATCAGTCCGCTCATCTATGCCATCCCCTCGATAATCTTGGCAAGCTTTGCCGCCTGCTCGGTCGGTGTGCCCTCAACGGCTTCGCACGTTTGATCGCGGTCGGGCACAAACGAGCGCACGACCTGCGTCGGCGAGCCAGCAAGGCCGCAACGCGCGGGGTCGGCATGCACGTCGGCAGCGCTGACCACGCACACGTCCGCCTCCTCTGCCGCACGAATACCGGCAATGCTCGGCATGCGCAGCTGGCCAATCTCTTTGGCAGTTGTCATCGCGCAGGGCATCTCCAGATACACGGTCTCCTCGCCGGCATCGCATCCGTGAACGAGCGCCAGCGAACCGCACGTCGTAAAGCCCGCGCTCTGCACGCAGCTCACATCGGTCACGCAGGGAATCTCGAAGGCGCCGGCAAGCTCGGGACCAATCTGGGCCGTATCGCCGTCCACCGCCATCTTGCCGCAGATAAGCAGGTCGAAGTCCTCGTCGAACGCCTCGATACCGCATTTGAGGGCATACGTGGTCGCCAAGGTATCGGCACCTGCAAAGGCGCGATCGGTTAGCAGCAGCGCGTCGTCGGCGCCACGGGCGATGCAGTCGCGCAGCAGCGCTTCGGTCGCGGGAATACCCATCGACACCACCGTCACGCGCACATCCATGCCAAAGCCGATAAAGTCGTCCTTGAGCGCCAGCGCGCACTCCAGGGCACTCGCATCAAAGGGATTGATGACCGCCTGCTTGCCGTCGCGCACAATGGTATTGGTCTTGGGGTCCATCTTGACCTCGGTGCTTCCCGGCACCGCCTTGACGCACACCACCATATGGAAATCGCTCATCTTCACGCGCCCCCTTTCTGGACGAGTTCATCCAAGAGCTTCTCCGAAAACAGGTTGCCGCGACCCAGCTGTCCGGCAGGATCGAGCTGGAGCTTGAGCCGCGCCGATTCGACCATGGCCTCGTGGCCGTACATCGTCTCGAGAAAGCCCGCCTTGATCTTGCCGACGCCGTGCTCGGCGGAGACGGCGCCACCCATAGCCGTAACTTCGGAGGCCCACTGGGCAAACAACTCGCCGCCGCGGCGGTAATCCTGCGCATCGCGCGGCAGGATGTTCACATGCAGGTGGTTGTTGCCGATATGGCCCCACGCGGCGGACTCAAGACCGCTTTCGGCCAACGTGCGGCGATAGAGGGCAATCACATCGGCCAGGCGCGCGTTGGGCACCGACATGTCCGAGCCCAGCTTGGTGATGGTGGGGTCGGTGCGACGACGCTCGTCGATAAGCATGTTGACGCTCTCGGGCACCGCATGGCGGAAGAATCGCTGGCATTCGCGATCGACCTCGGTACGCGCGACCCACGTCGCATCATCGCTGCCGCCCGCAAGCTCCAATACCCACCCCAGGTGATACAGTTCTTCAGTCGCCTGGGCTTCATCATCGCAGTCGAGCTCCACGTAGACGCAGACCTTGGCCTCTTTGTCGAGCGCCGGCAGCGAAGAAAACGCCGTCGACTGCTCGCGCTGGCGGCGTAGGATATCCAGGGCGCCCGCATCGAAATACTCGATGGCGGCCGCGTGGGACAGGACGGGGCGCACGGAATCGGTGAAGGACACGGCCTTGTCTTCGCTATCGAAAAAGCAGCTCACACCCCAAACGACCGCCGGTGCCGGCTGCAGGGCAATCTCGAGCTCCGTAATGACGCCGAGCGTGCCGCAGGCGCCGATAAAGAGGTCGATGGCATCCATGTCGTCCGCAACAAAATAGCCCGAAGCATTTTTGGTCTTGGGCATGGTGTAGGCGGGAAGATCAAGCTCGAGCGTGCGGCCCTGCACCGTGACGAGCGAAAGGCGACGACCCTGCGCAAAAACCTCGCCGCGCTGAAGTTCGACCAGGTCGCCATCGGTCAGCGCGACATGAAGACCCGTGATGTGGGGGCGCATGGGACCGTAAGCGTAGCTACGTGCGCCAGAGGCGTTGCATGCCGCCATACCGCCCAAGCAGGCAGATGCCTCGGTGGGATCGGTGGGAAAGAACTGCTCGGGGGCCTCTTGGAACTCCTCGTAGGCCTCAAGCGATGCCTGGTCCCAGCCTGCGGTCGGAAGCACCTTTTTGCCCAGTTGCTTGCGCAACTCGGACAGCACGACACCCGGCTCTACGCGAAGCAGAAAGCGACCCTGTTCATCGCGGCGAAGGCCTAGGTAGCGATTCGTACGGGAAGTGTTGAGAATGTGGCCGCCATGGGGCACGGCGCCGGCGGCAAGACCGGTCCGGGCGCCCTGAACCGTTACCGAGACGCGCTCGGCATGGAGCTGCCGCAAGATGGCGCGAACCTCGTCTTCCGATGTTGGAAACGAAATGCTCGAGGCCTCGCCCGACGAGCGAGACTCGTCGCGACCGTATTCCTCGAACTCATCAGTGAAGGGTTTGATAGTTGCAGACATGCAGAACTCCCCTTTAGCTAACTACAGTGTTTGCAGGGAGATGTTACCGCATCGTTTCGTTGACGTGTTCGAGACCGTCTCCATAATTGAGGATTTTTACGTTCGTGCAATTCGGCGAGCGGCCGCCACATCTCGGCAGGCGATGTTTTTTACACATATCGCTTTGCCGCCAACGATCGCGAAATTGGCGCTCAAAAAATGTTGAAGTATTTTTACCACCTGTTACCTGCGACGATGCGAATCCGTCAAGTATTTGGTCAGCTTTTGGTCAAGTAGTGGCTGATACGGTCGGCATCGACAGCCAAAACCGATAGAAGTTTTGGTCCCAGAAGCAGGGAGGTTCCTATG
The DNA here is from genome assembly GCA_048321375.1 of Collinsella sp. GTDB lineage: Bacteria > Actinomycetota > Coriobacteriia > Coriobacteriales > Coriobacteriaceae > Collinsella. The sequence goes on from DBFDVR010000016.1 coordinate 38,069, forward strand.
GCATATTACTGGCCCCAGTACGGTGTCGCCATCGAAGTCGACGACGATCCCCATCTCCTGCCTTTCGAAGAAGAGGCATTCCCCGACACGACGGTCTACCACGTCACTACCGATGTGATCTGCGACCCTGAGTCGTTCTCGGCACTCGCCCACCACATCGCATGCATCCACGACATCGAGCTCCCTCCCGACTTCGATGAGCTTGTCTACTCGCGCCGTCTGATGCTTCACATGCTCTTTGGAGCGGACCCGTCCACGTTCGCACGCGTCTACACCACCAAGGACGCCGCATGAGCGCGAAGAAGTTGCCCCGGCTCGCGAGTCCGGGACATCGCAAGAAACTCATCGCTGTCTGCTTGGCTATCGTCTGCGCCCTCGTCGCCGTAGGCTTGTACGCCTGGCAGACACAGCCCGTACCCGAAGCGGGCGCCTCGGTCACGACGGCCGAGGGCAAATCGCGCCAAGAAATCCAAGACGAGCTCGACGCCATCGTCCGCGACAACATGATGACGATCTCGGTCGCGCCGGTCGCCCAGCTGCAGGAAGGCGGCAAGTTGCGCGTCAACGTGCAAAACGTCCAGGACAACAAGTTTCCCCAGCGATTCCGCGTCATTCAAAACGACGAGACCATCTATGAGTCCGGCATCGTCGAAACCGGCAAGACGGTTGAGACGTGTCCCGCCGGCGATATCGAGGAAGGCGAAGCGTATATCGAAATCCAGGCACTCGACACCAAGACCCATGACAACCACGGCAATCCGACGCGCGTCAAGGTCCGGGTGGAACAGGCCGAGAGCTAGCCCCTAACGCCCGCTGTGTCATTGCGCGCAGTCACCAACACTCGTCCAATCATCGCGGGGACGGCCCGCGGCGAATAGAAAGGAACGACCATGGACATCACCAGGAACATGAACGGAGCCAGAGCGCTCGTCGTGGGCGCAGGGCTCGCGCTCGCGCTCGCAATGGGCGCCGCCCCGACGCCAGCTATGGCAGCCGGGCGTGTTGGAAGCACGAAGGTAATGGTCAAGACCGAGATCGACAACGTTAATTTCAAAGTTCCGACGGTTATTCCGTTCATCGCCAAGGCCGACGGCACGCTTCAGGGCCCCTCAGAAGATGCAACCACCATCGACAACCTTTCGGCCTACGGCATCCATGTCACCAACATGAAGATCGATGCCATGAACACCTGGACCATTGCCGCCGACGCGAAGACCGGAACCGCTCAGAACTCCATCGACTTTAAGGTCGGTCCCGAAGGCGCGCTCCAAGACGCCAGTGCCGCAATGCAGGGAACGGGAATCGATCTTTCCAAAAACGCAACCTTTGATATGGGCTATCAGGGTATTGCCGGCGGTTCGGACAAGATCAAGCTCAAGACGAGCGGAAATGTCGCCCGCGTCACGCGCGACATCTTCCACGTAACCGGCGAAGGCGATCAAGTTGCAACAATCACCTGGACGGTCGAGCCCGGTGCGCACACGGCATAAGGTGATCGCCCTGGCCGCCGCCGTCAGCATCCTAGCGTTTGGGCCAGCCATGGCCTTTGCCCAGCAAGAACAGGCTCAGGCCGCCACGCAAGTGACGGTCGACCTCTCGGGGCTCGACCGCGGCAACCACCAGGAACCGTTGGCGCAGACAGGCGACGAAAAGCAGCTCTTGGCAGCAAGCGTCGCTGCGGCGGGCGTGGGAGCCACCGGCCTCGGACTGTGCATCAAACGCAACCAGCAATAAGACACAACCAGCTCGCACAATATAAAGCAAGGAGACCCCATGGCATCGAAGAACCTTTTGCCCGTCGTCGCGCTCTGCGGCGCACTCGCAACCGGAACGCCTATCGCCGCTTGGGCGACCCCCGTCATGGCGGACTCCTTGCCGGCAGCCCTAAGCCCCGCACCAGACCCGTCGAGCGTCATTGCGTGCAAGCGGTTTTCGCTCACACAGGCAACAGTCTCGACCTCGGGATGCCTTCGTCAGGACACGGACAGCTCGATAGTCGTGGATATCAAGCGTTCGGACAAGACGGACGGCTCCCAGGCAGGATGCGCCATCTGCACGTGGCGCTCAGTTGCGCTCGATGCAGATGACGACCCTTGCGATTTGGAGCTACGCATCGACATCGCTTCGGTCGATGACTCGGCGAACGAAGCGAAGGTCGCCTTCGACAGCGCGTTTTTCGAAGAAGAAGGAGGTGTATGCCTGGGCTGCGTTGTCTCGCACGCCGACGGCGCGCAGCCCACGCTCTCATTCACGGCATCGTTGCGGATAACCAAAGCCAGCACCGACGCCGTCGCAACGGGAGAGACCCCCCTGTTGTTCTACGCCGACAATGCCGAAGGCGCCAAAATCAAAGACGATAAGCAAAACGGGTCGCTCAGCCTTACTCGAGGGGCGAAACTCTGCCCTATCGAGATCGATGTCCAAACGCAAGACAGGCAGCACGTACTTGCCGACCTGGCGCTCCTCGAAATGGAATGGAATGGAGCTGGAGCCATCGGGGTCGCCCCCTTTGTATTGAACGAAATGGCCTTCCCATCAAAAGATGGCACCACGAACGCAGCCATAACAGAGGAGAAAGCAGACAGCGCGCCACTGCCGACAAACGGCATCTCCGCCCCTTCAGAGGAACCGGATGAAGCTGTTATCGAGCCAAACGATCCCCAACTCGAGGACAGCCTAGGCCTTGCGACGTCCCAAGATGTCGATGAGGGCAACTGCTGCATGCTCACCGCACTCGACCACACGACGACCGTCGATGCAGCAAGCATCGAAGTTGCCGCGGCCAATCAACCTGTTCGCAAATCTGCCATCATTGCATTTCCGGAGTCCGTCGAGGTCGTCTTTTTGCCATCGGGTGAAATCGTGGCACCAACATTGCTCACCTTGTTAGGCGCCAAGAATACTCGGAACGAAATCAAAAAGATCACGATCGTCGACCCTGCGACCACTGCCAAGCTGCGCCTATACGCCGTTGCCCCAGATGGAAGCAAAACCTTGGAATTCGATGGCGACACGCTCCAAGCTTGGCGGCGTCTGGACATTATGGAAGACGTCTCGTACCAGATTGAACTTGAAGGGTTTGACCGCGCCCGAGATGCCGATATCATCGCCGCGGGCATCGAGTCCCCGCAACGGCTGATGACGCTACGCTTTGAATACTATCCCTACGTTCCGACGACAACCTAGGGCTTTCCCGCTGAACGCCAGACTTAATACCACTCATATAACGTATTAGACAAGTCGCGATATGCCCTGCGTTCCATTCTGCTACGATTGCCAAGGTGGCATCAATACGGGAGGGCTCATGCCGGGCTTGGGAACAATCATCAACGTTGTGCTTTTGATTGCGGGCGGTCTTTTGGGATTAGCGGGCGGCCGTTTTATCACGCCCCGTATCCAAGATACCCTTATGAAGGCGTCGGGGCTGTGCGTCCTGTTTATCGGCTTGGGCGGCACCATGCAAAAGATGCTCGTCATCGATGGGAAAGCCCTGGCGACCACCGGCACCACCATGCTGATCGTCTCATTTGCGCTCGGCTCGCTTATCGGCGAGGCCATCAACCTGGAGGCCGCCATCGAAGACCTCGGCGAATGGCTCAAGCGCAAGACTGGCAGCGAGGGCGATAACGAGTTTACCAACGCTTTTGTCTCGGCTTCACTCACCGTGTGTATCGGCGCCATGGCCATTGTGGGGTCAATCCAGGACGGCCTGCTCGGCGACTGGTCCACACTCGCCCTGAAGGGTGCACTGGACTGCATCATTGTCTGCACCATGACGGCCTCGCTCGGCCGCGGCTGCATCTTCTCGGCCCTGCCCGTCGCCGTGTTCCAGGGGACGATCACGCTGTTTGCGGGCGCGCTCTCCCCCATCATGACCACGGCGGCCCTCGACAGCCTCTCACTCGTGGGATCCATGCTCATCTTCTGCGTCGGCGTCAACCTTATCCGACCTCAGACCTTCCGCACGGCCAACATGCTGCCCGCCGTCGTCATAGCCGTCATCTACGCCCTCCTGTTCTAAATCTATCTACGTTGCGGCATTTCGAACATCTGTTTGATGCTGTGCTATGATATGAGGTCACCGACACCGTATAGGGAGAGGAGAGGGCGGTGGCCGACCAGGACGTCAAGATGCTCATCGAGCGCATTATGGCCGAGGCTCGGACCCATCAGTCCGCCCGCTTCTCAAATAAAATCTATGCTGACGAGCCGATTCTCAAGACCGGCCGACAGATGCAGAACTTCCTCCCCGACCAGTACCGCAAGATGCGCGAGATATCGCGCTGGCAGGATGATCCCAAGGGCGGCGCGGGGCGTTGGCTATCAGAGGCGGAGCTTTTTTACCGTCAGGGCTTACTGATGGCCGACTTCGAAGACGATTGTCCCTACAACGGCACGTTTAAGTCGTACTTTCCCACCTACAACGCCATGAGCGATCGACAACTGCGCGGCTACTTTACCTGGCGCGCCCAGGTGCGCCGCAAAAAAGTGGAAGAGACGTCCACGTCCTTCGCCTTTTTATATCTCTACGAGCTCATCTGCGGCATCGGTGTAGACAATCCGCTCGACGGCTTCCGCAAAATCAAAGCCTTTTGGGAATCATACCGAGCTTATGAGCCCGGCATCGACCGGTTCGCGCGCGTATGGCTGCAGGACTACGCCGTATTCCACGGGCTCGACCCCAAACTGCTCAGCGATTCCAAAACGGTCTTATTTGATAAGGCGCTCATTGAGCTGCGCCGTGCGGCACGCGATATCGAGCCCTTGCCTACACCCGCTACACCAGCAACCAAACGCCGCAAATCCTCCGAGCCGACCCTCCCCCTGCCGCCCGATGAGGCGCGCGAGGAGCGACTGATGGCTGCGATCAATGCGCTGTCGACCTACAACCTGGGCAACTCAAGGATCAACCATGCGCACCATCGCGACCTGCGACACGTGGCTTGCGCCGTCTATGTCCGCATGGCCCGCTACTATGACACGCACCGAAAGAGTGGCATTGTGGCGAGCCTGTTTGGGGAGGAGACGGCCATGCCTTATACCATGTTTGCCTCGGCCGTCTTCTTTGCCCCCGAGCGCCACAAGGACTGCGAATATCGTCTGGACCCCATCCATATCTACCGTTGCCAAAACGGCTTTTGGGAATGCATGCGCATCCACGGCAGCAGACAAAAGAGCAGCAAGCTCGGCGAGATGATGCGTGCCTGCGATCAGCGCTTGCGCTTGGCGTTGGATCCCGCTCATCCCCTTAAGGAAGAAAAGGTTCCCAAATATCTGGCCAAGATCATCGACGATGAGATTGTGGCCTGGCTTTCGTGGGACGCTGCACACCAGCCCGTCAAGATCGATATCGACCTGAGCCAGCTGGGGCATATCCGAAACGCCGCAGCACAGACGCGCGAGGCGCTTTTGATCGACGAGGAGCGCGAGGACGATGCGCTTACGGAAGCCGCGGAAGCAGATTCTGGGCAACCGGAAGCCGAACCCGCGGCAAACATGATTGCCGAACCGGCCGCAGCGTCCACGCAGCAGAATGAGGCTGACGAGCCGACCATCTCCACCGAGCAGTTTGGTGTCGTGGCCCCGCTCCTCGCGCCCGAGCCCACACCCGCAACGCCCATGTCCGCCGGCACCGCATCCGCACTCGCCCACGCCGCAGAAGACTATCTTCGTGCGTTGCTCGAGCAGAACGCGGCGCAGGCAGCATCGGCTGTGGAGAGGTCGGGCCAGAGCGAAGACATGCTTGTCGACAACATCAACGAAGCGCTCTTTGACCTCGTGGGCGACACCGTTATTGAATTCGGCGCGGCGGGACCGCAGATAATCGAGGACTACGAAGCAGACGTGAGAGGATATCTAGACCATGAGTGATACCACATCCACAGCACCCCGTGTGCCCAAGCGCGTCGCCGCCGTCATTCTCAACTCGCTCAAGGGCGGCGTCGTCCCGCGCATCGGCCTTCCCTACATCACCGTGGGACGCGAGGTCGAGATCCGCGCCCTGCTCACCGACCTGAGCCTCATAGCCGATGGCGGCGCAAGCTTCCGCTTTTTGGTCGGTCGCTACGGCGCCGGCAAGAGCTTTTTGCTCCAAACCATCCGTACGCACGCCATGGGTGAGGGCTTCGTCGTCGCCGATGCCGACCTTTCGCCCGAGCGTCGCCTGCAGGGCGGTCAGGGGCAGGGTCTGGCCACCTATCGCGAGCTCATCCGCAATATATCGACCAAGACGCGCCCCGAGGGCGGCGCGCTCAACCTTATCCTGGATCGCTGGGTCGCCTCGTGCGCCAATACCGACGAGTCAGCCGTTAATGCCCAGCTTGCCCCGCTCGAGGAGATGGTCCACGGTTTTGACTTTGTCCGCATGCTTCGTCGCTATCGCACGGCCGTCTCTGAGGGCGACGAAGAGAGCATGAGCCGCGTGACCAAATGGATTCGCGGCGAGTACCGCACCAAGAGCGAGGCACGCGCCGAGCTGGGCTCCTCGACCATCATCAGCGACGACGACTGGTACGACTACATCAAGCTCATCGCGCGCTTTTTGGTCTGCAGCGGCTATAAGGGCATGCTGGTGCTCATCGACGAACTCGTAAACCTGTACAAGATCCCCAACGCCATCACGCGCCAGTACAACTACGAGAAGATCCTGACCATGTACAACGACACACTGCAAGGCAAGGCACAGTACCTGGGCATGATCATGGGCGGCACGCCAACCTCCATCGAAGACCGTCGACGCGGCGTATTTTCCTACGAGGCTCTGCGCAGCCGCCTCGCCCAGGGCCGCTTTGCGCGCGATGACCTCAAAGACATGCTCGCGCCCATCATCCGCCTGCAGCCGCTCACCTACGAGGAGCTGCTGGTGCTCATCGAAAAGCTCATGCAGATCCATGCCGGCTACTTTGGCTGGACGCCCACGCTTACCGAGAACGACTTGGTAGACTTCCTCAAGATCGAGTTTGGCCGCGTGGGGGCCGACACGCATCTGACGCCTCGCGAGGTCATCCGCGACTTTATCGAGCTGCTCGATATCCTGTGTCAAAACCCCGATGCTAACGTGGCCGAGTTGCTGCAAAGCGTCGGCGGCGACGCGCTGGCGCCGGCAGCCGCAACAGACGACACCGGCACCGCAGACGACGACCACAACTTCGCCGAATTCACCATCTAACCTGCCAAAAAGGGACAGGTTTATTTTGGCGGGTTTTATCTGGGCAAACACCGATGTTGCAATTCGACAACCTGTTGCCCGCTGCGTTTGATAACCCGTTGTTGAAAGGAGGCCCATGAACGCTTTTGACCGCTATGCCCCGTTTATCCAGGATTTCATCTACTCCCACGATTGGGAGAGCCTGCGCTCTATCCAGGTTGCGGCAGCAGATGCAATCTTTAACACGCAAGACAATGTGCTCCTGACGGCATCCACGGCATCCGGCAAAACCGAGGCGGCCTTCTTTCCCATCCTGACCGAGTTTTGGGAGAACCCGCCCGCGAGCGTAGGCGCCCTCTACATTGGTCCTCTCAAAGCGCTCATCAACGACCAGTTTGTACGCCTCAACGATCTGTGCGAAGAGGCCGATATCCCCGTCTGGCACTGGCACGGCGATGTCTCGCAATCGCACAAGGCCAAGCTCATCAAAAAGCCAAGCGGCATTTTGCAGATTACGCCCGAATCACTCGAGGCGCTCCTGATCCACAAGCACATGGCCATCCCACGCATGTTCTGTGACCTGCGCTATGTGGTCATCGACGAAGTCCACTCGCTCATGCGCGGCGACCGCGGCGGGCAGACGCTCTGCCTTATCGAGCGCCTTTCGCGCATGGCGGGCGTGCAGCCCCGGCGCATTGGCCTTTCGGCCACCATCGGAGACCCGGAACGCACGGGTGCCTTTCTGTCGCAGGGAACAGGGCGCGACTGCGTCATTCCCCGCTTTGAGGAGCCGCGCCGCGTGTGGCGCATCTCCATGGAGCACTTCTACAACTCGGGCCCCCAGGCGCAGCAGCGAGGATTTATGAGCACAGGTCCGCAGGAAGCCGAGGTGCTCGCATGCGAGCGCATTGAGATGGCGCCACCCACGGCACTGCCTGCATCCGGACAAGACATGCGCCATAGTGGACAGCTTACACAGGAGGAGCGCCGTCAACGTCGCGAGCAGGCACGGGGCAAGGCCGTTCCTAAGGACCGTCACGCCTCCTCGGCCCCCGAGGGAGAAGTCGACATCCCGCGAGCGACCGAACAGGCGCTGCTCAGCCCCACCGACACCGCACCCGACAACGCCGACCCCGGCATGGGCTACATCTTTGAACATACCCGCGGCCGCAAGTGCCTGGTCTTTGCCAACTCGCGCGAGGAGGCAGAGGCCGTGTGCTCCATGTTGCGCAGCTACTGTGAAAGCCGGCACGAGCCCGACCGTTTCCTCATCCATCACGGTAATCTTTCGGCATCGTTGCGCGAGACGGCAGAAGAGCTTATGCGCGACGAGGAACAGGCACAGACGACCGTCACCACCTCCACGTTGGAGCTCGGCATTGATATCGGCCGTCTGGAGCGCGCGTTCCAGATCGATGCACCGTTTACCGTCAGCTCCTTTTTGCAGCGCATGGGGCGCACAGGCCGCCGCGATCTTCCGCCCGAGATGTGGTTTGTCATGCGCGAAGAGGAGCCCGAGCCGCGCACGATGATGCCCGAGACCATTCCGTGGAAGCTCCTGCAAGGCATCGCGCTTGTACAACTCTATCGCGAGGAAAAATGGGTTGAGCCGCCCGAGCTCGATCGGCTCCCCTACAGCCTGCTCTATCACCAGACCATGTCGACGCTTGCCAGCACCGGCGAGCTCACACCGGCCGAACTTGCCCAGCGCGTGCTCACGCTCAGTTATTTCCATCGCGTCTCGACCGATGACTATCGCGTGTTGCTGCGCCACCTCATCAAGATCGACCATATCCAGGCCACCGAAGGCGGTGGGCTCATCGTGGGCCTCGCGGGCGAGCGCATCATCAACAACTTTAAGTTCTACGCTGTGTTCCAGGAAAACGAGGAGTTTACCGTTCGTAGCGAATCGGCCGAACTGGGCACGATTGTCAACCCGCCACCACCTGGCGAGCGCATCGCCATCGCGGGCCATTGCTGGATCGTCGAGGAAGTGGACTGGAAGCGTCATACCGTCTTTGCCACGCAGGTCAAGGGCCGCGTGCCGGCCTACTTTGGCGACTGCCCCGGTGACATCAATACACACGTACTCGAGCGCATGCGAAAGGCGCTCAACGAGCACGCGGCATATCCGTACCTCATGGGCAACGCACGGGCACGCCTTGCACAGGCTCGTCATACCGCCGAGATTTCGGGCGCGGGAACTAAACCGCTTATCAACCTGGGCGGCGACACCTGGGTACTCTTCCCCTGGCTGGGCAGCTACGCCTTTCTGGCGCTCGAACGTATGCTCAAGATTAAATGCGCCACGGAGCTTGGCCTTCGCGGACTCGACCCATCACGCCCGTACTTTATGCAGTTTAAGATGAAGGCCGACGAGGAGACGTTCTTTGAGGTGCTCGCCGCCGAGGCCGAGAAGGACTTCGATCCCATCGAGCTCGTCTATCCCGGCGAGGTGCCTTACTTTGATCGTTACGATGAGTTCGTTCCCGAAGAGCTCGTGCGCAAAGGCTTCGCCGAAGGCGTGCTCGACATCGAGGGTATGAAGCAGCGTGTCCGCAGCTGGCACGACCACGCCTAAGACCAGTCTTTTTGGAACGGGGCTATTTTAGCTACTTAATGTCGTCCAACGATTTCGATGGACCGCAAATAAGATCAATCTCGTATGTAGTAGCAGTCAAAATGGCCCCTCCCCTGCAAAAACAAAAGGTAACCGGAAGAAGACCCCCTGTCTTTACGGTCAAAAAGGGGTAGAACGGTAAAGTACACCTGTCGCGTAATGTGCTTAATATTCAGGGATTAGATTTGCTAAGCAGAGCTACAACCACCAATCGTTGTAATTTTAACGTTACAGGAAAAGCCTAAATTCCTTCATAGTGCCAAACCCGCAGAGTAAATTGCCGACTGCAGCACCAAAAAAACTAAAACCCATCGCGTTCCACGACCTGAGTTTTCAACATATTGTGAATTGCATTAAGGGGAAGTTTCCCGCATCCACGTCTAGTGCAGACGTAGACGGGAAGCCGCAATTATAAGTCACTAGTCTGGGGCAGGATTAAACGGTTCACCCCTGGTAAGATATAGCAATCTTCGCCCGAGACCATTACTATTCCGCCAGCATCGATAAAACGCTGATATTCCTCGGCATTAAGGCCCACCGATTCAAAGCTAACGCGTACACCCGTAGCCATCAAGAAGGCTCGAAACTTCTGGCAGCTCGTCAATCGATACATCAATTCTTGAAGGCATGTATTCCACCAATTTTTAATGAAACAACGGCAGTAATCGCTATCGCGATTGCACCGATAATACCGAGCGCCATCTGAATGGGATATAACCCCAACACATGTCCAAATATGGAGAAAAACATTGCGGAAAAGAGAGCCCTTACCAGAGACGCGGCGGAAAGGATCGTCGCGCGGAGATCGTCCGCTATCGCGTCTTGGATTAAGTTTTCCGAAGTGATGTACACCACTTCTGGGAGGAAACAAAGCACCATGCTAAGGCCAAACAAGCACAGCGGATTTGAAGCGAGCCACGGAAGAATCATGAAAAGGCCAGCCTCGATTAGCATCGAGCCGAGCATGGTATTTCTTTTCCCGAAACGCGACGAGAAGAAATCTGCTGCAATGTAGGCCGTCGCATTTACTGCATAGGATGCACCGAAAAAGATTCCTATTATGGAGACGGGAGCATCAAATGCGTCGAATACCAACTGATTCAAGTTGTAATAACTCCCGTAGAATCCGTCGAGCATGCTTGTGCCGATGAGGAGAAGCAATACCGCAAAAGCGGATTCTCCAACGCGCCAGGTTTCGCGTCTGAACATCTTGGCTGTGTCAAACCTTCCCTTTTCAGAGCTTTCAGAACGGGTCGCTTCCGTCCTCTCAATGGGATACAGGAGGAAAAGCTGCAGGAGATAGAAAATGGAGACACATACGTAGAGGGCGCTCCAAGATACTTGGGCAATGAAAGATCCGAGCACAATTGCCATTCCCGTAGCGATTGATTGCGCGGCGAGCAGCCGAGCGTTGATGGTGAGGAAGCGCTCTCCTTGACCGGCATTCCGGGCAATTTCATATAAAAGCGCTTGTTCGGATCCCGATTGAAGGGAGTAGGCGAGTGCCTCAACAAGGGAAAGCACGACAAGAAAGGGGCCTGAGAGCAACAGCATGCCGGCCGTATGGAAGAAAAGCAGCAGCACGCCCACTTGAATCGAAAACTTCTTTCCAAAGAAATCGCCTACCAGCCCTGTTGGCAGCTCGAGGACGACCGTTGCAATGTTGAACAGGGCTTGATAAAGCGTGATTTCCGTGATAGACATTCCTTTCTCCGCAAGGAAAAGTAGAAACACGCCCCGATTTAAAACAAATCCCGTGAGAACGAAAAAGGCGGAATAGACGTGCAGTTGCGTAGTGGCTTGCTTGTTCATTTGATACTTCCGATGACAATTTTGGCCTAGCGGGCGGCGGAATCAACCGAAGATGAGGCGCGTTGGCGCCGGGCGTCCAGATGCGTCATGCTGAAAATAGATGAAGCGTATGATTGACAAAACCATAGAGCCCGTCACAAATTGACTACTCCCAATGCTGGTCGTGAAGGACGGTACCGAGGAAGTCGGTGTCGAAGGGCACAGCTTCGGCAAAGGCGTAGTCGCCGTCGCTGGCGATGAGCAGATAATTCTCCTCGCCGCCGAACTCCGTATCGCCACAAGGCACCACCCAGGCGCGAGCGAACACCTCGAGTGCCGTGGCAACGCAATCGCGCAGGAACGTCACATCGCTCCCCTCGTTTGCGCTCACGATATTGGCCACGTAGATACCCCCGGGGTTCAGGCCGCCCCGCACTAGACGCAACGCCTCAACGGTCGCCAGCTCGCGCACGGGCTCGGCACCGCCAAAGCAATCGCTCACGACCACGTCGTAGCGACGATGGCCCACGCTCGTCACACCCAGATACGAGCGAGCCTCAGCGGTTATCACCCGCAGGCGATCGCCCGCCGCGCGCTCCAGCTCGTCTAGGTAGAACCAGCGGCGCGCCAGGCGCGTAATCTCTCCGTCATACTCGATGACGTCCATGCGCAAGCCCTCGTGCGACATCAGCGCGAACTTGGGATAGGCAAACCCGCCGCCACCCAGCACAAGCATGCGGTTGATGCCGTGACCATAAGCATCGCGCATCGCATCCTCGGACTCAAACACGTCGTCAAACGCACGATAGTACGCAAAGACGGGCTCCGCCCAACGCTCACCGACGTAGCTTGCGCTTTGGTAGACGCTGCCTTGCACCAACACGCGAATCTCATCGCCGTCCCCATCGTGCACGCGCTTCACACGCGCCAACCCATTGCGGGTTCGCGCAACCTGCAGACAGGCAGCACGAACAGCGACGGCGGCCGCACCAAGTGCCGCGGCTCCCAGGGCAACGCCGGCAACGACGCCAGCAGAAACACTCGGCTTGTTCATCTAGAGCCCCTTTTGCAGATAGAGTCCATGATCGTAAAAACCCAAATGGCGATAGTACTCGCGCGTACCAATCGCGCTGATCACGTTGATGCGCGTATAACCCGCATCCCGGGCAATCTCGCACGCACGCTCTACGAGCAAACGCCCCAACCCGTGATGCTGCGCCGCCTGGCCCTGGTCGCCCACGCGTGCCGCCATGCCATACACGTGCACCTCGCGAATCATCGCCTCGTCCGGCGTCGTCGGCAACTCGTCCGCATGCGCGGCAACAAACGAATGGTCGGGCAGCGACAACCGCAAAAAGCCCGCGATCTTGCCCTGCGGCGTCACCCACTGCAAAAAGCGCTCGTGCGTCACCGGCGTCTCGTACGCCACTTCCCCATCAAGAGAAAGCTCATCCAAGTCGGCACCCGCGGTACTGATCTCGCGATAGCGAATCTCGCGCACCACTGCGCCTTCTCCACGAGCCGCCAAGCGATTCTCGACGAGCTGACGCAGGTTGGGTTTCTTGTTGCCCACCATGATGTCGTCGGAGCTAAAGTCGCGGATCATGCGACTGATGCGGCAGAACGCCGGCGTCACCACGATGTCGCCGGCCAATACATCGAGCAGCTCTTCCTCGGTATAGGGACGCCACTCGCCGCGCTCATAGCAGCCCACCAGACGCGAGCCCTCGATGAGCGCACACGGGTAGACCTTGACCTCGTCGGGCATAAAGGCCCCTTCGGTCATAAAGCGTTCGTAGTCGCGCTTGTCCCCCTCGGGCGTGGCGCCCAGCAAGTTAAGCATAAAATGCGCGTGGATCTTAAAGCCAAACAAGCGCGCAAGCGAAAACGCCCGCTCGATCTGCGCCACCGAAATGCGACGCTCGTTGATATCGAGCAGGTGCTGGTCGAGGCTCTGGATACCCATCTGGATCTTGGTGCAGCCCAGGCGGCGGATGAGCGTAAGCGCCTGCGGCGTTACAGCATCGGGGCGCGTCTCGATAACGAGTCCCACCACGCGATGCTTCGCCGTCTCGTTGATGCGCTGTTGACGCTCGAGCTCCTCTATCGTTGCCGTCTGCCACTTGGCAACCTCGCCCCACGGCGTACCGGGGCCGTACAGACGACGCACCGCGCGGTTATAGCCGCCCACGGCAGCATCCACACGCTCCTGCTCGTCGGCAACGCCGGCAGCGAGCTCGGCCTCGTCTGTCACAATGCCGGCAGCCCGATAACTCTCGCGGCGCTCTGCTACCACCGGCGGCAGGGCATCGGCGGGAGCGTCATCGAGCAGGCGCCCCGCCTCGGCACGGCTGATGCCCGGACGCGCCAACATGGGGTTTGACGCCACGCCGGCGACGGCATCGTCATTGAGCGCACGGAAGAGCTCCGACATAAACCATGTCTGATAGCCTTCCGGATAGTCGCTCCAGGTACCGCCAAGCACAATGAGCTCGATCTTATCGGTCGCATGCCCCATCTGCGAAAGCGCCGTCAAACGGGCGCTCACCTGCAGATACGGGTCAAAGCAATTTTGCTCCGCACGGGCGCATGCCGGCTCGGCGTGCAGATAGCTCTTGGGCATGCGCAGATCGTTGGGGCAAAACAGGCAATCGCCCGAGCATGGCCAGGGCTTGGTAATGACGGTAATGGTCGCCACGCCCGAGGCCGTTCGGCGCGGCTTCATACGCAGGACCTGCAGCAGTTGACGCTCCAGATCGGAATCGACATTCCACGCAGCCCACCGAACCGGCTCCTCACGTTTAACCCGCTGGTAGAACGGCAGCAGACGGCGCTTGGCCAAATCGCGTTTGTCGGCACCCTCACGGCGCGCCTCGGCATGTATCAGTTTGACGAGCGCTTTGTCGTCCACGGTCTCGCCGCGACGCAGAGCCTCGAGTATGTTCAAGATAATCTGTTCCATGTCCCCATTGTAAAGGCAAAGGCGCCGAAGCCCGTCACGGCTCCGGCGCCTCCATCAAAGAGCATGCCTATATGTACCGATCTCCGAAAACCGCATGTCACTCCGGATCAAACGACATGTCGCCCGAACCGACCTCAAAACGATACGTAGCAGACTTATCGCCGTTATCGAATTCAAGATTCAAAATGGTCTCGCCGTCGTAGCCAAGCGGAAGGAAATCGCTCTCGAAGTCGCCGCTGCCCAAGGTGAGGCTCGCCTTAAAGCCCGTCGAGTTCGGAACCGTCATCTCCACATCGCCCGAGCCCACACTCACGTCCATCGACTTCGCGGGGGCCTGGTAGAGCTCGAACGTCACATCGCCCGAACCGACCTCGGCATTCAGGGTATCGGTCACGGTGCCCGTAAACTCAACGTCTCCAGAGTCCAAAGTCAGGTTGAGGTCATGACACGCAATGCCCGCGACCGTCAGGTCACCCGATCCTACATTCGCTGTAATGCCCACCATGTTATCGGCAACTTCGCGCGGCAGTTCGACGGTAACCGTGCGGTCAATGGCGCGCTCGTCATCGCAATCGAACTGGCGAATCTTGAGCGTAGAGCCCTTGATTTCGGCCAGGTTCTGGGTTGCCGCATCGAAGGCAACGGTCCCCGTTGCCACGCGACCGCTTTCAATTACGCGCACTGGCCCGCTGGAGACGTGTTTGACCTCGACCGTGCCCGACGTCACGTCCAAGTCAAGCGATGTGAACGCGTCGGCATCAAAGGTTTCGCTCGAAAGCTGCTGAGGCTGAGCGGAATAGTTACCGCCATCCAAAAGATCGTCCTCGTCAACCGCATCGTCCATACCAGAGAAGCCGGATACAAAATCGTCGAGATCCCACGGGCCATCAAAATGAATCAAAGTCCGCGAAATGCCAAAGACAAGCCCGATGATGAGCACAAACGCTCCGATGCCGACGCCCAAGCGTACCTTGGATTCATGCGAAAGCTTCATCATTCGTCACCTTCTTTGGCACATGGCTCAGCGGTGGCCGCGGTAGCCACGTCAGCATCAGGTTCCGCAGAAGTATCCTTCCCCTGGGCCCTGACCGCCACCGGCGCCGAACCAACCTGAAGATCGCCGCGCGCCCAATCACCATCGAGCGCACGCGCCACCCAGTGATAGATGGGAATCGTGAAGAAGATCAGCGCGGCAAAGGGGCCGGCACCAAACGGGAACATCAGCAAAAAGAACAGTAGCCAGCACACGGCCCAATACGGGAACGACTGGAACGGGCCCTTCACCGGAGTCGGGCCGGCCGCACCGGCACCCGTCACCTGAGCCGTCGCCGCATTGGCAGCCTGCGCACTCCAGCTTGCCGCCTGCGCCGCCTTGGCTGCCGCATCACTCGCCTGTGTTGCCGCCTCGGTTGCGCGTGCCGCCGCCTCATGGGTACGGGCGCGCTCTGCCGCCTCGGCCTCGCGCTGACGGGCGCGGTCCTCGTTCTCAAACTCGATATCGTCCTCGATCTCATCGCTCGGATTGAGCAGCTCGTCCAGGCTCACGCCATAGAGCTTGGCGAGCGAGATCAGGTTCTCGGTATCGGGCGAGCTCTCCGCGCGCTCCCATTTACTGACCGCCTGGCGCGACAGCCCCAGCTTTCGTGCCAGCCCTTCTTGGCTAAAGCCTTTGCTGCGGCGAAGGTCGGCGAGCCGCTGCGCAGTTTCTACATTCATGGTTCCTCCTATATAATGCCAGCCGTGCCGCCGGACCGTTTTTGTTCTTAAGGCGCCTTGCACAGTTAAAAATCTATCCGCCACTGCCAAAAGCATGCCACCTATTCTAGTGAGATTTTTGACAACCGGCGGTTGCGGGCACATATGAGCTGCGGAAATGTGTCCAAACAAAGCAATGACCCGCAGCTCGGTTGTCCCCGTTGCGGCGTTAACGGTAGTATGGTCGTACTGTTTATTCCGCACCGCCAACGGAGGGAGTTCCGCGCCGTGAACCGCGATTTCGCCTCATCGCTCATCCAGCTCAACAACACGTTCTATCGCGAGCACTCCGCTTCCTTTTCCGATACGCGCCAGGCCCCGTGGCCCGGCTGGGTACGCACCATGGATATCGCGCTCGAACAGCTCGACGTCGCCACGATCGAGCATCCCGTCCGCGTCTTCGATCTTGCCTGTGGCAATATGCGATTCGAGAACTTTGCCGCCGGCGGCGCACTTGCCGCCAAGGGCGTCGATGGCGCAAACCCCTCAGCAGATGCCAGCTGCCCGTTTGAGTTCTATGGTGTCGACTCGTGCCAAGACCTGGCCATCGATGCACATGGCCACGCGCTGCGCATTCCCAACCTGCACTTCCAGGAACTCGACGTGCTCGACGCCCTTATGAAGCTCAACCCCGCCGAGACGCCCGACGTGCTTTTCGACGCCCCGCTCGCCGACATCTCGGTCTGCTTTGGCTTTATGCACCATGTGCCGTCGTGCGAGTACCGTGTACGCGTGCTCGACGCTCTGGTGCGCCAGACGCGCCCGGGCGGCATCATCGCCATCAGCTTTTGGGAGTTTATGAACGACGAGCGCATGGCGCGCAAGGCTGTTCGCGCCGAGGCCCGCGCCGAGCTCACCCCGCCGTTTGAGGGTTACGATTCCGCGCAGTTTGAAGCCGGCGACCACCTCATCGGCTGGCAAAACGACCGCCACGCCTACCGCTATTGTCATCACTTTGACGATCAGCAGATCACCGACCTGGTGCGCGGCGTCCGTACGTTCTACAAGAGTGGCGAGGTCCCCGTGCGCGAGCTTGAGCGTTTCCATGCCGACGGTCGCAGCGGCGAGCTCAACCGCTATGTGATTCTCAAGCGCCTGTAGGTATCGGCGACTCGCCGCCGGGCTGCACCGCATCTTTCGGGCAAGCTATGCCCGCCCTTTTTCAATCCATTGACGGAACGTGCAGCTATGCGTTCCAAACTTATGACCAAGGAGCCTCATGGGAGCCGTCCACGTTCGCACGCCTAAGAACTTTGTGCTCGAGGAGCGCCTGGAGCGCTACGCCGATGCGATTGAGACGAACCCCGAGGCCTATGCCGGAGATTGGCGCAAGGCCTGTGCGCCCGCAGGCAGCAAGCCCTTCGAACACCTTCACCTGGATCTTGGCTGTGGCAAGGGAACCTATCTGGTCGAGCGCGCCCACCGCGAGCCCGACACCCTCTTTATCGGCATGGACCAGGAGCCCATCTGCATCGCCTATGCCGCGCAGAAAATCTGCGAACAGGGGCTATCCAACGCACTCGTCCTGCCCCGAGGCGCCGCATCGCTGCCACAGCTGTTTGCCGCAGGCGAGCTCGATGCCATCACCATTAACTTTCCCACGCCGCAGCCCAAGGCCAAGTACGCTAAAAAACGACTCGTCCATGTCGACCATCTGATGCTCTACCGCCCGCTCTTTTCAGCCGGCGCTACCGTCACACTGCGCACCGATAGCAAGCCGTTGCGCGATTACGCCCTGGGACAGTTTGCCGCGGCCGGCTACGATACGCTTTGGGTAAGCGACGACGTCCGCCGCGACCATCCCGAGCATCCCGAGACCGAGTACGAGCGCCGCACGCGCGAGATGGGCGCCACCGCCTATGGCATTTGCGCCACACCTGGAGCGCAGCCCAGCGATGAACAGCTCGCGGCGGGCCGCGCGCAGGAGCAAAGCCTTGCCTGCTACCTGCCCGATAACCTCGATGAGCTCACCTATGTACCTCTGGGCATGGAAGAGGCCGTCGAGAACTTTAGAAACCGCGCCCGCAAAGGCAAGAAGCGCCTGCCGCAGGAGTCCTAGGGGGCTTCTGATGGTCGCGGCGTCGGCAAACAAGTGAAAATAGGCGTCAGCGAACGACCCTCAAACCTAAGTGAGTAGACTTTTTTGCAATAGCCAAGCACAACCCGCATAACGAAAACTAAACCGCAGGTAGAACCCTTGCGCAAAAGCCATGTGCTCGCAATATCGCAAAAAGTCTACTCACTTAGCTAGCGACTACACTAAACGGCTGGGCAGAACGCCCATTTCCTGCATTTTCTCGCGCGCTGGCACCCCACGCCGCCGCTACGCCATAATAGTTGGCGGACAATCGCGAGAGAAAGCAACCACATGGCACAGACCACGACAGATACCGTCGCCGGCACCGTCTCCGGCGCCGGCGCCGCCAGTTCATTCTCGGGCGGCACGGGAACCGAAGCCGAGTTCGGCTCGCTCGGCGCGCTCTCCCCCACCTGGTGGGAGCCCGAGGATGGCAGTGAGCCCGAACCATGGCTCACGCCCGATCAGGCCTTCGAACGCTTCTTTGAATGGACGAGCGACCGTGGCATTGAGCTGTGGGATCACCAAGAAGAGGCCCTCATGGACCTGGCCGCCGGCGATCACGTCATTTTGGGCACGCCGACCGGATCGGGCAAGTCGCTCGTCGCGCTGGGCATGCTCTTTATGGGCATGGCACAGGGCAAGCGCTGCTACTACACGGCTCCTATCAAGGCTCTGGTCAGCGAAAAGTTCTTCGACCTGGTGCAGGTGCTCGGCCGCGATAACGTCGGCATGATCACCGGCGACACGCATATCAATACCAAGGCACCCGTCATCTGCTGCACGGCCGAAATCCTTGCCAACGATGCGCTACGCGAGGGCGAGGACGCCGATGTGGGCTGCGTAGCCATGGATGAGTTCCACTACTTTGCCGACCCCGACCGCGGCTGGGCATGGCAGGTGCCGCTGCTCACCCTGCCCCACACGCAGTTTATGCTCATGAGTGCCACGCTCGGCGATGTCACCGCCATCGCCGCCTCGCTCGAGGAGCACACCGGCGCTGCTTGCGACCTGGTTGTCGACGCCCCGCGCCCTGTTCCGCTGAGCTACGACTATGTGACGACCTCCCTCGAGGGCACCGTCGAGCTCGCCATGCGCCGCGGAGAGGCCCCACTCTACATCGTGCACTTTAGTCAGGACGCCGCGCTTGCCACGGCACAGTCGCTTGCCAACTTTGGCATCGCTAGCAAGGAGCAGCGCGAGGCCATTAAGGAAGCTGCCAAAGGCACGAGTTTCTCCACCGCCTTCGGCAAGATTCTCAAGCGCCTGCTCGGCTGCGGCGTCGGCGTGCACCACGCCGGTATGCTGCCGCGCTATCGCCTACTGGTTGAGCGCCTGGCGCAGCAGGGCCTGCTGCCCGTCATCTGCGGCACCGACACGCTCGGCGTCGGCATCAACGTGCCCATCCACACCGTGGTGCTCACCGCGCTCACCAAGTTCGACGGTTACAAGATGCGTCGTCTGCGCGCCCGCGAGTTCCACCAGATTGCCGGTCGCGCCGGCCGCTCGGGCTTTGACACCGAGGGTATGGTAATTGCCGAGGCGCCGGAGCACGAGATCGAAAACGCCAAGCTTATGGCCAAAGCGGGCGACGACCCCAAAAAACTCCGTAAGATTAAAAAGAAAAAGGCCCCCGAGGGCTTTGTCACCTGGAACAAGCAGACCTTTGAGCGCCTGATCGAGACGCAGCCCGAGACGCTCAAGCCGCGCCTGCGCATCACGCACTCCATGGTGATTAGCGTGGTCGAGCAGGGCGGCGATGCCCGAACCCGCGTACACGACCTCATCGAGACGAGCCTGCAGACTCCCGAGGAAAAGGCTAAGCTCGAGGTTCGCGCCGACGAAATCTTCGCCACGCTCATCGATTCCGGCGTCGTCGTTCGCACCGAGGTGCCGCCCGCGCCCGACGCCCCGACTGACGCCGCGCCGGACATCGACTATGCGCTGACGGTCGATCTGCCCGAGGACTTCGCGCTCGATCAGCCGCTCTCGCCGTTTTTGCTTGCCGCGCTGGAGCTGCTCGACCCCGAGAGTGAGACCTATACCATGGATCTGATCTCGATGGTCGAGGCAACGCTCGAGGACCCCAAGCAGGTATTGCGCGCACAGGAGCGCGCCGCGCGCGACCGCGCGATGGCCGAAATGAAGGCTGACGGCGTCGACTATGAGGAGCGTCTGGAGCGCATTCAGGACGTCACCTACGAAAAGCCGCTCGAGGATTTGCTCGATGCCGCCTTTGACAAGTACTGCCAGGAAGTGCCTTGGGCAAACGACTACCAGCTCTCTCCCAAGAGTGTCCTGCGCGATATGCTGGAAAGCGCGAGCGATTTTAAGGGTTACATTCAAAAGCTCGGCATCGCCCGCTCCGAGGGCATTTTGCTGCGCTACCTGGCAGAGGCCTACCGTTCCCTCGATCGCACCGTACCGATCGAGAAGCGCGACGAGCGCCTGCGCGACATCATCTCGTGGCTGGGCTTTGTGGTGCGTTCGGTGGACTCGAGCCTGGTGGACGAGTGGGAGAACGCCGGCAACCCCGCTGCACTCGACGCCGCACCGCCGCAGGGCATCGACGAAGTCGTTGCGGACCGCCGCGGCTGCACGCTGCTGGTGCGCAACGCACTCTTCCGCCGCGTGGCCCTTGCCGCCCGCGAGCACGTTCGCGACCTGGGCGAGCTCGACGACGACTGGGGCATGAGCGAGATCCGCTGGCAAAAAGCACTCGACGCTTACCACGAGCAGCACGAAGAAATCCTCACCGACGGAGATGCCCGCAGCGCCGCGATGTTTTCCATTGACGAGTCCGACGAGAAGACCGCGCACGTATGGCACGTGCACCAGATCTTTGCCGACGAGGACGGCGACCACGACTTTGGCATCATGGGCGATGTCGATCTGGACGCCACGCAAGACGGCGGCGAGGTCATCTTCAAAAACTACCGCGTCGGCTTTATCGAGGACCTGCTCGAGGACTAGCCGTACATACTGGAACGGAACAAGCGGGGCCGTTGGCAATATCGCCAGCGGCCCCGCTTTTGCACTATACGCTATGCCTTACTCGGCGTCCTCGACCTCATACGAATCCGCCTCGGCGGGCTCATCGTTTGTCTCTGGCGCAGCCCCGCGCGCCTCGTCAAACGCCGCCTTCATGGTCTTGTTGCCCCACGTGAGCTTGCGAATGGTAAGATCGTCGGCCTTCTTGTTGGCTAGGCGCAGATTGTTCTCGGAGGACAGCAACGCCTCCTTGGTTTTCTGCAGATGGCTAATCGTCTTGTCGATCTCATCGATCGCCGTTTGGAACTTGCGGCTCGCGATCTCGTAGTTGCGACCGAAATCATTCTTGAACTTTTCCATCTTGGCTTCGAAGTTCGTAACGTCGATATTCTGCTGTTTGTACTCCGCCAGCTCCTGCTTATAACGCAACGAACCCATGGCGGCGTTGCGAAGAAGTGTAATCATGGGGATGAAAAATTGCGGGCGAATCACGTACATCTTCTCGTAGCGATAGCTCACGTCGACTATCCCTGCGTTATAGAGCTCGCTTTCGGGCTCGAGCAGTGTGCAGAGCACCGCGTACTCACAGCCTTTCTGGCGACGATCGTGATCGAGTTTCTTAAAGAAGTCCTCGTTTTTGTGCTTGGTCGCGGTCTCGTCGTTCTCGTTTTTCATCTCGAACATAATCGAAATGACCTCGTTGCCGCTCGCGTCGCACTCGCGGAAGATAAAGTCGCCCTTGGTGCCCTCGGACGCATCGTTATCTTTCTCGAAGTACGCGTTGGGAAACGCCGTCATGCGCAGGCGATTGAACTCGGTCTCGCAGTGCTGCTCGAGCGACTCGCCCACCATCTTGGTGGACAGGCGTACCTTCATGTCCTTAAGACGCTCAATCTCTTCATCCTTGTAGCGAATCAGGTCATCGCTCGCGCGCTTGGCCTGCGCAAGCTCGAGCTCGTGTGCCGCCTTGGCTTGCTCCTCGCGAGAATCGCGCACCGCCAGCTCGCTCGTCAGCTTGGCACGTGCCTCATCGCGCTCTCGCTCCGCCGCGGCGACCGCCTTCGATAGCTCCATTTTTGCAGAAAGTTCTTGCTCACGAAGCTGTGCACGAAGGCCCTCGGCCTCGCGCATGGACTGAGTCTTAGCATTCGAGAACTTCTCACGCACTTCTGTCTGGTAATCGGAAAGCTTACGATTCGCTTCGTTTTGCGCAGCCTCGAGCTTACGCTGCGCCTCGGCCGCAGCAGTTGCGAGCGCCATTTCTTGAGCCTTATCTGCGGCGGCAAGCTTTGCCTGTAACTCCGCAATCTGAGCATCGCGCACGGCGAGGTCATTTTGAGTCGCATTGCGTACCGCGGCTTCGGCAAGCTTTGCTTCGTCATCTTTGCGCCCCAACTGCGCACGCAAATTGTCGATCTCGCGCTGAAGCTCGGCGTTCTCCTTTTGAGCGTCGGCACGGGCTTCAACCGCCGCACGCTGGCTTGCGCTCTCGCGCTCTGCGGCAGCGCCCTCGAGCTTGGCGCGCAGCTCGGCGAGCTCAGCATCGCGCTTGGCGACTTCTTGCGCCAGTTTCTGATCCGCAGTGTTCTTCTGTTCGACAAGCTGAGCGTCGCGTTGAGACTCCGCCTCCTGCAGGGCAGACGCCGAACGCGAACGCTCAAGCTCCAGCGCCTGCTCGCCCTCGCGTCGAGCCGCCGCTACGCGCTCATCAAGATCGCGCGAGAACTCGGCATCGCGCACTTGCTTGACGATATCCGCATAGCCGGACGCATCGACCTTAAAAACTTCGCCGCAATGCGGGCACTTGATTTCGTTCATAGCAGCTCCTCGATGGACGCAAATATCAACCGGCTACACTCTACCGCGCCGCGCGGACAAAAAAGGCGCCGCCGCCATAATGGCAACGGCGCCAGAACCACCACAAAGGTGCCTGTCCCCTTTGTGGTGGCTCTGGCGCCCTATAACCCAAAGAAGCTAAGAATCTGATCGCGGCTTACGGGCTTGTAATCGTTGGCATCGAGACCGACATCGTAGCGAAAGATAGGGCGCTCGCGATCGCGGTTGCGTGCGTTGGCGCGGTCACCCCTGCTGTGGATATGCCCATGCAGCATAATGGCGCCACGTGCCTTGCCGTTCCAGCTGAGCATGGGGTAGTGGCTCATAACCAGACGATGGCCCTTGGCATAGCCGGGAGTAATCTCCAGGTAATCGCGCACGTCTTCCCAAATCTGCGGTACGTCGGAATCTTCCCAGTCGCCGTCATGGTTACCGCGGATGAGCGTCACGTTCTGGCATTCGATACGCTCGCGCAGGCGCACCGCCTCCGCCAGGGGCAAACGATAGGTAAAGTCACCCAGAATATAGAGGCGGTCGTCCGCAGCCACGCACTCATTGATGGCATCGATGACCTTGCGGTTCATCTCCTCGACCGAGTCAAACGGCCGGTCCATGTCGTGCAAGATATTCGTATCGCCCAGGTGCAGGTCGGCGGTAAACCACATCATCGTCTATGCCCTCATTTCGCAACGTGTTCAACTCGTGCTAAGTATACAGACGTAGCGATGCGGCGGTTATCCAAAGAGCCCGCCGAACAGTCCGCGGCGGCGCTTGTCTTGCTTTTTCGAAGCGTCACCCTGAGTTTTCTTGTCCTGCCGCATCTTACGGTCCTGTTCCAGCTCATCGTCATCGAGTAGCACATCCCACTCAAACGGATCATCTGCCAGATCAAACAGGTCGTCGTCATCAAACATGGCCGCCTCCATTGCCGACTAGCGGGCATCCACCACATAGAGGCCAACGCGCACCTGGTGCCACGGGCTGCGCTCGGGGGCAACCTGTTGCACGCGGGCCTCAAATACGTCCTCGTGGCCGTAATACATCATCAAGGACAGCGGGCCGACCTCGTTTCCCGGAACGTAGCCAAGTTTGGTCTTGCCATAGTAGATCGCAACTGCCTCGGGGTCATGGGGATTATCGCGCTCGGCACACAGCGTCAGCTTATCGCCCGCTTTAAGATCGCCCAGGACCAAGGCGCCATCGGCATACTGAAATCCTGCAATGTGAAATGACAGAAGAACACGTGAAGGCTCGTACATAGCAGCTCCTCTAACGGCCGGATAAACCGGTGTGTAACCTTATTGAGAAGTCTACGGTCCCGTGCGGACACAAATACATCCTGTCTGCGTCCTTCAATCGTTTGCCTCAACGCTTGCGCGACAGAACGCTTGCAGATAAGATAGGAACACGGATGGCACCCGTTGCCGCGGGTCTTGCCAACTCCGATACACGTTTTCATCGTGAGAAGTGGCCGTCTTCGCTTACGCGGGGGCGGCTATTTCATTCGGCCGATAAACAGACCGAGTTCGATAGCCGCAATCAACAACGCCAATAACGAAATAACATCGCTTACGTTCATACCAAATCCCTTCTAAAGGGAGTTGGCCCATCCGTGCTCCATAACAGTAGTCTAACGCAAAATGCAGGTAATAGGAACACTTGTTCGTATTACCTGCGCCCTTTTCTAATGCACAAACATGCGCACGAACTTGTGCTTCCAGCTTGCGTAGGGCGCATACCGAAACGGCACGTCCAGCCAAGTTGCCTTGTTCACGATGCTCTTCTTGTGGCTAAACGTATCGAAGCTCTCGCGTCCATGGTACTGCCCCATACCGCTCGCGCCCATGCCGCCAAAGCCCATATGGCTCGTAGCCAAGTGCATGATCGTGTCGTTGACACAGCCGCCGCCAAAGGGCACGTAGCGCACAAAGCGTTGCTGAACCGAACGGTCCTGGCTAAAGATATACAGGGCCAGCGGCGTCGGACGATCCGTAATAAACGTCTCGGCCTCGTCTAGGCTCTCAAACGTCAGCACCGGCAAGATGGGACCGAAGATCTCCTCCTGCATCACGGCGTCATCGGGGGTCACGCCGTCTAGGATCGTCGGCTCAATCTTGAGCGATGACTCGCGCGCCGTGCCTCCAAGCACAACCTTATCGGGATCGATCAGCCCACGCACGCGCGCAAAATGCTTGGCGTTGACGATATGCCCGTAATCCTCGTTATCGAGCGGATGCTCGCCAAACATACGGCGGGCCTCTTCCCTGATGAGGTCCAGCAGCTCGTCATGCACGCGCGCATCGACCAGCAGGTAGTCGGGCGCCACGCAGGTCTGCCCCACGTTGAGCCATTTACCAAAGGCGATACGCCGCGCCGCAACCTTCAAGTTTGCCGTCGCATCCACGATACAGGGGCTCTTTCCGCCCAGCTCAAGCGTCACGGGCGTAAGGTTTTTACTTGCGCGCTCCATGACGAGTTTGCCGACCGGAACGCTACCGGTAAAGAAGATCTTGTCCCAGCACTCATCGAGCAGCGCTTCGTTCTCGGCGCGCCCGCCCTCGACAACCGTCACCAGGCGCGGATCAAATGCCTCTTCACAGATTTGCTTGAGCACCGCACTCGATGCCGGAGCATAGGCGCTCGGCTTGATGGCCACAGTATTGCCCGCGGCAAGGGCGCCGGCGAGCGGCTCGAGTGTTAGCAAAAATGGGTAGTTCCACGGGGCCATGATGAGCGTGACGCCATAGGGCACGGCTTGCGTTTTACACACACTCACGGCGTTGGCAAGGTCACACGGACGCAGGCGCGGACGACTCCATCGAGCCACGTGAGCGATCTGATGACGAATCTCGGAAAGCGACGTACCGATCTCGCACATATATGCCTCGTCATGCGACTTTCCCAAATCGGTCTTGAGTGCATGGGCAATATCGGCCTCGTGCGCCCGTACCGCATCGCGTAAACTCACGAGCGCGCGACGTCGGGCATCGACATCAAACGTAGCGTGCGTTTTAAAGTAAGTGCGCTGATCGCCGACGATGCGCGCAATTTCCTCGGTGTTCATGGCACCCTCCTAGTTCTCGTCCTCAAACATACCACCCGCGACGACCTCGTACATACGCTCGAGCTCCAAGCGGTCCATCAAAAGCGGAACGGGGTACAGCGGATTGGCCTCGGCATCGGCATGCGCCGCCATCTCGGGAATGTCGGAGCGGCGAATGCCCGAGACATATTTGGGGATTCCCAGGATCTCGTTCATGCAATCGATCCAATCGATAAAGGCCTCGGCCGCCAGGCTGTCCTGCGCGTTAACCGGCACGATGCCGGCCATGCGGGCGAGATCAGCGAGCTTAGGAGCAGCAGCTTCGCCATAGGCGCGAAGCATGTGCGGCAGGATGATGGCGTTGGCCAAGCCGTGCGGAATCCCGTAACGCCCGCCCAGACTGTGCGCGATGGCATGCACATATCCGACATAGGAGCGGGTAAACGCAACGCCCGCCTTATACGCCGCCGAAAGCATATTGCGACGAGCGCGCATGTCGTCACCATGCTCATAGGCCTCGAGCAAATTGTCGTGGATAAGCTGCACCGCCTGTCGCGCCATCTTACGCGTATAGGGCGTGGTGCTTCGCCCGATAAAGGCCTCAACGGCATGCGTCAGGGCGTCCATGCCCGTCTGCCCCGTAATGGAAGCGGGCAAGCCGCACGTAAACTCGGGGTCGTGGACTGCAAAACGCGGGATGAGCACAAAGTCGTTAATGGGGTATTTGTAGTGCGTCTCGTCATCGGTAATTACCGCCGCAAGCGTGACTTCGCTTCCCGTACCGGCGGTAGTGGGAACGGCGATGAGCAGCGGCAGGCGACGATGAATCCGCAGCAGGCCGCGCATCTTGTTGATGGGCTTGTTTGGCTGCGCAATGCGTGCGCCCACGCCCTTGGCACAGTCCATGGCCGAGCCACCGCCAAAGCCGATAATGGCCTGGCAGGCGCTCTCTCGATACAGAGACGCCGCTTCTTCCACGTTTGAAACCGTGGGGTTTGCACGCGTTTCGGCATAGACCGTAACGCCAATCCCCCTGGATGCGAGCGCCGTCTCAAGCGGTGCCGTGAGCCCCAGACGGGCAATGCCGGGATCCGTCACGATAAGGACCTTCTGGATCGAGCGCTTTTGAAGCACCGCGGGCACATCCTCGGCATGCTCTAAAATGCGCGGCTCGGTATAGGGCAGGATCGGCAATGCAATGCGAAAAACCGTCTGATATGTTCGGCACCAGGCACGACGGGCTAGATGCATAAAGGAAACTCCTTCATTTGTTGATAGATCAACATTTGCTCGACCGATTGTACTCAGCGGCGTCCGTATATGACTTGCAAACCGTTAATCAATCAACATCTTCATATCTCAAAATTGTTTTATTAAAAATCATTCCTAATAGGCTTCACATTTGGTTGCATTTATGGATAATAGAACTCGTCAAGACGCACGTCCGGAGAGGGCCCTTACGGGACCGGACGAGCGCACAATCGCCATCGATCGAAAGGATCGAATCATGAAGTTTGTTTGCCCCGTTTGCGGTTATGTGGAAGAGTTCGACGGCGATCAGCTGCCCGAGGACTTCAAGTGCCCCCAGTGCGGCGTTCCCGGTTCTCGTTTCCTGAAGCAGGAGGAGGGCCAGCTCGAGTGGGCTGCCGAGCACGTCGTGGGCGTCGCCAAGATGGAGGGCGTCTCTGAGGACATCGTTGCCGACCTGCGCGCCAACTTTGAGGGCGAGTGCTCCGAGGTCGGTATGTACCTGGCCATGGCTCGCGTCGCTCATCGCGAGGGCTATCCCGAGATCGGCCTGTACTGGGAGAAGGCTGCCCACGAGGAGGCCGAGCACGCCGCCAAGTTCGCTGAGCTCCTGGGCGAGGTCGTGACCGACTCTACCAAGAAGAACCTCGAGATGCGCGTTGAGGCCGAGAACGGCGCCACCGCCGGCAAGACCGATCTTGCTAAGCGCGCCAAGGCCGCTGGCCTCGATGCCATCCACGACACCGTGCACGAGATGGCTCGTGACGAGGCCCGCCACGGCAAAGCTTTTGCCGGCCTGCTTAAGCGCTACTTTGGCTAAGCCAACCGCTTGAGACATAACCTCTAGCTCGATGAGGCCCGGACCGTATTGGTCCGGGCCTTTTTCGTGCCTCACGAACTTGTTAACGCCCTGAAATAGGACCGTCTTCGGCATCGGCTTCTCGTCAAAAACTAAGTGAGTAGACTTTTTGGAACTTGCCGAGCAGACCATCCATATCACTTTATAAAGCCGCAGGTAAATGCCTTGTTGCAAAACGACCTAGTCGCCAAAGTGACAAAAGTCTACTCACTTAGATTCGCAGCCGTCCACGATCGAGCCATTTTGTGTCTAACGGGCATCTTTCCGTCGATTACTCCCAATTTTGTCCAGTCAATGAATAGTTCAGACCGGAGTAATATCTCAGCCCTTTGCTCATCCGAGCTTTTATCACGATATTCAGCATCGAGCATCCTGCATATGGCCTTAACGATCGCGCGGAATCTATCCTCA
Source organism: Collinsella sp. (assembly GCA_048321375.1). Lineage (GTDB taxonomy): Bacteria > Actinomycetota > Coriobacteriia > Coriobacteriales > Coriobacteriaceae > Collinsella. The sequence goes on from DBFDVR010000016.1 coordinate 66,809, forward strand.
TCCGATATCTGTCTGTGTGTCAGGAGAAGCACATCGTAGCCCATGGCCTGAAGGGCCGTCATGCGGTCAGCGTCACGCAAGCCATCCCCTGCGCGTCCGTGCGAGGCCTTTCCCTGACATTCAATGGCCACCTGTCGCCTACCGTCCGGTGAAGAAAGAAGTAGGTCGATATATACACGGGACTTTCCCACAATCGCTCGAGCACTTGTGCCTAGCATCACTTCAACATTAAGCTCTATGTCGCAAAAACCTTCGCCTCCCAGGGATCGCGGCAGTGCAAGTAGCAAATACGCCTCGACCTCAAAAGGCGACGCGGCACCCAATGGAACGAGTTGCGATACCGCCATAAATCTATTGCCGTAACGCACCCCGCAAACATCTGAACAAAAACGGTCAAGGTCTCCGCCCAAAACCAAAGCGTCTCGACGCCATAAATTTGAGGCGGTGCCGTCCTCGGACGGGCAGCGCACCCAACCGAACGTTGTCGAAATCGCGCCCGAATCAATTGCACGCCTAAGCTCCGCCTCAAGTGCCGCCGGCAGAGCGCACACCGCAAACAAGCCATACATCTCCGCCAATACCAAAAGAAGCTGGAGATCCGTCAGGTGCCGCGACATGATGAATGCCGTCAGTAGAGGAGACGTAATCAAAAACCCATGCTCCGTTTCCAGCACGGATTCCCTGGGAAGCTCACCAAGAAACAGCCGCTGCCTAATGCTGGCTGGACAAGTCCGTTTGTTTCTCGTCCGAACCAATGTATACAACGGAAAACCGAGCGCGACCGCAGCCGTCGGGTTGCGGGCGAGATCATATCGCTGCCGGTCTTCTTCCGGTCGTGGAAGCGGCGGACACAAAGCGCGGACTTGAGGAGGCAAACGCCAGTACCTAAAAGCCGATATGTCACAAAGTAAATCCTTCATAGGCACAGGAAAACACGAATTTCAACCCAGTCAGTCACGCATTGGCGCGAACGCGCCAAAAATGGTGCCGAACGGACTGCCAAGTTTTCAACAGCCCTCCCCAACTGGCCAAAAGCTTGCCGAGAGCTGGACGAAGTTCTGTTGAAAACCCCATTTTTTTCTCATGCAGAAGCTTTGCGCGACAAGTGAGTAGACTTTTTTGAACATCCCGAGCAGCCCGGTCATCCTGCTTTTCAAAACCGCAGGTAGATAGCTTGTTACAAAACTGCCTGGTCGCCAAAGTTCCAAAAGCCTACTCACTTAGGTTGCAGAGTGCTCCCATTAGCTGCGATTCCAAGGTATTTAGCGCTTTTGGACTCAAATCGTCATACTGAACAAGAATTTGACTTGAGTTTTCAGGGACAGATGCGCCATCGGCACACCAATAACAGTCACTGATATCGACAAAAGGGATACTCGAGCGCGTGAGGGCCCGCACAAAAGAGCTTCCGCCCGCTCCACGCTCCGCAACCACGATACAGTAAAGGCCCGCGTCTGCATGCTCGATCGAGACCTCTCCTGCCGGAAATACCTTCCGCACAAGCGCCATCAGGCCATCACGCGCCTCGCGAGCACGAACGCGCACGCGGTTCACATGTCGCTCGTAATCACCCGATTCCAGCAAACGCGCCAAAGCGACCTGATCAACAGAGCTCACCGACGAGGCGTAGAAACCAAGGTTGCGCCTAAACCGCTCCATTAACTCATCGGGCAACACCATGTACGCCAAACGCAACGCCGATGAAAGGCTCTTCGAAAACGTGTTGGTGTAGATAACCGACTGGGCGGCATCGATCGACGCGAGCGCGGGAATCGGCTTCCCGGCAAGGCGAAACTCACAATCAAAGTCATCTTCGATGAGATACCGACCTGGTCGCTCGGCGGCCCAGCTCAGAAGCGCATAGCGCCGCGCAATGCTCGTCACAAGGCCGGTCGGATACTGATGGGACGGCATCAGATGAAGTACATCGGTCCCGGTTTTCTGCAGAGCGCTCAAGTCCACGCCCTCATCATCCAACGGGATATGTCGAACTTTGCAGCCCATAGCCTGATAGATGCGCGTCAGACGTAAATAGCCCGGGTCCTCAACGGCATACACCTTGTCAGCGCCAAGCAACTGAACCAACATGGTATCGAGCAGCTGGGCGCCCGCGCCGATAACAATGTTGTTGGGATCGACATTCATGCCCCTTGTCCCACGCAGGTGGTGAGCAATTGCGCGTCGCAGCCGAGCGGTGCCCTGCGCCGGTGCGGGCGAAAAGATTTCGCGCTCATCTTCGGATGCCAGCGTCGCCCGTAGTGCGCTTTGCCAAAGCCGCGCCGCCTCCAAAGCGGAAGGAGAAAGTGCATCGAATAGCTCAACCTGTCCGTTGACATCATGCGCGCTGGGACCCGCAGAGGCGGCATCTCGGTCGATGCCCTCCGCAGCCGAAGCCAAAACCGGTGCATCCGGAAGCTCGCAAGCGTAGTAGCCACGCCGCGGCTTTGAGCAAATATAGCCCTCGGCAAGTAGCTGGCTATATGCATTCTCGATGGTAATGACACTGATTCCCAGATGACTGGCAAAGGCGCGCTTAGACGGCAGATGCTCCCCCGCCGCAATACGGCCAGCAACAATATCATCTCGAATTTGCTGGTAAACATACTCATAGAGCGATGCTTCGCCGCGTTGTTCCAAATTGTAGTCGAGCATGAGTTTGTCACCTGACCTTATCGGGTAATTCAATCTGGTATTAGTCTGACCTTGTAATTATCTCGAAAACTGAGTATTTCGCCATACCCAGCTCCCCGATAGGATGTTCCGTCAAGCAATGCACATGCCAACCAAGGGAGCAACCATGGCAGAACAGACCAGCAAGGCCGATCGCGTCAAACTCAATCGCGAGCTCGCGCAGATGCTCAAGGGCGGCGTCATCATGGACGTCACCACGCCCGAGCAGGCACGCATCGCCGAGGAGGCGGGCGCCTGCGCCGTCATGGCACTCGAGCGCATCCCGGCCGACATCCGTGCCGCAGGCGGCGTCTCGCGCATGAGCGACCCCAAGATGATCAAGGGCATCCAGGAGGCCGTCTCCATCCCCGTTATGGCCAAGTGCCGCATCGGTCACATTGTCGAGGCGCAGGTCCTTCAGGCCATCGAGATCGATTACATCGACGAGTCCGAGGTTCTCTCCCCTGCCGATGACGTCTATCACATCGACAAGACCCAGTTTGACGTGCCGTTTGTCTGCGGCGCCCGTGATCTGGGCGAGGCGCTGCGCCGTGTTGCCGAGGGCGCCACGATGATTCGCACCAAGGGCGAGCCGGGCACGGGCGACGTGGTCCAGGCCGTGCGCCACATGCGCAAGATCCAAAAGCAAATCCGCGACGTTGTTGCCCTGCGCGACGACGAACTCTTTGAGGCAGCCAAGCAACTGCAGGTTCCGGTCGAGCTGGTGCGCGAGGTCCATGCTACGGGTAAGCTTCCCGTTGTGAACTTTGCCGCCGGCGGCGTAGCGACCCCCGCCGACGCCGCGCTGATGATGCAGCTGGGCGCCGAAGGCGTCTTTGTCGGCTCGGGCATCTTTAAGAGCGGCGACCCCGCCAAGCGCGCAGCCGCCATCGTCAAGGCCGTGGCAAACTTCACCGATGCCAAACTCATTGCCGAGCTTTCGGAGGACCTGGGCGAGGCCATGGTGGGCATCAACGCCGACGAGATCGAGATCATCATGGAGGAGCGCGGGCGCTAGTCCAGCAGAAAGGATCGCACATGAGCGATTATGCAGACCAAACGGTCGCCGTGCTGGCGGTCCAAGGCGCTTTTGCCGAGCACGAGACAAGACTATCCGAGCTGGGCGCACGTTGTATTGAGCTGAGGCAGGCGGCTGATTTGGAGCAGGACTTTGACCGTCTGGTACTTCCCGGCGGCGAGTCTACCGTTCAAGGGAAGCTGCTTGATGAGTTGGGCATGCTCGAGGAGCTTCGTGCCCGTATCGCTGAAGGTATGCCCGTCCTGGGCACCTGCGCCGGCCTGATTCTACTGGCTCACGACCTTGCCGCCCATGACGATAAGGGCACGCCGCGTCTGGAAACCATGGATGTACTTGTCGAGCGCAATGCCTACGGCAGGCAGCTCGGCAGCTTTCGAACCAAGGGGCAAATAGCCGGCATCGACGGTGAAGTGCCGCTGACGTTTATCCGCGCGCCCCGCATCGTCGAGGTCCACGGCGACGCCAAGGCCTTAGCGAAAGTCGACGGTCGTATTGTCGCCGCCCGTCAGGGCAACCAGCTCGGCGTAACCTTCCACCCCGAGCTCGACGACGATACCCGCCTCCACGAACTGTTCCTACAAATGTAGGCATCGAAATCAACAAACGAAACGAGAGTGGATGATCTCCCACTTTGAGCTTGAATGCAGGCTCAAACCGGGAGATCATCCACTCTTGTTCTATGTAGTCGTTTAAGAACGTCCCCAATGACTACAAGGAGTGTCCCAAGCTGCCGGCAGAAAAGGAACGTCCCTAACTGCCGCATCCGGAGCAAGACAACGCCGCAGGCAGAGGACGGACAGTGAGCGGGTCGCATTTGAGGCAAGGTGACGTGAAACGAAAGGGCGCTGACCTTCTGGTCGCGCCCTTGAAGTTGAACGTCAGATTGTCCAAATGCGGCCCGCGCAGCGTCGGCCCGTTACGGCGTTTGGTAAAACGCCGTAACTAAAAACGGTTACCGCGGAAGCCGCCGCCGTTGCGGCCGCCGCGGTCGCCACCGCGACCGCCGCGGTCGTTACCACGGTTACCGCCGAAGCCACCACGGTTGCCGCCGCGATCGCCATAGCCACCACGGTTGCCGCCAAAGCCGCCGCGACCGCCACGGTCGCCGCCACGGTCACCAAAGCCGCCACGGCCGCCGCGATCGCCACCGCGACCGCCACGGTCACCGCCACGGCCACCGCGATCGCCAAAGCCGCCGCGACCGCCACGGTCGCCGCCACGGCCGCCACGGTCGTCACGGCCGCCGCGAGGACCGCGGTCCTCGTCCAGGCCCATGGCGACGAGCGGAGCGATAACCTTATCGAGAGCGGCCATCAGCTCGGTGGCCTCCTCATAAGAAAGCTCGGGCAGGAGCTTCTCCTTCTTGTTGGCAAGCTCGACCAGGCCCTCAGCGGCATCCTCGGCGGCGAAGACAACAATCTTGCGCATATCGCCCTCGGCGTCGTCGATGCGGCCGACCAGATCGGCAGCCTCGGCCTCGGCCATCAGGCCATCGAGCTCACGGAGGCGCATGCCCAGCAGGTCGGACATTTCCTTCTGCTCCATCTTGGGCTTGAGGTCAAGAAGCTTGATGGCGCGTTCGATGTTCGCCATGCGCTCGGCCTTGGCCTCCTCCTCCTTGGAAATAGCAAAGCGACGGCTACGCAGCAGGCGGGCGGCCTTCTGCATCTTGTCCATCAACTCTTCGTCATCGTAATCAACGGCGGCCTCGACAACCTCGGCCTCCTCCTCGGCGGAAACCTCGTCAGCAGCCTCAACCTCGGCAGCTTCGGTCTCCACGGTCTCGACTGCCTCAACCTCGGCAGCCATGGTCTCGTTCTCGGTCTCGTTCATGATCTCTTCGTTCTCGGACATGAGACTCCTTCTTAGCCCTCTCGGGCATCATCGCCCCATTCGCGGGGCCCGTCGCGCACTCTTTGCGCTTTAAACATTCATGCCTCTCGGCAAAACGTCCATTAGTTTATGGTGTTGCCATCCAATCTAGCTGCAGAATCTATGTGCACACATTAATGCGACATGTGCGACTCGCGACGAGCGTACACCAGCGACGTCGCGAACCCGACCACGGCAATCACAGCCGCCACACGCACGGCAGTTGCAAATCCAATCGCCTGGGCAACGTCGGTCGCAGCGCCAGCCGCGCCGGCAGTCGCCGCAGAACTCGAGAGCAGACCGATAAACAGCGATGGGCCAAACGATGCGGCAATCATGTTCCACGTGTTAAGCAATGCCGTTCCGTGGGGATGCTCAGCGGCAGGCAGCGTCTCCAAGCCGGCCGTTTGCGAGGGGCTCAGCACCAAACCGACTCCGGCATACACCACAACGGTCAGCGCCACGACGACGCCGATGTTCATACTTGCCGCCGTCATCGAGATGGCAGTCTGCCCCACGGCAATCAGGGCAAAGCCGACCGGCAGCAGAGGCCATGCGCCACGGGCGTCCATCACGCGTCCGCCCACAATCGAGGTCACGGCGTTGCAGGCAATCGCCGGCAAAATGAGCAAGCCCGCAATAAGTGCGGTCATGCCGTATGCGCCCTCAAAATAGAGCGGCAACAAAACGCTCATCGAGAACGTCGTCATCATCGACACCACCACAAGCAGGCACGCGGGCCAAAAACGAACGCTCGCCATGGGACGCACGTTAAGCACCGGATGCTCGAGCTTGAGCTGACGGGCCGCAAACAGGCCGAGCAGCACAATGGCGGCGAAAAGCGCCACGATGCCGGCAATCGGATTGGTCGAGAACTCGCCTACGGAATACACGAATGCCGTAATGCCGGCGGCGAGCAAAACAACCGACAGAATATCAAGCGTGGTGCTCGAGCGCTCTCCGACATTCTGAACAAGCTTAACGCCCGCCGCAGCGACCACAATGCCGCCCACCAGCGGCACTACGAACACCGCCCTCCAGCCGAACAACGTGCACATAAGACCGCTGATTACGGGTCCAAACGCCGGCCCTAGCGTAATGCAGGCACCGCCCAGGCTAAGATACAGACCGAGCTTCTCGCGCGGGGCGCAAGACAGCACCACGTTCATCATGAGCGGGAACAAGATGCCCGATCCCGCAGCCTGCAAAATACGACTTGGTAGCAAAACGCTAAACGACGGAGCGATCAGACACAGGACTTCGCCGGCGACCATACATCCGCATGCGAAAAACAACAGCTTGCGCGTCGAGAAACGGCCGGACAGGAAGGCCATGATGGCCGTAAAGATCGACGTCACGATCATGTAGCCCGAAACGAGCCACTGCGCCGTGGTGGCACTCACCGAAAAGGCTGCCATAATGTCGTGCAACGCCACGTTAATGATGTTTTCGTTAAACGCGGCAACAAAGGCTGCAATATACATAACGACGAGAAGCGCCGCAGTGGCCGATGGCGTTGCTTGAACTTGTTGCTGAGATTTGCTCCCCATGCATTTCCTTCCTCTTGGAACGACAGTCGCATCGCCCCAGAGGAACAGTCCAGGGCGAAAAATGAGCCCTAGACTTACGCCAGACGCCGTACACGACGAATCTGGCAACATGGTCCAACGTCAAAAGATTGTAACGCGGACGCGCAGCTTTCCTTCCGCGCTATTATTAAAAGTCCACGAAAGCATAAGACATGAGGAGCCCGCCATGATTAAGCCCATCATGAAATCCGAGTTCTTTTTGCGCCTGCCTTCCGAAGACGCGGGGCCCGACGATGCCGCGACCGGGCAGGACCTCCTGGATACACTCCACGAGCATGAGCACGAGTGCGTGGGGCTCGCCGCCAACATGATCGGTGTGCGCAAACGCATCATCTGCGTAAAGGACGGCAACAGGGCGCTCCTGATGTACAACCCTCAAATTCTTGAACAGGTCAATGCCTATCAGACGAGCGAAGGATGCCTCTCGCTGATCGGCGAGCGCCCCTGCACCCGCTATCGCCGCATTAAGGTTGAGTATTTGGACGAGAACTTCGTTCACCGCATCAAAAACTTCTCGGGCTACACCGCCGAGATCATCCAACACGAAATCGACCACTGCAACGGCGTCGTGATCTAGTTCCGCCGTTCTACCGAACGGCGGACCACTTGACGCTGCGCGAGCCGCATTCACGCCAATCTGACGTTCAATTTCGAGGGCGCGACCAGAAGGTCAGCGCCCTCTCATTTCACGTCACCTTGGCGCAAATGCGGCTCGCTCGCTGTCGTATGTCTATCCTGCGACGCCTCGATTCTTGCGGCGGCAGATACCTAATCCCCTACGCTTGGCGGTAATGATCGAAGAAGTCGGCGAGGTCTTCGAGCGACTCTTTAAGCACTTCCATGCGCGGCAGGTACACGATGCGGAAGTGATCAGGCTCGGCCCAGTTAAAGCCGCCGCCGCGCGTGATCAGGATCTTCTTCTCGTGCAGCAGGTCGAGGGCAAACTGCTCGTCATCGGTGATGTTGAACTTCTTCACATCCATCTTGGGGAAGATGTAGAACGCCGCGCGCGGCTTGACCACCGAGATGCCGTCGATCTTGTTGAGCGCCTCATACACAAAGTTGCGCTGCTCGTAGACACGACCGCCGGGACGGATATAGTCGTTGACCGACTGATGGCCGCCGAGTGCCGTCTGGACGATCGACTGAGCCGGCACGTTGGAGCACAGGCGCATGTTAGAGAGCATGTTGATGCCCATGATGAAATCGCTCATACAGCGCTGGTTGCCCGAAAGCACCATCCAGCCAATACGATAGCCCGCAATCATGTGCGACTTGGAAAGGCCGCTAAAGGTGACGCAGGGCAGATCGGGAGCGAGCGAGGCAATCGAGACGTGCTCGTAGCCGTCCATGCACAGACGGTCGTAGATCTCGTCGGCAAAAATCATGAGCTGGTGCCTGCGCGCAATCTCGACGATGCCCTCGAGCACCTCGCGCGGGTAAACGGAGCCCGTGGGGTTGTTGGGGTTGATGATGACGAGGGCCTTGGTCGCGCTCGTAATCTTGGACTCCATATCCTCCAAGTCGGGATACCAATCCGCCTGCTCATCGCACAGATAGTGCACAGGATGACCGCCGGCAAGGGTTGCGCACGCCGTCCAGAGCGGATAGTCGGGGCTGGGGATCAGAATCTCGTCGCCATTGTCGAGCAGCGCGTTCATCGAAAGCTGAATGAGCTCGGACACGCCGTTGCCCGTGTAGATATGCTCCATCTGAACGTTGGGCAGGCCCTTGATCTGCGAATACTGCATGATCGCCTTGCGCGCGGAGAACAGGCCACGCGAGTTGGAATAGCCTTCGCAGTCGGGCAGCTGCTGGCGCATGTCCTTGATGACCTCATCGGGCGTGCGGAAACCGAAGGGCGCCGGGTTACCGATATTGAGCTTGAGGATGCGCTCGCCCTCGTCCTCCATACGGGCGGCCTCGTCGACGACGGGACCGCGCACGTCATACAGGACGTTATCGAGCTTGGTGGACTTAGAAAAAGTACGCATGGTGGTGCTCCTTGCAATTTGAGCTGAGGGATGGGGTTCGGGCTTGGAATCGTTGCGGGGTGATGATGCCTCGCCTTGATCGGCGTCGCCGGCAAGCAGCCAGGTAACATCGACCTCCAAAATACGGGCGAGCAGCTCAGCCACATCGCGCCGCGGGATCGTCTTGCCGCTCACATATTGGCTCATCTGACTCTTGCCGAGTTTTTTGCCGAGCATCTCCGATGCGCGGATCACGTCCGACTGGCGAACGTCGCGATCGGACATAGTCTGTCGCAGGCGATCGCTAAACGTCTCTTGGGCCACTAGAACCTCCTTGCTGGCAAAGTTCAATTTATAGAACACGAATTGAACCATGGTTCAATTTAGCAAGCAGTATAACGCGGCGCCTCATTCGAAAGTTCAATTTCACAAGAAAACGTACCGAACTCCGAGATTTGCCCAAAGCAGACAATGACGTGCACACGTTTAGAGGTATTCAAGGAATCGAGCGGCGGCAAGCGAAACATCAGCCGTGCGATATATCGCATTAATCTGCCGATGGGGATGTCCCTCGAGCGAACGCACGGCAACATCGAACTGACAACGGCGCAAGATGAGCGCGGGAAGAATGCTCACGCCCAGGCCGTCCTCGACCATGGCCATAATCGCATAGTCATCCCAGGTCGACAGCTTGGAGCGCACCGTCAGCCCCGCCCGACGGAACAGCGGCGTAATCTCATCATCGGTACCCCGTTCTAGCAGAATAAACTGCTCGTTGGCCAAATCGGCAAGAGAGACGACCTCCGCGGTGGCAAGCGAGGAGTCCGCTGGCACCACGGCCATCAGCTCGTCTTGCACCAACGACCGCGACGCCATGCCGGCGCCGCGTGGCTCGCGCGGAATAAAGCCCAGGTCGCAGCGGCCTTCCGCCACCCATTGCTCAATCTCGGAGTAATCACCCATCAGCAGCTCGTAATCGACATCCGGGTGATCGGCGCGAAACCGCGCGATCACCGGTGGCAGTACATGGGTCGCCACACTCGAAAACGTACCGATACAGATCTTGCCACGCATGAGCCCTCGCATCTCGTCCACGCGTCGCTGCAGACGGCCAAACTCTTCGCATAACGCCTCGACTGCCGGCATGACCTGCCGCCCGTCGGCAGAAAGCACCACGCCCTCGCGGCTGCGATCAAGCACCTTAAAGCCCCAGTCTGCCTCAAGGTCGCCCACCATGCGGCTCACGCCCGACTGCGAATAGCTCAACCGCTCTGCAGCACGCGTGAAGCTGCCGGCACGCACCGTCTCGAGCAGCACTTGCATCTTTTGGATATTGGTCTCCACGGCACGCCTCCACCTTCGCATGAGTTTTTGTCATGTTTGCCATGCATTATATTCGCTTTTCTTCTAAAGCCAGTTCACCCATAGTGAACATGCCCGGATATAGAGGGGATGGAAGCGCATGAACAACGGACTGTTTACGTACTTAGCAGCATTGCTATTGTTTGGCTCCAACGGCATCATCGCCGCTGCCATCGCGCTGCCGAGCTCCGATATCGTGCTACTACGCACGTTTTTGGGCGCACTCTCGCTTGTCACCATCCTCGCCATCACCCAACGCCATAAGTTGCAGGCGCCATCTCGCCCCCGCGAAGCCGCAGCCCTCCTCCTCTCGGGAGCCGCGCTGGGCGCCAGCTGGATTTTTCTGTTCCGCGCCTACCAGACGATCGGCGTCTGCGTATCCTCGCTGCTGTACTACTGCGGCCCCATCATTGTCATGGCACTGTCCCCACTCATCTTTGGCGAAAAGCTGACCGGTAGCAAAATCGCCGGCTTTATCGCCGTCGCCTGCGGTGCTTTTCTCATTGCGGCACAAGGTCTAGGCGGCAATATGCCCATTGCGGGTATCGCTTGCGGCATCGCCTCGGCATTTTGCTATGCGCTGATGGTCATCGCCAGCAAGGGTGCGCCACACATCGAAGGCCTCGAAAACTCCACGCTCCAGGTGAGCGCCGCCTTTTTGACCGCGCTGGTCCTTACGCTCCTCACGCAGGGTGCCCCCTCATTCCTGTCCGCCGGCGTCGCCGCCAGCATTGATTGGCGTGCCGTCGCCATGCTCGGCGTCGTCAACACCGGCATTGGTTGCCTGCTCTACTTTAGCGCCGTCGCCAAGCTGCCCGTCCAGACCGTCGCCGTCGTCGGCTACCTCGAGCCGCTTTCGGCGGTCGCGTTCTCGGCCGTCCTTTTGGGCGAAGCCATAACACCGGTCCGCCTGATGGGCGCCGCGCTTATCATCGGCGGCGCGATTTTTTGCGAACTCGCCGGCAAACGCGCAAACGCCAAGGCTGGCATCGCCCAGACAGTACGTGCTTAAAAGCCCCTGCTTTGAAATGCTACCTGCGTAGATAAATAATCCCCAGCTGAGGATTATTGTCTAAAACACCCCGATGTGCCAAACTGCTCTTATATGTATAAAGATGGCATAAAGGTCTGCTGCCCTTTGCAGGGGCCGGATGTCTAAGGGAGTCCACGTGGCACACAACAAACTGGAGGCAAGCCCCCAAGACCAGCGTGGTCAAGGCGGGCATGGAGCCATTCCCCTCTCCGCTGGCATGCTGCTCGTAACGCTCGGCGTCGTCTACGGTGACATCGGCACGAGCCCCATGTACACCATGAAATCAATCGTTGCCAACAACGGCGGCATCGGTACCGTCAGCGAGGACATGATCCTGGGCGCGCTTTCGCTCGTCATCTGGACCATGACGCTCGTGACCACGGTCAAGTACGTGGTTATCGCCATGAAGGCCGATAACCACAACGAGGGCGGCATCTTCGCCCTGTTTAGCTTGGTGCGCAAAGTGGCGCCGTGGCTGATCCTTCCCGCCATGATCGGCGGCGCGGCGCTGCTCGCCGACGGCATCCTCACCCCCGCCGTCACGGTTACCACGGCCATCGAGGGCTTGCGCACTATCGAGTGGGGCCATGCGCTTTTGGGTGACGGCCAGACCAACGTCATCATCATCACCATCATCATTATCTGTGGCCTGTTTGCCATGCAGCGCGCCGGCACCTCGTCGATCGGCAAGCTGTTCGGGCCGCTCATGACGCTGTGGTTCCTGTTCTTGGCTGGCGCCGGCCTGTTCAACATGCTCGGCAACCTGTCCATCCTACGCGCGCTCAACCCCATCCGCGGCATCATGTTCCTGTTCTCGCCCATCAACCACTCGGGCATCATGGTGCTCGGCTTCGTCTTCCTGTCGACGACCGGCGCCGAGGCGCTCTATTCGGACATGGGTCACGTGGGCAAGGCTAACATCTATGCATCCTGGCCGTTTGTTAAGGCGGCCCTTATCCTCAACTATCTGGGTCAAGGAGCTTGGCTGCTCGCCAATAACTCCAACCCCCAGATGCTCGCGATGGATATCGTCAACCCGTTCTATATGATGCTCCCCGAGCCCCTGCGCCCCTTTGCCATCGTGCTTTCGGCCGTAGCGGCCATCATCGCCTCGCAGGCGCTCATCACCGGCTCGTTCTCGCTGGTATCCGAGGCAACCCGTCTCAATCTCATGCCGCATCTGCGCATCCACTACCCCAGCGACACCAAGGGCCAACTCTATATTCCGCTCGTCAACAACATCATGTGGGTCGGCTGTATCTTCATCGTGCTGCTGTTCCAAAACTCCGAGCGCATGGAGAGCGCCTACGGCCTCGCCATTACCGTGACCATGCTCATGACCACGACGCTTTTGACGAGCTACATCGCCGGCATCCTCAAGCACAAGCTGGGCGCCTGCGTCTTCGCCCTGCTCTTTGGTGCCATTGAGCTGTGCTTCTTCGCTTCGTGCCTCACCATGTTCTTTGACGGCGGCTACGTCATGATCTTCCTGGCCGCGCTGCTGTTTGGCCTTATGTACGTGTGGCGCCGCGGCACCGCCATCGAGCGCACGCAGACGATCCTGCTGCCCGTCTCCAAGTACATTGACCAGCTCGGCCGCCTGCGCAACGACGAGACCTACCCCGTGCTCGCCGACAATCTGGTGTTCCTTACCAACAGTCCCGACCCGCTCACGCTCGACCGCGACGTGCTCTACTCCATCTTGGACAAGCACCCCAAGCGTGCCAAGGCATATTGGTTCATCAACGTACACGTTACCGACGAGCCATATACGCACGAGTATTCCGTTGAGACCTTTGGCACAGACTTCCTGTTCCGCGTGCGCTTGGACCTGGGTTTTAAGGTCAACCAGCGCATCAACGCCTACCTGCGCCAGATCGTTGGCGACCTGATGGCCTCGGGAGAGCTGCCACCGCAGCACCACACCTACTCCATCTACGAGACGCGCGGCAACGTGGGCGACTTCCGTTTTTGCATGCTGCGCAAGATGCTCGCCCCCGAAACGGACATCAACCGCAACGACCATCGCGTCATGGCCATCAAGTACGCCGTCCGCCGCGCCTGCGGAAGCCCGGCACGTTGGTATGGTCTCGAGAACTCGGCCATCATCATCGAGTACGTGCCACTGTTTGCCCGCATGCGCCCGGCCGTTAAGCTCGTGCGCGCCCAGGTGCCGCTCGAGGTTCAGATCGAAGAGGCCGAGGAAATGGAAGTCGATATCTTCTCGGACGACTTGGTCAACGGCAACGAGGCCGGCAAGAGTATGAACGTCGATCCCACCGAGCTGCTCGAGAGCGTCGCCGATACGCCCGAGCAACAGCAACTCGACGGACTCGAGAGCACCCAGCTCAACGACGCCAACTTCTAACACGCCACCAGCCATTGACGACAACGGCTCCGCATCTCATAAAAGGTGCGGAGCCGTTTTATGTCGCAACGGACCGGTGAGCTACGAACGACGCGGCTCGGGAACCACGAGCCTATCGGGGCTCGCGCCCTCGGCATCCATCAGGCTCACGTAGCGAATCGACGGATCCCCATACATCGCGTAGTAATAATTGCCCGTGCGCGCGCTAAAGCATCCGGTGTAGATAGTCTTCTCGAACTTGCCATCGCCCATCCTGGACGCTCCCTCGATCATCACCACGCCCTCGAGCGAGCGGAACATGCGGACGACGTTTTCGGTCTCGCTCTCCTTTTGCGGGTAATTGGCATTGAGGTACGCCGCCTTTACAAAACGGCTCGGCGAATAGCAGTCACCCGGAATACCGCGCATGCCGGCACCCGCACCATAGGGCTTGAGCTCGGCGCCACGCCATGTCGCCGTCTGCGGAAAATCGCTTGTGGCCGTGATATAGGTGCGCAGGTTTTCCATGTGCCACGGGAAGGTGGGCTGATTGGCAAGGGTGTCGACCGGATCGTCGTATACATGCAGGCCGTCAGCCATCATCTCGACCACGATGCTACGCTGGCTGTCGCCGATAATCCAATGGAGCAGCGACACGCCCAGCCCCTCTCCGGCAGATTTGGCGACAATCACCGTGTCGCGCAGCGCGGCCTCGACCTCATCGACCGTCGAGAACGTCGCTGCCACCCACAGGGGAAACTCATAGGCTGCGATATTGGTCTTGCCGTCGACAGGGTCCTCGGCATACTCGGCATAACCCGGGAAATTGAGACCCGCCACGGCGAGGCCCGCATCGTTGCCGCAGTCGAAGAACATGGGATAGTTCTTGTAATCGATGCACATACCGATCACCGCGTGTGCCGCTGTCGCGTCGTCGATAAACGAATACGGAATGTGAAACCCGCGAGGCATCACGCGAACCTGTTGGCCATAGTCAAAGCTCCAGTCGAGGTTGCGGCCTAGATACATGTGGCCGGAATTATCGGTAAATCGAATGCTCGTACACATAGCGCCTCCTAGCTTCACGTTCTTGCTAATCTCATTGTCTCCAAACAGAAAGGCGCTAAACACAAAAGCCCGGACATGACAACAATGTCATGCCCGGGCCAAAAACCACATATGAACGTAATAAAGTCACCCTAACAGGTCGGTCTAGGGTGCCACAGTGCCACAGATCGCCCCGAACGAGGAGCGCCGCGTACTAATGGTACGCAAGCGACGAGTGAGCGGCGAGGTGTGGTGCTGTGGTCACCCTAGACAAGCTTGCCTAGACAGTGGTCGATCATATGCTGGATCATTTGCGCCTCGAAGCCCACAAAGTCCTGCTTGCGCTCGCGCATCTTGCCGTCGGCGATCACGTCATAAGCGACCTTGCACTTGATATAGCGCGTGGACTTGGTGATCTCCTCGTGCGTCAGGCAGCTCTCCTCCATCTTGCTGGCACCCAGGCCAAACACCAGACGGGGGTTGTAGAGCACATGGGGCTCGCCGGCATCGTCCAGGTAGACGCAGACCTTCTTGGTGATGCCGATCTGGTTGGCGGCAAGGCAGCCGGCATCGTCGAGCGACTTGATGGTATCGATCAGGTCCTGTGCGACCGACTCGTCTTCGACGGTCGCGACCTCGCAACGCTGGGACAGAATAGCCTCGTCGTGGCAGAGCTCTTTAATCATACGTTCCTCCATAGGGGTCGTTGTAACCGCTTAAGTATACGGTACCCACACATTTTCATGCGAAAAATACCGTCCGTCTGCTACAAAGCGCCGAACATCAACATGCGAGGAACAACAGCGTCGTAAA
>DBFDVR010000017.1:0-15354 GCA_048321375.1 Collinsella sp.
AAAGACAGGGAGGTATCGCTATGAAGCCGGAAATCAAGAAGCTGCTTATCTTAAATCTCCCGTATCTGCTCTTTGTCTGGCTCTTTGATAAAGTGGGCGCGGCTGTCCGGCTCTCCCCCGGCGCGGACGCAAGCGCAAAGGTATATAATATTATATAAAAGGGGGGGAATGTTTATGTTACATTGGAGTGGGTATGATGAATTGGACACCTAGTTAAGAGCGAAAGGTGTTCAAGATGGCCCAAAGAAGAAAGCGATACGACAGGCAGTTCAAGGTCTCGGCGGCAAAGGTGGTCCTGTCCGGGGAAATGACGGTCAAAGGCCTATCGGAGGAACTCGGCATAAAGGATTCGACGCTGAGAAGATGGGCCCGCGAATACGAGGAGATGGGAGACGGCGCGTTCCCCGGAAACGGCTCCCCGAAGATCAACAAGGACTACGAGATCGTGAAGCTCAAGAAGAAGGTCGAGGAGCTCGAGCGCGAGAACGAGATACTAAAAAATTTCCGGGCCTTCTTGAGTCAAGACCATGCGTGAGGTTCGAGTTCCTCAAAGAGCATAGGGGCGAGATCGGCCCCATCAAGAAGGCATGCGGGCTGATGAAAGTCTCGAAATCCGGTTTCTACGAGTATCTCGGCCGGAAGAAGTCCGACGCCCAGATAGAGCGGGAGGCGATCGAAGGTTTCGTCGTCGAGGCCTTCGAGCGGCACAAGGGCCGTTACGGCTACCGGCGCATCAACCGCGAACTGCGAAAAAGCGGCATCGTCGTGAGCGAGAAGCGCGTGCTCCGCATCATGCAGAAGCTCGGACTTGCCGGAAAGGGCGCGACCCGAAAACACCGCATCCAGAAGAAGGTCGAGCCGGGAGACCCTCGGTTGAACCTGGTAGAGCGCGCTTTCACCGTGGGCGAGCGCAACAGGCTTTGGGTGGGCGACATCACCTACATACCCACAAGAGAAGGGTGGCTCTATCTCGCAGCCGTGATAGACGCCTTCTCCCGCAAGGTCGTGGGCTGGTCAATGTCCGAGCGCATCACCGAGAAGGTCGCGATCGACGCGATGGAGCAGGCGGTCGGCAGGGAGGGTCCGCCAGATGACGGCAGCCTCGTCTTCCATGACGATCAGGGCGCGCAGTACACCTCCCGTTCCTTCCAGCGGTGTCTGGACTCGCATGGCATAGTCCAGTCGGTATCAAGGCCCGGCACGCCGCTGGACAACGCGGTGGCCGAGTCGTTCTTCAAGACGCTGAAAAGGGAATTGGTGAAAGAGAGGAGCTATGGGACGAGGGACGAGGCCAAGCAGGACATCTTCAAGTACATAGAGCTCTATTACAATAGGGTGCGCATGCATTCCACCCTGGGCTACATGTCTCCAGTGGAATACGAGCAGCAATACGCTTGAGGATCCTTAAAAGAAAGTCCAGTTTATCCTTCCCACTCCACATTATTAACCGCAAGGCAATTTCGGTAATCCCGTTTTCGCGCCTTTATTTCATTCAGCCTAGCTATTGATGCCCTCGTTTCCTGCAAAGACTGAAAGACGCCGATATAGTATTTGCCACAGCTCATCAATAGGGAATAATAAGAATTTATCATGGTAAATTCCCCAATTGTCATAGCTCCTGTGGCTATTCTTGCTCCCGAAACCAGCAACAAAACAGCTTGAAATCCTGCCGCCGCCATACGATCGCTAGAACTTACTATACTTTGTACTTTCGCGAGTGCAAGAACTGAAGGATAGTACGCAACATCAAACTGTTTTTCTACATGTTCGAAGCTGCTGTCATAACCGGCTAGCAGCTTAATCTCGAACGTCCGTGCGATACGTGATGCTATGGAGCTGAACAGGAACCCATCTTCCTCTTTCTTTTGAAATGAAGCGGCAAGCAGTGAGGGTTGAAGCATAAGCACCATAATGCAATACGCCCCAAGAAGCGTTATGCCGACGGTGCATATCGATAAATCGAGAGAAGCGATTAGCAAAAAAACCGCAATCATTGTAATCGCATTCATGAACAATGGAATCATGTTTATGACAACAAACGATGTTATTGAAGAGGTGTCCGAGTTTATTTTCTGAGCAGAGTACAACGGGGAAGTCGACTCTATGTCCGTAAGTGGCAGATGTTGAAAGTCTGACACGATTTCTTTTAAAAAACTGAAATAAGAGAGGTTCAGGACTGACGTCTGGAGCATCTTTGCAAAGTAAGAGAAGACCGCCGAAATAATCCCCAATAATGCTATAGCAAAGGCTAAAATATAAATCGAATGCATGTCCTGACCGTAAACGAGCATATCAACAAACTGTCCGTTCAAATACGGTGACAGCGATGTCAGAGCATAGCTCACCAGAACCATGACCATCAGCATCTTTGCACCGTGGCATGACATCGTTGTTTTGACCACATGCCAGAACAACGCGCACTCGTCTCTCCGCCATTTGAAATGCATCATTATATCAACCACGCCTCTGAACAGGGCCTTTTATTTGAGTTGTCAATTATATTCAACCCTCTATCCAAAGAACTGTCCTTTCGCAGCCGTAACACATAGTAATAAACGCCTGCAGTGTGGTCATTTCGATAGAGTTCGTAAACATCATCAATTGCCTCATCTACTGATGTCCACCTTGTTGGATTAGCCAAATACGCACTCCATGCAACACCCTCAACAAACGAAGAGCATGGATAGACCTCGTCATATCCCAGCAAAGACATCGTTCCCGACAACTCGCTGTTCATTATGTCTTGCACTATTGAGACTGCATCCAGGCTGTCCTTATCAGCACAAGCCATCATTCCCACCATCAACGCGGTACCATCATCGCTTAAATAATCTGGGAGCTTTTCGATAATCTCGTTGCTAACTCGGCATCCATCAGATCCCCCATCTCCGACAAAAGGATATTCAAGTCCATTGGGAATGGGGACCAGCGGAGGATTTGCAACAATATAGTCGTATTTACTATCAGGTTCGAGCTTCTCATACAAATTCCCTTGAACCGTTTTTATCGCACCGTCCAGCCCATTCAACTTGGAATTAAGCATGTTAGTTGCACAAGTTTCGGCGTTTATCTCCACCGATGTAACCGTCATGCCACCCGCTGCCATGATCAGCGACTGAATCCCAGAGCCCGCACACAAATCAAGCCCCTTCTTCCCGAGCTGAGGAGACAGCCGCCTGGCAAGTCCTAATGAATCTGGGCCGAAATATCTTTTAGGGTTTGGCCGTGGAGCATCCGCGACAATCCAGACACCTCTATATCGATTTAAAACCAGACCCGTTGAGTGGACAATCCCGTCCTCTAAAACAACGATGCCAGCGTCCACTAATAGTTTAATCAGCTCAATAAATGGCTTCATTTCAGCTTGCGCCACAGACTCTCCAAGATACAGAAGCCTCACTAGTCCTCGATATTCTTGGTTTACTTTACCCGATGCAAATAAGTGCTCAACAACATAAAACCTATCCCCCGCCACGGATATGCCCTCGAGTAAATCTGTTAAGCCAACCCTATCAAATTCTTTTGACAATTGACTGTATTGGTCCATTTTGTCGTCCATCCCGCTTCCGCTGGCTATCGTCTCATAAACACAAACCTAACTAGCCGCACGAACGACAAAGAAGCCAAGCTGAACAGAAGTAGAACCAAAACTTCAAAAACACTGGTATTCCAATCGCGTACCCAGCCCTCTACCGCCAACAAAAAAAACAGCAGCCCCATCCATAACGTCACAGAAGAAATTAACTTTGCGTAAGGGCGTATATCAATCCCGCTCTCCCTTTTTGTGACATCATATCCAGCAATTGAGCAGAGCCATCTTCCTCTTCTGTATTGGATTGAAAGGATAATCAGGGCAATCGAAGTCATCAAGCAGACAGCATCCCCTGTTTCCATAGAACTTCCTTTGCTTTCCGTCCTAGTTGCGCATTCACAATCGAATCAAACCAAGTGTGAATTACTCGATAGCAACCGCCTTCGTATAAACCATAGCCGCTGCAGCAGCATTAACGACTGCGCCGTAGTTAACACCAACTACGATGTCATAAACTGCAACTGCCCAAACTGCAGCCGGGAATATAGCAACTCCCACCGCTGGCTCCGGATCTTGACTGCCACCATTTAAGTTAACTGGACCAACCCGCGGATCAAAATCCATTTTTTACCTTCTTTCTAACTTGGCAATAGTCTCCAAAACTACAGATCAATCTGCAATTCTCTAATCTCCATATCACCTTCCATTAACTCATTAGGTATCACTCCCTTCAAGAGAGTGGGCGGCAAAAGACACCGATCTGTTTCGCTCACCGAATAGATCAGGTAATTCAGATCTCGCATTCCATCACTTTTCAAATCCTCTTGAGTCGTTTCGCTCTTAAAAACAAGCTCAAAGACCGACATGTAGTCACGAATTCCCTGCCATTGCTGCAAGTTTGGAATTACGCCAAATATTGAATATAGGAAGTAGGCATCTTCAACAATCGTTCTTACAAAAGCAATTTGCGTCATACACTCTTGCTGGTTGTCCTGAAGCTCCAATACGACTGATGATGAGCCGAAGTTATCCGAGATGTCATTGACCGTTTGAACTATAGACCCATCAACAATCGGAGACAGATACGAACATCTCAGTGAAGCGGCTTTCGCGTAGTAGGGAATATACATGATATTGTTACGCTGATACAGAAATCTAGGTGCAAGATCGTCTAAATCGCCCTCGAGAAATAAGCCTGTTTTCCATATTTTCAAAATTGTATTTAGAACTTTATCGGCAACGATTGACCTATCGCTGCCGGACAACTTCTTATTGGCGCAAATTTCGTTAGCGATATCTTTAATGCACCGCCCTCCATCTATCAAATTAACGATAGCGAGCGCATCTTCATTGAGACGAATATAGTAGCTGTTCGCGGTCAAAACGCTACCGGTCTGAGTGTGCCTTACGCGTACGGCATACCGCATTCTCGGAGCAGCACCCAGCATCTCTCTTTTCATCATATTTCCTTACCCTACCTCTAGGAAATAGTAATTCATGCTTCCGTTCGCAAGTTCTACCGCCACCGACCATTTAAACCCAAACTGCTCGAGCCCAGATTCGCAGCCATCCTTAGTGATAGCGGCTACTCGACATGGCGTTTCCGAACCTTCCCAGCGCAACTCCGCAATTTGAATCCCCCTTTCCAATATAAATAAAACCAAACTGCTAGACCTGCCTCTTAGTGCAGCGCCCTTAGCCGTAATCAGCATTCCGCAAGGTTCGATGGAATCAGCCCTGATCAGGCAAACCTGATAACGCCCATCAAATAGAGTCTGCCTAATTAGACGTCCTCTCATCTTTCCATTTTGTATAGTTGAGAATGGGTCAAGCACGACATATTGATCCATGCTTTCATTGGCTCTATAAACAAAAGACAAAACCTCTTTGCAGTCGCTCTCTTTAGCCCTAACTGCTTTTACGCAACTTACCCCCGTGCACACGTGCAGCATCCTCCAATTCTTGAGATATATCTATGTTCCTTTCTTTGAAAAGAACAGGAAGCCCCTGTTGGATACTTGTGAAGTCCGAAAGCTCCTCTATACGAGCTAGGCACTTCTCGACAATTGGGTGCCGTAACGCATATCTATCTATTTCGAGATCAATATAGTCCCGCAGAGTATTTCGATTTAGATTCCAAATGGTAATCGGCAGGTAAGGAGACACCGAGAGCTCCCCATACGCATTGACGCATATTTGCGGAATTCTCCCTGTCTCCCTATACATATACAAATGATCTACGGGGTCACCCCAGGTAATCTGCATTTGAGAAACAGCATTGCGCGCGCTCAAATATGCAGCAAGCGCATCATTTTGCTCGGGCGTTAGGCACAGATCCTTATAATTCAGCTCACCTCGTCCGAGCGGCATCAAAGGCTGTGCTCTAAAATCACTTACACCTTCTTTTTCACAAAAACTTATTATTGAAGGGTATTCCCTTATATTCCTAGCATGGGGGAGAGAAGCAACTGCGACCCTTATTCCGTGTCTTCGTGCGATCTTAATCGCATCCAGTACTCGATGGAGCTTACCGTTACTCAACCTCACATGGTCATAAGACGCATCTGAAAGCCCATCGAGGCTAAACTGCACTAAATCCAGTCCATCTCTTTTTAGGGCGTCAGCAATTTCTTCTGTCCAAAGAATGCCATTGCTGACCATTGACACGAGAGTGCCTTGATTAAGCTCCTTAACTAACCTCACGGCGCGACGAATCAAATCAAACCTAAGAATGGGCTCTCCGCCACAAATGCAAATCGACGAAAGATCAATCAAGGCAAGCTGTCGAAAAACGCTGATCAGTTCGTCATCATTCATTTCCTCATAGGCACATTCCCCGCCGAAATCAAAACAATGCCGACATCGCAAATTGCATCGATAGGTCACATCAACTGAGGCCGAGCTAAGATAATTCATATACAATCCGCTCTCTTTCGTGCTTACGAAATACTTAATTGCAATTATGGACCTAGCAATTCTCGTTTATTTCTAATTATCTGTAATGAGTATGTAATGGATTCAAAAGCTGTAAGTTTGAGTCCTACATATTAAAGACATTGGCGGCTTCCTCGGACCTAAAGTGGATGGCAGATTCCCCAATCATGAAAACCGTTATATAAGCCCACACTAAAAACTCAATTTGATGTTTTTATTATAGGACAATCTTTCGCCTCATCTTTGTCTGTTTAAAGAAAAAGGACGATATGAAAGAAATAGGAGAATTTGTACCCTTTGGCTTGCTCTTTTGCAAACGTATTCCCAATACGTTTTAAACATGCGGCACTCGTCTTAAGGTCGAAATATAAACGGGGCGAGGCCGGACTACGTCACATACCGCAGGACGGGGGCACAGATCAGATTCACCTATCATGAATTCATCTGCGCGATAAAACTGCGCATGCAAATTTACCGCACTATGAACTACATCGTGCGGGACATGAAGGTGTCGACGACCCGCTAGCTTCACCCGCTTGAAAACACCCGCAAGCGACGGCAGCGTGAAAAGCAATTGGCCTCCGGCGAAACCTCTGCGGAGTTTTCGATCTCCGTATTTGTCGAACTGCCAGTTCTGCCACGCCGCCACTTCCTGCCCGCCGAGATCGTTCCTCAAGCCGCACAGCAGTCCGCCTTCTAAGACCTCAGAGTTCGCCATCGAAGGCGACCTGCCCAGACTCCTCACAATCGGCTTAGATGAGGCCCCGCGCTCCAACATCCTCTGGACCGTGTCCCTCTCGTACCTGGTGAGCGAGCCCGCGGTTGGCCCTCGGATGAAGCTACCGATCGAGACGGGGCGTATGATGGGCGGTCGCTGGAATCGCGCCCCACGCCATCTGCCCTCACGTGCGATAATCCTCCGCAGAAGTCACCGACAGCAGAGGGAGTTTGTGATGAAGGTTCTTTTGGTCAATGGCAGTCCCAAGGCAAACGGCAACACTGCCCGCGCACTCGCCGAGGTCGTCGAGCAACTTAATGCAGAAGGCATTGATACCGAGGTGTTTCAGCTGGGCGCCAAGCCCATTCGCGATTGCATCGGTTGCGGCCAGTGCGGCAAGCTTGGCGGTCGCTGCACCTTTGACGACGACGTGGTGAACGAGCTCATCGCTGCCGCCGAGCAGGCAGATGGTTTTGTCTTTGGCTCACCCGTCTACTATGCGCACCCCAGCGGACGCATCCTTTCGGCCCTCGATCGCGCCTTCTATGCAGGCGGGCATGCCTTTGAGCACAAACCCGGCGCCGCGGTCGCCGTCGCCCGTCGCGGCGGCACCTCGACCACCTTCGATGTGCTCAACAAGTACTTCACCATTAAGCAAATGCCCGTGGTTGCTTCCACCTACTGGAACAACGTGTTTGGCCGCGTGCCCGGCGACGCCGATGGGGATGCCGAGGGCCTTGCCACCATGCGAAACATCGGCAAAAACATGGCCTGGCTCCTGCGCTGCATCGAGGCAGGTCAGGCCGCCGGTATCAACGCGCCCGAAGCCGATCGCGCAACGACCAACTTCATTCGATAGAGCGGCGGTCACCTCGACGCCCGTTAGAACGGTGGAACATAATATGAACGTGCAAATCTTCGGGACTAAGAAGTCGTTCGATACCAAGAAAGCCCAGCGCTTCTTTAAAGAGCGCCGCATTAAGGTGCAGTTTATCGATCTTAAGGAAAAGGAGATGAGCAAGGGCGAGCTCACAAGCGTCATGCAGGCGGTCGGCGGCATCGATAAGCTGCTCAACCCCAAGGCCAAGGACGAGGAGACGCTCGCGCTCATCCAGCACCTCACCCCTAGCCAGCGCTTCGACAAGCTGCTCGAGAACCAGCAGGTTCTAGCCGAGCCCATCGTGCGCAACGGCAAAAAGGCCACCGTCGGTTATTGCCCCGATGTATGGGGAGCCTGGGAGTAGCTTGTGTTATTTGCCGGCGCGTGGGTATAAGAGCAGGCGTTTGGCATAAGATTCAACTGTAAGCCATGTCTAACAAAGGAGGGCACATGCCCAACAAACCCGTGAAGATCATCATGCTTACCGGATACCTCGGTGCCGGCAAGACCACGCTGCTCAACCACATCCTCGCTAACGACGGCGGCATCCGCGCCGCCGTGATCGTCAACGATATCGGCGAGATCAACGTCGACGCCAGCCTTATCGCCGACGGCGGTCTTTCCGAGACCGACGACCTCATCCCGCTCACCAACGGCTGCATCTGCTGCACGCTTTCGGACGACCTTGCCAACCAGCTGCAGGGCATCGCCGATTCGGGCAACTTCGACTACATCATCATCGAGGCCTCGGGCATTTGCGAGCCCATCCCCATCGCCTACACCATCTCGAGCTTCTGCGACGAGGCCAAGGTGGGCGGCGAGCCCAAGCTCGCACTCGACAACATCGTGGCCGTGGTCGATTGCGCCCGTATGTACGACGAGTTCAACGGCGGTCGCGACCTGCTGGCAGAGGATATCGACGAGGACGACATCGAGAGCCTGCTCATCCAGCAGATCGAGTTCTGTTCCACGCTGATCCTCAACAAGACCGATACCGTGAGCCCTGAGCAGATCGCCGAGCTCAAGGCCATCGTGCGCAGCCTGCAGAAAGACGCCGTGATCGTCGAGGCCCAAAACGGCGAGGTCCCCATGGAGGAGCTGCTCGATACCGACCGCTTCGACTTTATGCGCGCCTACAACTCCGCCGCCTGGATCGAGGCCATGGAGCATCCCGAAGAGCACGACGACCCCGAGGTGCTCGAGTACGACATCGAGCCCTTTGTGTACTCGCGCCGCAAGCCGTTTGACCTGCAGAAGTTCACCAATTTTGTTGAGCAGGAGTGGCCCGACGAGGTCATCCGCGTCAAGGGCCCGCTGTGGCAGACTGGCAATCCAGACATGTGCTACATGTTCGAGCAGGCCGGCCACCAGATGCGCCTGATGGAAAACGGCCTGTTTGTCGACTCTGCGCCCGAGGGCGAGAAGCAGAAGATCATCGAAGAGAACCCCGAGATTATGCAGATTTGGGACGACGAGACGGGCGACCGCATGACGAGCCTGTGCATCATCGGCCGTCACATGGACAAGGATGCGCTCATCGCCTCCCTCGATGCCTGCCTGACCGACTGGCACCGCGCCTAGGTTTATCCAAGCGGGCATTTTTTCGCCTACGTAACCGCCAAACCACCACGAAGGTGCTCTTCGTGGTGGTTTTTCGTTCTGAGCCAAGGAGATTCATGTTCAACATCGTGCTGTATGCGCCCGAGATTCCGGCCAATACGGGCAATATCGGCCGTACCTGCGTGGTCACCGGCGCCCGTCTACATCTGGTGGAGCCACTGGGCTTTTCGCTCGACGACAAGACAGTACGTCGCGCCGGCCTGGGCTACTGGCAAAACTTGGACGTGACCACCTATGCCGGCTGGGAGGATTTCCTTGCACGCAATGGTCTCTCCCCTGCCGACGAACGCCTGCATCTGCTGACCAAAAAGGCACGCCGCACCTATGCGCAGAGTGCCTACCGCGATGGCGACTACTTGGTCTTTGGCAGCGAGAGCTCGGGCATTCCCGAGCCACTGCTTGCCGCGGCGCCCGAGCGTTGCGAGCGCATCCCGATGCTGCGCGATTGCGACTCACTCGATAACGCCGAAGCTTGGGAAGCTCACGAGGAATCGCTGGGGCATACCGAGGACAGCCACGAGGCCATCCTTCAACAGGATATCTGCGGCAACTTCGTCAACCCGGACGACTACCGCATCAGCGCACTTAACCTCTCCAACAGCGCCGCCATCGTCCTCTACGAGGCCCTGCGCCAGGCAGGCTTTCCGGGCATGTAACAAACCTGCCATTAGGGGACGGGGTAGAAATGGCAGATTTTCAAACCCTCTAGCTCTTGACAAGCTGGTTTTGGCATCAATGTGACAAAGGGACTGTTCATTTGTCACATTGATGCTCTAAATAACGAACCATTGCTTTTAATCAGAATTAACTAAAGTAAAATGAAGTTAAACGGCGGTGTGAAAGGAGAGCCTTGTGAAATATCTCGAGAACCCGTTTACCCCCAGTTTTGGCGAGGTTCCTGCCCATCTCGCTGGCAGACAACAGATTATTCGGGATTTGGACCGTGCCTTCTTGAGCCAGCGTAGGCGCCCAGAATTGACCTCGATCTTCTCGGGCGCGCGTGGAACCGGTAAAACCGCTCTCATGTCGTCGCTCGCGACAAGGGCGGAATCCCACGGCTGGATAGCCGTAAAGACGACCGCTCTCCCGGGAATGCTTGAGGAAATCGAGTTCGGGGCGAAACGTGCTGCCGGCCATCTTATCGACCCGTCCAACCACTTCGAAGTCACCGGTCTCGGAATTGCACCGCTCGGCAGCATCGAGGTCAATCGCGTTCACGATGCCTCAACCTGGCGTTATCGCATGAGCGACATCATCGACCAGCTCAACGAGGCGGGCACCGGTCTGCTCGTCACAGTTGACGAGGTGGACCCGACACTCGACGAGATGATTCAGCTTGCAGCGACGTATCAGCACTTTGTGACCGATGAGAAACGCGTCGCCCTGCTCATGGCGGGACTTCCCAACAACGTCTCGACGTTGCTGAACCACAAGACGGTCTCGTTCCTTCGCCGCGCCCAACAATATCATCTGGGTCGCATTGCCGACTATGACGTACGCGAGGCCTTGATTCGCACAATCCAGGAAAACGATCGCCTGGCAGATGCTGAGGGAATCGATAGAGCCGTTCGCTCGATCTCTGGTTTTCCCTTCCTATTGCAACTCGTAGGCTACCGTGCCTGGGATCTCACAAGCGATTCGAAGGAAATCTCGTCACGCGACTTTGACCTGGGAATCAAAATCGCGCGCGACGAGATGGACGACCGAATCCTCGCGGCAACCTATCGGGAACTCACGGCAGAGGACAAGCGATTCCTCATCGCCATGCTCGATGACGAGGAAGAGTCCACCACCGCTGACCTTGTCGAGCGCCTTAAGCGTTCGCCGCAGCAGGTCTCCCGCTACCGACGCCGCATGATAGACGCCGGCATCATCGGGGAGCGAGGACGAGGGCTCGTCGCATTTGAATTGCCATTCTTCCGCGACTATCTCGCCGCTCAGTGCGTGAAATAGGCATCAATGAGGCAAAGGGGCTGTCCCTTTGCCTCATTGTCTATAGGTAGCGACCGGTAATGCTCTTGGAGCAGGCCGCGATGTCGCCTGGCGTACCGGCGCAGACGATTTGCCCGCCGGCGCCACCACCGCCCGGGCCCATGTCGATCACATAATCGGCGTTACGGATAAGGTCAAGATCGTGTTCGATCACGATAACCGTGGCGCCCTTGGCAACGAGGCCGTCAAACACACTCAGCAGCACCTGAACATCGAGCGGATGGAGTCCGATCGTGGGCTCGTCGAACACGAATACGGCATCATCCTGCACACGACCCATCTCGCTCGCAAGCTTAAGACGCTGAGCCTCGCCGCCCGAAAGCGCCGGTGTGGGCTCGCCTAGGGTGAGATAACCCAGGCCCAGGTCGTGCAAGGTCTGCAAGCGCGTCTGAACCTTCTTGAGTCCCAGTGTGGCGTCGAGAGCCTCGTCCACGCTCATATCCATGAGCTGCGGCAACGTAAGCAGACTCCCGTCCTTGCCCTCGCGATGGATATGCGAAGCCGCGTCTGCATAACGCGAACCACGACATGCCGGGCAGACGATCTCGACATCGGGCAAAAACTGCACGTCGAGCGATATCGAGCCCGTGCCATCGCACATAGGGCAGCGCAAGGCGCCAGTGTTGTAGCTAAAGGCGCCCGCCTTGTAACCGGCTGCCTTGGCCTCGGGCGTGCGGGCGAAGGCGCGACGCAGCTCATCATGGATGTCGGCATAAGTCGCCACCGTCGAGCGCACGTTGGCGCCGATAGGCGTAGCGTCAATCAGGTTTGCGCGTGCGATACCCTCGGCGTCGACCCAGCGCACATGGCTTGGCAGGCGCTCGCCAGCTGCCTGGGCCTTAAGCGCCGGGATGAGCGTCTCGAGCACCAACGTCGTCTTGCCCGAACCCGAAACGCCCGTCACCGCGACAAGACAGCCGCGCGGGATATCGACTTCGAGCGGCTTGACGGTATGGATGGCATCGGTTGCCATGCGAATATGTCCCTGGTCGAACATTTCGTCGTCAGTCACCTGCGGACGCAAGCGCTTGGACTCTGCGCGCAAAAACGGAGCGATGCGGCTGCCCTGCGATTGTTCGAGCTCGTCCACCGTGCCAGCGGCAATCACATTACCGCCGCCTGCTCCGGCAACGGGGCCCATCTCGACCAGATAGTCGGCTTCCGCCAGTACGCGCGTATCGTGGTCGACAACAACCACGGTGTTGCCGTCATCCACCAGATCGCGCATCACACCCACCAAGCCGTCGACATTGGCAGGATGCAAGCCGATCGAGGGCTCGTCCAGCACATAGAGCACGCCCGTCGATCGATTGCGCACCACGCGAGCAAGCTGCACGCGCTGGCGCTCACCCGTGGAAAGCGTGGCACCGGCGCGATCGAGTGAAAGGTAATCGAGACCCAGGTCGACCAGACGACGGGCCGTGCTCAAAAACGAATCGCAGATATCCGTCGCCATGGGCCGCATCTCGGGCGGCAAGGATGCGGGCACCCCGCGCACCCACTCAATCGCCTCGCCCAGTGTCATGGCCGCCGCCTGTGCCAGATTGATACCGCGTACCTGGGGCTGGCGCGCGGCCTCGGAGAGACGCGTGCCGCCACAATCACGACATGGGCCCTCACGCAAAAAGCGCGCAACGCGTTTGAGGCCCTTGTCGTCCTTAACCTTGGCAAGCGCATTCTCAACGGTATAGACGGCGTTGTAATAGGTAAAGTCGAGCGGCGTGGCACCCTCGCCGTTTTTGGGAACGTAGAGAATGTGCTTCTTAACCGCCGGGCCGTGGAACACGATGTCACGCTCTTGAGGCGTGAGCTGGTTAAACGGCACGTCGGTGTGCACGCCCATCTCGCCGGCCACCTGCTTCATCAGATCCCACATGAGCGTGCCCCAAGGAAGCACCGCGCCCTCGTTGATGGTCTTTGACTCATCGGGCACCAGGCTCGCCTCGTCCACCTCGCGCATAACGCCGGTGCCGCCGCAGGTGGGACACGCGCCACCGCTATTGAAAGCCAAATCCTCGGCACTCGGCGCGTAGAACTCGCGGCCGCACGTCGGACACGTGAGCGACAGGCCTGCGGCCACGTTAAGGCTCGGCTCCGCGCGCGCCCCGCAGTGCGGGCACACGTGATGGGCGCAACGGCTAAAGAGCAGACGCAGGCTATTGTTAAGCTCTGTCATGGTGCCAAAAGTGGAACGCACGCCCGGCACGCTCGGACGCTGGTGCAGCGCGAGCGCCGCCGGCACGTGCAAGACCTCATCCACCTGGGCATGTTCGGCCTGCGTCAGACGACGGCGGGTATAAGTGCTGAGCGCCTCCAAGTAGCGACGCGAGCCCTCGGCATAAAGAACCCCCAGCGCCAGCGAACTCTTACCCGAACCCGACACGCCGGCAATACCCACCAGCTTTCCCAGCGGAATATCGATATCGATATCCTTAAGGTTATGGACACGTGCGCCACGTACCTCGATAGCCTGCGGGCCCATCTTCTGTTCCGTCACCTTTATCACCCTACTCATGCCATAAAGCGCGGTCGCGGATGTACTCGCCCAGCATGGGCACGGTAAACCGGACGAGACCGTATCCGGCAGCCTCGATGACGCGCTCGCGAATCAGGCTTGCACGATATTTACTCGCCCAGCTCTGGGTGCGATCGCAACGCTCAATGATATCCGCCATGCGCGTCGGTTTACCCTCGTCAACCGCCATGGCCTCGATAAAGAGGCGTTGCGGACTGCGCAATCCATAATACAGGGGCGCGTCGACCGCTTCGTAGAACTCGGAGACGGCATCCGCATGGCCATCCTCGACATCGCACCTTTCAATGACCTGCGAGTCACGCCGGACGGCAGACCTCCACATGTAATATCCCACCAGCTGAACCATATAGGGATGCCCCATGCTCTTGTGTGCCGCAAGGTCCGCCGTCTCCGTGTCAACGTAAAGACCAGCGTCTTTGACCGTCTGGATATATGAATCGCGCACTTTGGGCAAAGAAATCGCCCCCAGCGTACGCTGCTGGGCGCGGCGCAGAAACGTTACGCTCGGCTCTTCGAGCAAGTCATCAACCATACTGGGCAAGCCGGCAAAAACCAGCGCAAGACCACGCTGGTCGCTATCGGACAAGCCCGTAGCGTCCTGGTCTCCGAGCACCTGCTGATAGAGAACGGCAAGAGCCGCCAGTTCCTCGATAGACGCAGACTGCGCCTCGTCAATCGCAAACAGTATGCCCTTGCCTGGACCGAGCTTCTTGAGGCGCTCGTTGACCAGCCCTCGTAACGTCTCGCCCTTTGCCCGCGCCGCCTCGACCGACATCTTGCCAAGCGACGGCCCAAACTCCATTGACGTCACAACGGGCTTATTCGAGCGAAGCGCGTCGGCCAAGCGGTCGCATAAGCCAAACGAAGCGGAATCGGAGACAACCGCCCACCCGCGCTCGTTGGCGAGACGCTGCAGCTCCCGCAGAAGAACCGTTTTGCCACAGCCGCGGTTTCCCGTAATGAGCATGAGCCTGCCCGGCGCTCCGGCGCCGTTGTCGAGTCCTTCCTCAAAATCTTCGATGACCGACTCGCGACCGATGAGTATCGGAGGCCGCTTGCCGGCAGTGGGCTTAAAGGGATTTGGATTCATGTCGGGCTCCTCGGATTGGCAAACGCTGTCTATAGTTATACCAACTTATACC
>DBFDVR010000018.1:0-131095 GCA_048321375.1 Collinsella sp.
ATATTAAAAATCGTTTGAAATATTTGCGCCGCGCACGGCGCAAATGATCTTGATCCGTTTTTTGCCGCGACATGCGCGTGGCAAAAAACACTTCTCACGCAGCGCGCGTCGAGCCAAAGGCGAGGCGCGAAGCGGAGTGCAACCTCTTAATATCAAATGACGGGCGAAGCACGTTATTTGATATTATTACCCGTTAACTCCTGACGGAAGGAGGTGGCGGAGCCGTCCTTGTTCTCGGGCTTGTAGAGACCGGGGACAGCCGCGTACAGCGCCGCGCAGGTGACGAGGTCCTGCTTCCAGGTGATCTCGTTGGGCGCGTGGGCCTGAGATTCAGCGCCAGGGCCGAAGCCGACGCAGGGGATGCCGTAGCGGCCCTGAATAGAAACGCCGTTCGTGGAGAACGTCCACTTGTCAGTTAAGGGACGGCCAGTGCGCGTGGACATGGCTTTTTCGTCCGCGCCGATGCGCTCGGTGCCCCAGAGAGCGTGGTGCGCGTCGACGAGCGCCTGCACGTGGGGCGCGGTCTCCTTGTTGATCCAGGTGGGGAAGAAAGCCTCGGTCTCGTAGACGTGGCCGGTCCAGGACGGACGGTCGTACATGTACATGGAGACCTTGATATCCTTGGCGTACTTCTTGCACGCGGGCAGGTCTGCGATTTCCTTCAGGCAGGACTGATAGGTCTCGCCTGCGGTCATGCGGCGGTCGATGGAGATCGAGCAGCTGTCGGCGACGGCGCAGCGGGAGGGAGAGGTGAAGAAGATCTGGCTCGTGGTGCAGGTGCCGCGGCCAAGGAAACGCGCGTCCTCCCAGTGCTCAGGATTATACTTCGGATCGAGCATCTTGACAAGGCCCTTGATCTCCTTGTCGTCAGCGGCGTCGTTCTCGTTCAGGTCGCGCACATTGAGCAGCACCTCGGCCATCTTGTGGATGGCGTTGTCGCCGCGCTCAGGCGCGGAGCCGTGGCAGGAGACGCCGTGCATATCCACGCGGATCTCCATACGGCCGCGGTGGCCGCGGTAGATGCCGCCGTCGGTGGGCTCGGTGGAGATAACGAATTCGATCTTGCTGCGGGCGTCCTCAGGACCGTTGAAGTACTCATTGACGATGGACTGCCAGCACATACCGTCGCAGTCCTCCTCCTGCACGGAGCCCACGACCATCATCTTGTAGCCCTTGGGCAGCAGGTCCAGATCCTTCATGATCTTCACGCCGTAGGCGGCGGCGGCCATGCCGCCCTCCTGGTCGGAACCGCCGCGGCCGTAGATGATGTCATCGGTCTCATAGCCCTTGTAGGGGTCGGCTTCCCAGTTTTCGATATTGCCGATGCCAACAGTATCGATGTGGCTGTCGATGGCGATGATCTTGTCGCCCTCGCCCATAAAGCCCATGACGTTGCCCAGGCCGTCGACCTTGACCTCGTCATAGCCAAGGCTCTCCATCTCGGCCTTGATGCAGGCGACAACCTCACCCTCCTCGCAAGACTCAGAGGGATGGGAGATCATAGCGCGCAGGAAGCGAGTCATATCAGCACGATGGGACTCAGCAGCAGCCTTGATAGCGTCGAAATCGAGTTCTTTAGCCATTGTTCATAACCTTTCAAACGAAGGAATCTACCTGTGAGGTGGCGGAGCGATACCTATTTACTCCGCCCCAACGATTAGCAAGTGGGATATTCGCCTTCCCAAACAATGCGGCGATACTGGTCGGGATCGGTGTCGCCCTCGGTGGAGAAGCAGAGCACGGAGCTCGTCTTGTCCAGGCCGATGAGTTCCTTGAGCTCGGCGTACTCGGGATCGAGCATGAGGGTCTCGACCAGGCCGGTGGTCACAGCGCCGGACTCGCCGGAGATGACGCGCGGGTCGCCCTTCTCGGGAGCGCCCAGGGTGCGCATGCCGCGAGCGGTGACCCAGTCGGGGCAGGACACGAAGGCGGTGACGTGGTTGCGCAGGATATCCCAGCCCAGAATGTTGGGCTCGCCGCAGCACAGACCGGCCATGATGGAGGGCATGTCGCCGTCCACGATGCGCGGATCGCCGTCGCCGGCGGCAGCGCCCTTGTACAGACAGGCGGCAGGCGCGCACTCAGCCACGACGAAGGTGGGCGGGTTATCGGGATACAGGTTGGTGAAGTAGCCCACCACGGCGCCGGCGAGCGAACCCACGCCAGCCTGGACAAACACGTGCGTCGGGCGGTTGATGGCCATCTCGCGCAGCTGCTCGGCAGCCTCGGAAGCCATGGTGCCGTAACCCTCCATGATCCAGGACGGAATCTTCTCGTAGCCCTCCCAGGCGGTGTCCTGAACGATGACGCCGCGCTCGCAGGCATCGGCCTCGGCGGCGGCCATGCGCACGCACTCGTCGTAGTTGACCTCTTCGATGGTCACCGTGGCGCCCTCGGCCGCGATGTTATCGAAGCGGGGCTTGGTGGAACCCTTGGGCATGTGCACGACGGCCTTCTGGCCCAGCTTGTTGGCAGCCCATGCCACGCCGCGGCCATGGTTGCCGTCGGTAGCGGTAAAGAAGGTGGCCTGGCCAAAGTCCTCGGCCAGCTGATCGGAGGTCAGGTAATCGAAGGTGCAGTCGGCAACGTCCTTGCCGGTCTCGTCGGCAATATAGTTGGCCATGGCAAACGAGCCGCCCAGAACCTTAAAGGCGTTGAGGCCAAAGCGATAGCTCTCGTCCTTAACGCACAGGTTGGACAGGCCCAGGCGCGCGGCCTGGCCGTCCAGGCGGGCAAGCGGAGTGACGGTGTACTGGGGGAACGACTGGTGGAAGGCGCGGGCCTTCTTCACGTGGTCGAGGCTCATGATTCCCAAGTGCTTGTCATCGCTCTTGGGCATCGTGTTGCCCGCCCACTGGATCTTATCGGCCATACGGTGAACTCCTTAAGTCCTCTCTTGCCGGCCCCCGCATACGCGTTTCAGCCCATTCCCATTCATGCGACTGAACTTTTATGTGGATGCCAAACAAAAAGTTTGTTAGCACTGTTCTATCACACTTTTTGATTGGCATACCTAACGAATTGTTTGTTGCCGTAATCGGTACTTTTTCGCCGCCGAACGGTCATGAATTGCCTTGTTGATGGATTTGTTTGCGGTCAAGTGTGGTTTATGGCAAAGTGTGCCCAAACTAATTTTTAGGAAGGCACCCATGACCCCCGCACAGATTGAGTTTTACAAGCGCCTAGCACACGGCCTGGCGCTCCAATTTGGCCCCAACTGCGAAGTCGTCGTCCACGATCTGGAAACCGAGGACGTGGACCACTCCATCGTAGTGATCGAAAACGGCCACGTCAGCGGGCGCAAACTGGGTGACGGCCCCAGCCATATCGTGTTTGAGTCCATGCACGAGGGCACCACCGACGTGCACGACCGCGAGCCATACCTCACCAAAACCACCGATGGCAAGCTGCTCAAATCGTCGACGATCTTTATCCGCAACGACGAAGGCAAGCCCGTCGGCATTTTGGGCATTAACTTTGACATTACGCTCATGAAGGCTTTTGAGCGTTCGCTCGACGCCTTTACCGGCACCGGCGGCACGGGCTATACCGAGCCCGAGCCCATTACCAAGAACATCGGCGACCTGCTCGAGGACCTGCTGCACGAGTGCGAGCAGTTTGTGGGCAAGCCCGCGGCACTCATGACCAAAGACGAGCGCATTCGTGCCATTGGCTACCTCGACCGTCGCGGCGCCTTCCTCATTTCCAAGTCGAGCGAGCGCGCCTGCGAGTTCTTTGGCATCTCCAAGTACAGTTTTTATAGCTACCTCAATGAGGCCAAGGCGGCGGCCGGCGACAAGTAGGCGCTCGCCTGGATTGCCCCTCCCCTTTTGGGCGCGAGTTCTGGAAAGCACGAATCCAAGACCGAGCCACTTGGGAAGTTCCATATAATCGATGTCATTAGTATTTCGAAAGGATGGAACAGAATGGCGTTGAGCAAGGCATCATGCACCGGTCGCGGATTGATTCCGGCAATTGGTGGACATGTGCACCGCATGTTCGATGAGGGTGAAGACGACCTGTTTTCGCTGAGCCTTGACGATGTGATGGATGATCGCCCGTGGACCGCCGACGAACTCATGGGCGGCGGCGCGGCTCGCCCGTCAAGCCCCAATCCCGCACTTGCGCCTAAGACCGCATCTGCGCCGACTCCTGCGCAGTCGGCTGTTTCGACGCCCGCGCCTACACCCGCACCCACTTCGGCGCCCACGCCCGCTCCCCGCCCCGCAAGTGACCCATCCGAGACGGCGGCATTTCTCGCAGCAGCGACGCAGGGCAAATCGGCCGACAGCACTGTTATGTACAGCGCCCAGCAGTTGCCTGTTCCTGCGGCACGCAAGCCTCCGGTCGCAAGGCTCGATGAGCCCGTTGCCCATCAGGTTGCCTACGATTCCTGGGCTGCAACCGATCTGGATGAGACCTCTACCGGCATGCCGGCGCTCGACGTTCCAGTTAACCCGCTTTTTGCCGCCAACACGAGCGCCGCAGACTATGAGGGCGGTACGGCATATTCCGATTATTCCGATGGCTATGCTGGCAACAGTCGCATCGAGACCGAGGACTATGGCACCGCGTCGAGCGATTATCCCAACGATCCGTACGCTGCCACGCCCGCACCGGAATATGACCCGGAGGCCGCGTCCGCGCCGGCGTATACCAAAAGCACGGGCGAAGAGCGCTTCGCCGATTATTACGCCGAGGAAAAGGCACTGCGTTTCTCGGAATTTCCGCAGGCAGTCAAGGTTGCCTTTATCGCCATTATCATTGCCCTGCTCGGTGTCATTGCATTTGAGGGATTCCAGCTGTTCCGCGGCCCCACCCAAGCGGAGTCGGAGACCCAGCAAAAAGAGGACGATAACCAGTACCTGGACATCAACACCCTCAAGGGCGACCCCAACGACGGGGACGACGAGTAGCGAGGGCTGAAGGCGGCCACAGGATCCCGCATCCAGCACCAGCTTCTTAGTGCTGTTTTGTCATCCAGCTACACTTTTCCGAAGTTTTAAGGTGCCTATTTCGACACTTTTCCGGATTTTATACTCTGTCCCTCCAGATGCGCTTTACGGTGCAGGCGTTGGAAGAAGGGCCATGTGCCGCTGGCGGCCCACATGTTCTGCAGATCAAGCTGCTCGGAGACGGCTCGCGCGAGCCGTCCAGCTGGAAGCTTTTTGCCGACGGTGCGTGCGTTGCGGACGGATCCGGCGCCTTTGCCCGCGAGTGCTTCTGCGAGGGCGCCGAGGTGTTCCTGGACCTGTGTCGCGACGCCGTGCACGCGGCCGAGCTGCACCAGTGGAGCCAGAGGGAGTACGAGCTGCTGAGCGCGGCGCGCGGGATTGCGGGGGTGTAGGTGGGCAGATAAGCCATCGGCAATTCCGAGATGGCAAGGGCCGGGAATTAGATTCCCGGCCTTTAACCTAGCACTGCTTTATAAGATCGAGCACCGCGGGAATGTCATCGGCATTACGAAGAGCAACATAGGTCGGTAGGCCTGGGCCAAATCCACCCTGCGTACGTTTGTCCTGGCACATGTCCTCTGGATCAATTAGGTCATCCACGCTCTTTGCCAGGCCGACGGCAATCCAGCCACCGTTGCTGGTCCTACCTTCTAACACGGCATGCAGTTTTCGCTTGCCCGACCTGAAGCCTACATAGTACTTGGCTATGTAGGACTCCCACGAAGGGTTACCACTCAGAACGGACTCGCGCACCTCATCGAAAAGCTTCTGGTTGAGCCCACCTTCGGCAAAGGTGGGGTGGTTCTCATGCAGAGTCCAGACAGGAGCCTCGTCAGGCTCCCCACGAGAAGGACGGTACTTGTCGACGACGTCTGCCGGAAGGTCGGGATACTTCCATATCTCGCACGCTTCTTTCGCCAGCTCGTCCGCGCGCTGCCCAATCTCTTCCTCACCCCATTTTTCATGCGAGACAATCGATTTGTTTAGGTAGAGCGGGCTGCACTTAAATCCGACGTCAGGCAGATTGAGCTTGTCCGAGAACGACCGGTTTGAGTACTCCTGGTTGTAGCCCGTCAGCGTAAGATTTCCCAAGTTGTTGCACAGCCTGTCGTGGACGTCTTCCCAGTTCTCACCAAGCGATTCCTTCCAGCCGTGCTCATCATCAATCGTCTGGGGCATGATGTGCTCGATCTGGTAATCGTCGGCTGAGATGGACTCCTTCGGGTGGTGCCAGTTCTCCATGCGTTCCAGGTAATAGCGCTTTTTAGAGAAGCGGTTGTAGCAGTCACGCGCCTTAAACTCCTCGACAAAATGCTCGTCTGTCGGAAAGTATGCGGTCATACCGCTGCTGTGGATAAGGAGCATCGCCGTAACGTACTCCTCGATATCGTCCTGCTGCTCGAGATTGCGATACATGCCGGCAAAGAAATTATTTAGGCCCGTGGTAAGTCTGCCGCAAACCGCTCGCCTGAACAGAAACGACTCGATAGTCTCGCAGATACGTAAAAACGCATTGCGGTCTAGTCCATTCCCCTCGTAAACCGAATAAAGCAACATTAAGAGGGGCCTTATCTGCTTCACGTCGAGGCTTACGATTCTGCCGAACACTCGGCGCAGTCCGTCGTCCTTCTCCTTACCAAGGAACAGACTGGCGTATCTATGTGCATACCCGCGCAGCTCCTTAAGCAGGCCCTCGGTGTCACCATCGTAGTCGTCGGCGAAATAGCGCTTAAACTCGTAGTAGGCCTCGTTCTCCTTCGGCATCCTATTGGGAACTTTAAGCCACAGCCAGTACCAGATAAATGCATTGAACTCGTCCTCGCCGCCTTTTCCGAACAAGCACTCGAGTGGATGCCAATAACCCTCATAAAGCTTGGTCTGTTCGTCGTTGGGAAGCGACATTAGAACGTAGTTACGGATGAGGTCAATGGGTGTGAGCGGCTTGCCCTTGGAGTTCATGGACTCAAATATGAGCTGGGCATTATCAACGCCAGCGGTGAGCTTAGTGTCGATGACCTGCACGCGGTTTAGCCCCGCCCAAAGCCTTGCCGGGTCAAATGATTTACCACGCATCTTCTCGCGGAAGAACGCATGGTTCTCGACAATCCGATCCGATTTTTCATCTGGCACGGGAGCCCCAGACACGATGGAGAACAGCGTCTCTTTATCGTCCTGCGAGAGCACCAGCTTGTAGCGTGCCAGACCGTTGTAGTCGTCATCGTTAAAGAGGTAATTTTTCCTCAGCGCCGAGATTTTGAGGTCGCCAAGGAAGCCAGCCTTGTCGGGGTTGCTCTCCAAATAGTCAGCCAAAGCTGCAATCATCAACGAAAACGTCGTCATGCGCTGCTGTCCGTCAATCAGAAGCACGCGCGAAATGCTCGTGGCAGAGCTCTCGGACTCGGGGATATAAAGCATTGACCCCACGAAGTGCGATACGCCATCACGACCCGCTCGCATGACGTCATCCCAAAGCACCTCGCACTCTTTTACACTCCACGAGTAAACTCGCTGGTACACGGGAATGACAAACTGCATCTTCGCCACGCCCATAAGGTCGAGTAGATTTGCCTCGGTTGCTTTCATTTGCGGTTGCCCCTTTTTCCAACATCAATCTCAGGAATCCTACTTGAATTTCTCAACCAGCAGCTGCCCGATGGCGCTCATCATGGCGCGATACTTCTCACTGTCCTCAAAGAGGCTGGTAAAGGAGTCCGTGTTCTCCACATAGGCGCGGCGAGCCTCCTCATCGAACACCTTGGGCAGCAGGCTTGATTCGAAGACCTGTCTGCCGTCGCGACGGATGGTGTCGGCGACCTGCGGGTTTTCGGCGATACGCTTCCACAGCGTGTCGATAACCACACGATCTCCCTCGGTGAAGTTGCCAGCCCACTGCTCGTTGAACTTATCCACGAGCACCTGCAGCGGGTCGCGCTTCTTATCGGGCGTCACGGTCTTGGCCGCGCCACCGGGATCGAGCACGCCGCCGCCAGGCTCAAGCGAAATGCTGCCCTCGAACTCCTGCTTGAGCTTGTAGAAGCGCATCTCGACCTTGTCGTCCACAGCCTCGACGGGGATCTTCTCGACCTTGAGGAGGTGGCGCAGATAGCTTAAATACACGTATTCCTTATGCAGGTCTCGGTCAAACATGCGCACGATCTGGGTGATGTAGGTGTACCACTTGCAGAAGCTACGCACCTTGCGACGAACCTGATAGCGTTCATCGTCGTTCAACTCGTTATAACGCGCGACCGCCGGCTTCAAAACGGCCGCGAGCTTACCCTGCACGTTGCTCTGCGATTTACCCTTGCCATCGGTGAAGACTATCTCGGCAGCGGCCTCAATGTCAGACTCGTCATAGAGCCCGTAACCGCGAATATCGGTCTGCACCTGATAGAGGAGGTCGGTGTTAATCTGCTCGGAAAGCGACGTCTCGGTGTAGAAGCGTTCGAAAGCCTTCTGGATGTCCTCGGGCTTGTTCACGAAGTCGAGGATGTAGGTGTCCTCC
Organism: Collinsella sp.; assembly: GCA_048321375.1. GTDB lineage: Bacteria > Actinomycetota > Coriobacteriia > Coriobacteriales > Coriobacteriaceae > Collinsella. Next base: position 8,461 of record DBFDVR010000018.1, read on the forward strand.
TTGTCCGGGTGGATGCGGTTGACGCGGCAGAGCGTCTGGACGGCCTTCACGTCCTTGAGCTTCTTGTCCACCACCAGCGTGTGCAGCAGCGGCTCGTCAAAGCCCGTCTGGTACTTCTCGGCAACAACAAGCACGTCCCCATAGTTGTGGAACTCGGCCTTCGTTTGGCTCTCGGCGACGCGTTGTCCATCGTGGCCGACGTTGATGACCGGCTCGGTGTACTCGGGACCGTCGGGGCCGTCAGCCGGGTCGCTAATGGCGCCCGAGAACGCCACCAGCACCTCGATATCATCGTAGCCCTTCTTCTGCATGTAGCGCTTGATCTCGTGGTAGTAGCGAACCGTCGCGAGGCGCGAGGCCGTGACCACCATCATCTTGCCCTTGCCGCGGATTTTGGTGCGTGTCACATTGCGGAATGTCTCCACGATGATCTCGGCTTTCTGGCCGAGGGCATAGGGGTGCAGCTCCTTATACTTGCGGAGCAGCTTGAGCGTGGGGCTGCTCGGTACGTCGGGATTGTCGGGGACCGTGCGTGCGAGCTCGACGGCCTCCGAATAACTCACGTAGTTGGCGAGGGGGTCCATAATGAAGCCCTCCTCTATCGCCTGGCGCATCGAGTAGACGTGGAACGGGTGGAAGGACCCGTCAGGCCACTCATCGCCGAAGATCTCGAGCGTCTGTTCCTTTGGCGTGGCGGTAAAGGCAACGAAGGTCAGGTTCTTGTGACGGCCGTGGCTCGCGAGCTCGTCGGCGAGCTGGTCCTCCCAATCGGCTGCGGCGTCCTCGGCTTCCGCCTCGATCTCAGCGTACTCCTCGAGCGCGTCGCGCTTGTCGGCAAGGGCGCTCTTGAGCTTGAGCGCGCTCGTTCCCGTCTGGGACGAATGTGCCTCGTCGACGATGATGGCGAAGCGCTTACCCTTGCTCTCGACCTGCTCGTAGATCACGGGGAACTTCTGAAGGGTCGAGACGATGAGACGAGCGCCGCCGTTGATGGCGTCCCGCAGGTCGGCCGAGGTCTTGTCCTTGCCGATGGTCACGACCGAGCCGATGGCGTGATCGAAGCCCGAGATGGTCTCCTGCAGCTGGCTGTCGAGCACTCGGCGGTCGGTGACGACGACCACGGAGTCGAACAGCGGGGTGTCATCCACAAAGAGGGATGCAAGGCGATAGGCCGTCCAGGCGATGCTGTTCGACTTGCCCGACCCCGCCGAATGCTGCACGAGGTAGTTCTTGCCCGTCCCGTTCGCGCGCACGTCGGCGATGACCTTACGCACGGAGTCGAGCTGGTGGTAACGGGGGAAGATGATGCGCTCCTTCTTGCGCTTCACCTCGTTGCCGCGCGCATCGAGCTCTGTCTCTTCCTTGACCTCCAGGTGGAGGAACTTGTTGACGATATCGAGCAGGCTGTCCTTCTGCAGGGCGACCTCCCACAAGTGGCTCGTGGCATAACCGTCGGGATTTGCGGGGTTGCCGGCGCCGCCGTCGTTTCCCGCCCCGGCGGAGCCCTGGTTGAACGGCAGGAAGAAGGTCTTCGCGCCCTCCAGCTTGGTGGTCATGTAGACATTTTCGAGATCGACGGCGAAAAAGGCCACCATGCGCGTGTTGAACTTGAGACAGCGACACCTCGGGTCGCGGTCCTCGCGCCACTGGCGCATGGCATTCTCAACGTCTTGGCCGGTGAACTGGTCCTTGAGCTCTATGCCCACCAGGGGGATGCCGTTCACGTCCAAGACCATGTCGATGGTCTGGTTGCCCGTCTCGGCGAAGTGGAACTGGCGGATGCAGCGGCAGACGTTCTTGGCATAGTGGTCGGCGGCGCTTTCGTTAAGCCCGCTCTCCGGCTTGAAGAATACGACCTTGAAAGGAATTCCTCGGTGCTTGAAGCCGTGTTTGAGCACCGCGACCATACCCAGGCGGTCGACGGCGTCGTTGAAGACCTTGGCGAACTTCGCCGTGGAATCGGAGTTGCACATGCGCTCGAAGCGATCCCACGCCTTGGGCTGCGTCGTCTGGATGAAGTTGACCAGGGTGGCGGCGTCGAGCGCACGGTCACGATGCTCCATGTAGCCGCCGCCGACCATCTGATAGGTGCCGTCCTCGACGTAGAGGAGCGAATGCCTGTCGTCGCACTTGAAGAAACCGCCCTCAGGCGAGCAGAGAAACGACTCGATGTCCTCTTCGAGGTTCTTTTCCTTTGTCTGCGCAGGCATGCTACAACCTCATCTCTCTCAACTCGCGACCAAAGAGAGCGAGCCACGGAAATATGCTCTTGTTTAGCACCATGTACATCTTCGCGCGCTGCTTTTCCGTCGGTGCCGTCCTCTTGTTGAACATATCCACCATGAACTCGTAATCGTTTCGACCGTCATAACCGTTGTACCTATTGGCCGGAAAGGCGCCCCTCTCGTAAAGGAAAGCGTAGAGGCGTCGAGAAAACAGATCCCTGTTCATGCCATCGAGTCGCACGCCCGGCTTCCTCGCCTCAAGGGCTTCCAGCAGCTTGATCGCTGCCTTCCAGCCCTCAACCTCGTTCTTGAGCTCATCATTTTCAAACTTAAGGATGCAGGTGGAGCCTATTGGCGAGAGCTCTTTCCCGTTGACGGAATTATTGATTGTGAACTCATACCTGATGCCCTCATGCCCGCAAAGACACTCTCCGGAGGTGTTCCCATTGTCATGGCACCCCACCACGTGCCATTCGGAAACGGCAATATCCCACGTTTTCGACGACGACGCCTCCAGCACGATGCCCGGAAGACGATAGGAATCGCCCATTGGCTACACCTCCCGCTTTCCGGTGACGGTCTCGTAGATGAGCGACTGCTTGTACGCTTTGAGGTCGGTGATGATAGCCTGCTTGGCAGCGATATCGGCATCGATCTGGGTGCACTTCTCGTCCAAGTAGTCCGCAATGAGACGCTGTTCGGAGAGAGGGGGCAATGGCACAAACGCCCGAGCCAATACGTTAGCGGCAAGATTTGCGCTCGTTGCACCAATGGCAGTAGCCATGGCTTGATTGGTGGTAGATGAGCACGTAAGCGCATAGCTAAGCCACTCGGGAGCGCAGCAAATGGGTCTAGCGACAGTCAGCGAAGAAGCAACCGTGCCGCAGTTCTCCGTTCGGTTCAACGAGCATTTGCCAACGCTTCCGCGCAAACAAAAGACGACATCACCGCGCCGTAGCTTCACACCCTTAAGTGAATCGTACTTATCTTGCGAAATGTACTTCGAAAAGACGTCGGGAAGATAACGACCATTGAGGTCGCCAGACGTAATAAACGGAATTCCAGCCTCTTGAATGTCGTCGCCTGAAGGGTAGCTGTCACTTCTATCTCCGTTGAGAAATACAGCGAGACGCTTCACCATCACGAGGCCCCAGTTCGCATTCATTTTTCCTATCGCCGGGACTCCGCTTTCTTTCACTTTGAAAGCGTTACACGTACCGTAAACAATGGCTCGTTTAACCACATCGTTTTGATACGCCCTGTACTCTTCAATAGACTGCTCGGCGGTGGAGACGGCGCGGTCGATTTCGGCGCACTTATCGTCCAGGTATTCCGCGATGCGGCGCTGCTCATCGAGGGGAGGCATGGGTAGCACTTGGGCTGCAAAGTCCTCGAACTTGATTGTTTTGCCTTCGCGGATGCCCAACGTTAGTGAATTCATATGGTCAATAAACGACGGCGACTTAAACAAGTACTTATAGAACTGATAGTCGATTGGCTTTATTGAGCGAAACGTTTGGTAAGCAGGCGAACAGACCCCTTCGAAGTCGGAGCGCTCGAAGCCGCCCTGGAAGCTGCGCAGGCTGATTACAAAATCATTCCTGTGAACCGTACGGAATCTACTTAGGTCGGTATCGTCCTTAACGCGAACAACACCTTCAAGCCTATCCTGAGGCCACATGCCATGCTTCTGGGTCGCTGCCAAAAGCGTAAGGTCATCGTTGCCCCTGTCGTTGGTGAGTTTAAACAGGCGCTTAGCCCTATGCAATTTCCACCTCGAGGGGACCTCGCCGAGCCACTCGACGCCACTGTCCTTCATCTCCCGCATTGCTAACGCACCTCTCCGAAGAGGGCCTTGAGGCTCTTCTCGAGCGTCTTCTCGTGCTCGAGGATGCGCTTGGCGATCTCGTCAGCTGGCTCCAGCTCGGCGTACTTGTAGAACACGCGCGTGAACGGGACGGTGTAGCCCACCTTGGTCTTCTTCTTGTCCACCCAGGCGTACTTGTTGTACGGGCGTACCTCGCGCTCGATATAGGCGTCAATGTCCTGAGTGAGCGGGATGTCCTCGGTGTCCTCCTTGGCCTTGTCCGCCTGCATTTTCCCGCGTTTGTTAAGGACGGGTTCTCCGTCCTCGTCGACGACGGGGCTCTCCACGGCAACGCGGTTGAAGCCAAACTCGACCGTCTCCATCAGGCGCGCCTCGACGGAGACCTCTAGTCCGTTGGACCCGGCGCCCGTCCAAGTGCCGTCGCGATACTCGGAGTACGCCTGGACGATAAGGTCGCGGCAGGACTTGGTGATGTCGTTCTTCTTGTCGCCAATGCCCTTGCGGCGTTTCTCGAAGCACCGGGAGGCGTCGATGAGCAGCACGTGGTCGCGATGCTCCGGTGCCTTCGCCTTGCTGAAGAGCCAAACGTAGGTGGCGATGCCGGTGTTGTAGAACGAGTCGCAGGGCAGCTGCACGATCGCGTCGAGCCAGTCGTTCTCCAACACGTATCGGCGGATGCTGTCCTCGCCGCTGCCGGGCTTGCCCTTGTAGAGCGGACTCGCGTCCTGGACAATCGCCATCACGCCGTCGTCCTTGAGCTTAGACAGGCCGTTGAGCACGAAGAGCATCTGACCATCGCCCTTGGCGGGAAGCTTCTCAACGGGGAAGCGTCCACCGCCGGCAGTCTTGAATTCCTTCTCCACCGAGGGGGCCTGAGGATTCCACGGGTCACCGAAGGGTGGATTGGAAATGCAGTAGTCGAACTTGAAGCCATCGAACTTATCGGCGGAGAGGGTATCTCCGAAGCGCATGTTGGCGTCGTCCTCGCCACGAATTAGCGCACTCGCCTTCGCGATGCCGAAAGTGAAGGGATTGAACTCCTGACCGTAGCAGGTTACACGGGCCTCGGCGTCGAGCTGGCGCAGGCGCTCCTCGGTGCAGCCGAGCATCTGCGAGGTTCCCATGGTCTGGTCGTAGACGGTCTTCGTGATGCGGTCGCCGTCGAAGACGTGCGGGTCCGCCTGAATGAGCAGGTCGGTCATGAGGTACACGATGTCGCGGCTCGTGAAGTGAGCGCCGGCGTCCTCGTCGTAGGACTCGGAGAAGCGCTGAATGAGGTTCTCGAAGATGTAGCCCATGTCCACAGCTTTGATCTTGTCGGGCGACATGTCGGCCTGCGGCTTGCAGAAGTCGCAGACGACCTGGTAGAGCAGCGGGGCGTCTGGGTCGGAGAGGCGTTCGATCTGGTCGGCGAACTTCATGCGTGCCAAGATGTCCTGCACGTTGTCCGAGAACCCGTTGATGTAGTCCTTGAAGTTGTCCTCGATGTTCTCCGGGTCGGCCTTGAGCGTCTCGAAGGTGAACTTAGAGGTGTTGTAGAAGGGGTAGCCGGAGGCATCGCGCAAAAAGCCGTCCTTCACGGAAAAGGCTTTGTATTTCTCAGCTGCGGCGAGAACGGCATCGTGCGTGGGCTCAAGGCAGTCGTGGAAGCGTTTGATAACGGTCATAGGAAGGATGACCAGGCCGTACTCATGAGGCTTGTAGGGGCCACGCAGGGTATCGGCGGCACTCCAAATGAGAGATGCCTTCTCTTGAATATTGCGCCAACGGCCTTGATAAGATCGTCGCTATCCGCCACTGCTATTTCTCCTTCTTGGTCAGATATTCGATGAGGCTCATCTTTACCAGCGAGGTAAAGCTGATGCCAGAAAGCGCAGCGGCGTCCTTCGCCGCATCACGCATGTTTTTAGGTATGCGGATGGTCACGGCAACGTTCTCGCCATCCACAAGAAAGCTCTTGAGCTCGCCTGTCTTGGCCTCTCCGTCGACAAGCTCGGCGTATTTCATTGGCAACCCCCGCGATTGCATGATGCAATACAAATGTGCTTCTGATTCTAGCAAAGGAACAGAAGCCAATGACCATCTGACGCAGATAGAAGGGGAAGTCGAGAGTCAACGTTCTGCCCATTCGCGATGCCATGGAATCTTAGGTCCCGTAGGCTTGTCAGCCATTCGGTTAAACCTATAGATATGAATTTAGGCCCGGTGACTTGAATCAGCGGTCATCCCGGGCCCATCAGAGCTCGTAGAGCTCTTGGTTGCTTTGGTCTCGCTCTTCACGGCGCTTATCGAACTTTCCGAGGCACTCAAGCAGCATTCGAAGCATAACAAGTCGCTGCCATTAAGGCACTGACCTCTTGACCAAGCAACGGCGCTGCCCAGCTATCACCCTTGGGCTGCCGTCAACTTTATTCTATCCGCGAGCATCTGGTTTACCAAATGGATTTTCGGTAAAGGAAGCACGGCACGCCCGCAAAACCACTACGCCCCAAGTGCCGCCATGGGAATCACCGCCACGCCGTCGTCGCGTGTGTAGGCAATGCTCCCCTTTCCAACCACGACCGCCAAAAACGCCGGCGCGGCATTCTGGGCGGCAGGATTGGAGAGCACTTTCCTCTCCAGCGCCTTGAGATTTCTCGCTCCATCGTCTGCTTTCGCATCACTCAGCTTGACCTCGATGGCTCCCCAGCGCCCGTCGTGCTCAACGATCAGATCGACCTCAAGGCCCTTCTCATCTCGGAAATAATGGACACTGTTGTCGACACCGCCGTAGGTGGAAAGGAACACGCGCACGTCGCGCAGGACGAGATTCTCAAAGAGCATCCCCAGCGTTTGCATATCGCCAAGCAGCCGCTCAGGGGTAGCCCCCAGCAACGCCGCCGCAAGTGACGGGTCACAGAAGTAGCGCTTGGGGCGCACGCGAACGCGGGCCTTCGAGCGCATGGGCGGCTCCCATCCGCACAGGTCCTCGGTCAGCTTGAGCCTGTTGAAGAGGTCCAAGTACGCAGCGATGGTCCTCTCGTCGGGGCCCGCCTCACCGTACGAGGCGTCCTTTACGAGCGTCTTGTACGTGACAGCCTGGCTCTCGTTCATGGCAAGAGCTCGCAAAAGGCCGTGTGCAAGCTCGGGCGACATGCCCTCGTCCAGCACGTTGACGTCGAGCACCGAGTGCACGTACTGGCTTGCCGTCTCTCGCGCAAGATCTTCCGAAAGCCCAAGATTTGCAGGCCAACCGCCCCTGCAGCACCAGCGGGCGACGTCATCCACCGTGCTCTCGCGACGCTGAGGGGCAAAATCCTCGCCCTTAAAGAGGCTTGCCAGTGACACGAGCGGCTCGCCGTCGCCCGACTCACACAGGGCCATGGGGCGCATTGACAGACGGGCGATCCTACCCGTGCCGGAATGACGAACATGGCTGCGCTCCTCGCTTTTGAGCGCGGTCGAGCCCGTGAGCAAAAGTGTCCCCCGTTCGTTGCCGCTCGCGTCCACGAAACGCCGGGCGGCATCCCAAACCTCGGGCACCTCCTGCCATTCATCGACCAGGTGTGGCGCATCGCCGATGAGCGCCAGGCTTGGGTCGACCTCTGCCGCCGCACGCTGCGCAGGCTCATCGAGCCTGGAGACGCTCGCCGAGCGAGAGAGCGCCGTCCAGGTCTTGCCGCACCATTTGGGGCCGTTGATCTCCACACAGCCAAACGCCCGCATAAGGGTGTCGAGGCGCTCCTCTATGAGCCGGGGCCTATATCCCTTTTGGGTCAATCTCTTTGGTGCATCCATAGACGGCCGTCCCTCTCTATCACGCGATATGCGAAATTACGCCATTCTCAATGCTGATTTTACGCTACTTTCAATGTAGTTTTTACGCCATGACAGATGTAGTTTTTACGCCATTTTCATTGTAGGTTTTACGCTTGGCATCCTTAGCGCGACCCATTCCGAGCAATCACATCAGAGCGCGCTTGGTTATCTCCGCTCGCACATCTCGGCAAACGAAATCAGCTTGGTATCTCCCCTGCTCGCCGCAGCTTCCTGACATCCTTGCGTAAAGCCACGCTTCGAGAAGATCACGTAGCTTTTATGCTGACGCCTAAAGAGCTCGCTTCGGTACACGAGCTTTTCCAGAACATCCTCGCCTGCCGGTTCGTTACGCCATTTGCACTCCGCAAAGAGCGCCGCGCCCTCTCCGTCGTCGACAATCAAATCGATCTCTTCCTGCGTACGCGTCCGATTGTCCGTTCCCCACCAACGGCCAACTGTTGCCGGCACCACACCAAGTTCGCCCGCGCGCGCGAGTTCGTACACGTATTGTCTGCATATAAGCTCAAAGACCGTACCCATGTAATCCGATACGTGCGGCTCAATGCGCTTATACGCCATCTCGGCCATATCGTTTTGAATCAGCCCGATGTTCTGCGGAACAAACTTGTACCAGAACCTAAACATCTGGTCGCTCAGCAGATACACGGCTCGCTTATTGCTCGTCTCGTTTAGGGGCAGCTCGCGCTCGACAATCCCAAGCGACGCCAGCTTATCCACATAGCTCTTTACGTTGCTCGCAGGGATTCCCGTAGAGCTCGCAATCTCCGAGATCTTCGAGCGCCCCTGAGCAATTGCTTGCACGATCGCATCATATTGCTCGGGATTGCGGCACTCTTGCATTAGCAGGTTACTCGGCTCCTCAAAGAGATAGCCCGTAGGAGTAAGGAAAAGACGTTTGATGTTGTCCTTGAGCGATGCGGCAGGATCGACTCTCTCGATATATGCAGGAATGCCGCCCGTCATACCATAGCAAACTGCAGCGTCTTCGCGACTCATGCTCTGCCACAACCCGAGGGTCGTCGTAAAATCGAGCGGCATGATCTTAAACTGGGCCGTACGCCTACCGTATAGTGGGCTCTCGTAGCCCAACACCTGTTCCTCCATAAACGAAAGAGACGAGCCGCATAGGATCAGCATTAGCCTGGTCTCTTTGTATAAGTGGTCGATCTTGTCTTGCAGCAACGAGCTGATCTCGGGATTCGATTGGGCGAGATAGGGATACTCGTCAATCACGACAATCAAACGCTCCGTTCGAGCCATGGTGACCAATGCATCGAACGCCTCGTCAAAACTACGAAACGACACGCCTGCAGCACCAACCGAGCCTGCAAGTATCGCCTGGCTAAAGCCGTGCAGGTTTGCCTCCGCATTGGTACGACGAGCTTGAAAGTAAATAGCCTTCTTGCCTTGGATGAACTCTGTGATAAGGCGCGTTTTACCCACACGACGGCGGCCGTAAATCACAGGCATCTCAAAGGAGTCCGTGCCATACAGTCGATTGAGCTCGGACATTTCCGCTGTTCTTCCGACAAACATAGACCATCCTTCCTTTACGTTATAGCTAGCTATATTATACCTTCCTATAATATAGCTAGCTATAACGTAATTCGACAAGCGGCGCACACGAAAGGGGCGGTACACCACCGCACGTGGACCGTTCCGGAAAATGCATCCCGTTCTGGAGCCAAAAACTGGGCCGTAGTTTCCGCCAAGCATCCCATCCGGAAAGCGTGTCCCGTTCTGAGCGCCAAATCCGGGACGCAGTTTCCACTCCAAACAAAGGGCCCCGGCTCGCGATGGAGCCGGGGCCAAAGGCGCAGCGTATGTAGTTGATGTTGAGCGCGAACAGCTCGTCAGCAATGGCCGTCCGCGCCCTACCCTACCCGCGGTTGCGGGCGCGGCTGTAGGGCGTATCCACCATGGGCAGATCCGGACGCAGCTTGCCGTCAAATGCGCGATAGGCGTTCTGTACGGCGGGCGCCGTGGGAATCGTTGCGATCTCGCCGATGCCCTTGCCGCCGTATGCCACGGGCAGCAGCTCATCCTTCTCCACGTAGATGGCGTGGATATCCGGAATCTCGGGCGCACGGAACAGTCCGAGCGTGCCGTACCTTGCCTGGGGCACGCAGTCCTTGAGCGGCCAATCCTCGGTAAGCGCATAGCCCATACCCATGAGCACGCCGCCTTCGATCTGACCCTGGATGGAGATGGGATTGACCACCTTGCCGGAATCGTGCGCGGCATAGACCTCGCTCACGCGACCGTCATCATCCAGAATGACCACATGCGTGGCAAAGCCGTAGCAGATGTGGCTCTTGGGGTTGGGAACGTCGGCGCCCAGCTTGTCGGTCGGCTCCAGGTACACGTACCCAAACTCGCAGCCCTCGAGCGCCTTGATGGCGGCAGCGGGATCTTGAGGATGCATACCCTGGCCGGCGACGAGTTCCTGTGTGTGCAGCTGATAGGCGCGACCGTCGTCGTACTCGATCTTGATGCCATCACCATGGGCGCTCACAGGAGCATCGGGTGCATGCTTGCCGGCCTCGATGTCAAGCATGGCATCGCGCAGCAGGAAGGCGGCGCCGCGCACGGCCTCGCCGGTCACGACCGTCTGACGCGAGCCAGACGTGGTGCCGGAGTCGGGAGCGTTCTCGGTAGAGCACTCGCCATTGGCGATGCAGCGAAGCGGCAGGCCGCATGCCTCGGCAACGTCCTGCAAAAAGACCGTGTTGCAGCCCTGGCCGATGTCGGACGTGGCAGCATAGACCACGGCCACGCCGTTCTCGACGCGAATCTTGCAGCGGCCGGCATCGGGCAGGCCCACGCCCACGCCGGCGTTCTTCATGGCGCAGGCGATACCGGCGTGTCCGGGATGCGCATAGTAGGCATCCTTGACCTCGAGCAGCGTCTCCTTCAGCGCCGTGGAGCAGTCGGCAATCTGCCCGTTGGGCAGAACCTCGCCCGGCTCGATGGCGTTACGGTAGCGAATCTCCCACGGATCCAGGCCGACCTTCTCGGCCAGCAGGTCGATCAGGCTCTCGAGCGCAAACTCGGACTGGCAAACGCCAAAGCCGCGGTACGCGCCGGCGGGCGGGTTGTTGGTGTAGTAGCCAAAGCCGCGAATGTCGGTATTCTGGTACTTGTAGGGGCCGACGGCATGCGTACAGGCGCGCTCGAGCACCGGGCCGCACAGCGACGCGTAGGCGCCGGTATCAAAGTTGATCTCGCAATCCAGGCCGGTAAAGTTGCCCTCGGCGTCGCAGCCCAGTGTAAAGGTGCCGTCCATGGCGTGGCGCTTGGGATGGAACGCGAGCGACTCGGCACGCGCGAGCTTGCACTTCACGGGACGCTGGAACTTATATGCGGCGAGCGCGGCCAGGTGCTGGATGGACACGTCCTCCTTGCCGCCAAAGCCGCCGCCCACGAGCATGGTCTCGACGACCACGCGCTCGGGCTCGCTATCCCAGCCAAACATGTGGGCGCACTCTTTACGCGTGTCGTAGGCGCCCTGGTCGGTCGACTGCACCTTGACGCCGTTCTTGTACGGGAAGGCGACGGCGCACTCGGGCTCCAAGAAAGCATGCTCGGTAAAGGGCGTAGTAAAGCGCTGCGTCACGGTGAACGCGCTCTCCGCCAGCGCCTTGGCGGCGTCGCCACGCGTCACGTGACGGCTCTGGCATACGTTGTCCTTGAGCTCCACCGTGTTGCCAAAGGCAAAGAAGCTGTCGTGCAGGCGCGGAGCGTCGGCAGCCCTGGCCTCGGCGATGTTACGCACGGGTTCCAGAGGCTCGTAATCAACCTTGACGAGCTTCTTGGCCTTCTCGAGCGTCGCCTCGTCCTCGGCAACCACCAGCACGATGGCATCGCCCACGCAGCGGGTGATATCGCCCTGGGCGATCATGACGTCCCAGTCCTGGATAAGGTGGCCGACCTGGTTGACCGGCACGTCCTCGGCGCGCAGAATGCCCACCACGCCGGGCAGGGCCTCGGCCTTGGAGGTATCGATGGAGAGCACGCGGGCACGCGGGTACTTCGAGCGCACGGCGCTGGCATAGGTCAGGCCCGGCTGGTCGAGCTCGTCGATGTCGTCGGGGTACTTGCCCTCGCCGAGCACCTTCTTGCGCACGTCGATACGGAAGGCGCGCTTGCCCACGCCGTAGTCATCGCCGCGCTCCAGGTCCTCGTCGATCTGCTTTTCGCCGCGGAGCACCGCGGCTGCCAGCGAAATGCCCTCGATAATCTTCTTGTAGCCGGTGCAACGGCAGACGTTGCCGCGAATGGCGTACTTGATCTGTTCCTCGGTGGGCTCGGGGTCCTCGGCGATGAGTGCCGCACCCGCCATGACCATGCCGGGGATGCAAAAGCCGCACTGCACGGCGCCCACGGCGCCAAAGGCGTACACAAAGGCCTCGCGCACGTCCTCGGGCAGGCCCTCGACGGTTACGATGTTACGGCCGGCGGCAAGCGCGGTGGTCAGCACGCACGCCTTGACGGCCGCACCGTCCACGTGGATGGTGCAGGTACCGCACGCGCCCTCGGAGCAGCCGTCCTTGGCGGAGTGAATATGCAGGTCGTCCCGCAGGTAGCGCAGCAGCGGTTTGTTCTGAGTCGTCGTGCGCTCCACGCCGTTAACGGTAAAAGTGAATTCCTGTGCCATGGTGATTCCCTTCTACACGCCGGCGGCAATGCCGGTGCGGTCGTGAATGGCGCCATGCGGGCACACAACCGCGCACATGCCGCACGACAGGCAGTCCGCGCCGTCGATATGGGCGCAGTTGTCCTCGATGCGAATAGCGCCGGCAGGGCACTTTTTGGCGCACATGCCGCAACCGATGCAGCTCGTGTCGCAGATCTTGCGCGCAATGGCGCCCTTGTCGGTGTTGTTACAGCGCACCAGGATGTTCTGGTAGCCGGGAACGAAGGCAATCACGCGCTGCGGGCACGCCATGCCGCACAGGCCGCAGCCCGTGCACTTGGAGCGGTCCACGCGGGCAACGCCGTCGACCAGTGAGATGGCACCGTGGGGGCAAGCCGTGACGCAGGCGCCACAGCCAATGCAGCCTTCGCTGCAGCGGGCATCGCCGCCTGCGGAGGCGCAACCGCTTCCGCAGGCAACGTAGGCCACGTTATGTTGAATGGATTTGGCCATAAGAGACTCGCCTATTTCTTAAGAAGGTACGAATAGTTGTCGCGCACAGCCCTGATGGTCAGGCGGACGGCCTCGGGAAGACCGGTGTTGACGGCATCGACCGAGACGGTGCGGACCGTGCCGGCGACGCGAACCTTAAAGTGGTCCTCGTCCACGGCCAGGAAGCCCTCGTTCTCGGAGTTCTCCATGTCCTCCTCGCTCCAGAACAGGGTGAGCTTGTCCTTGTAGGGACGACCCTCCTGGTAAGGGCAGAACACGGCGCAGTTGCCGCACTCGTTGCACATGCCGTCGACATGGACGACCTGATGCTTGGCCAGGCCCGGCACCTTAATTGCCACGTTGGCGCGGTTGGGGCACACGTCGCAGCAGACCTCGCACACCGAGCCGCAGCCCAGGCAGCGGGTCTTGGTGCAGTTGCGTTTGTCGCGGCACAGCGACCCCTTGCGCTCGTAGCAGGTGTCCTCGCGGCCGGCCTGAGCATTCTGGTCGGCGTACTTGTTAAAGTCCACGCCGGCGATGGCACGGGCAACCTCGGCGGCATCGGCGATGGCCTCGACCACGGTGGCAGGACCGCGACGGCAGTCGCCCGCAGCCCAGACGCCCTCGACGCCGGTGGAGGTGGCGGCAAGGCGGCCGCGACGGTCGTGCTCGACGCCCGCGGCATCGTACAGGCTGGCGTCGATGCCCTCGCCCACGGCGCAGATCACCGTGGTGGCGGGAAGCTCGACGGTCTCGCCCGTGGCGACGGGGCTGCGACGGCCGCTTGCATCCGGCTCGCCAAGCTCCATAACATCGCAGGTCAGCACGGCGCCGTTGAGTGCCTTGGGCGCCAGCAGCTCGCAGAACTCAACGCCGTCGGCAAGAGCAAGATCAAGCTCTTCCTCGTCGGCGGGCATCTGCTTCTTGGTGCGGCGATACACCAGGCGCACGTTCTTCACACCAGCCAGGCGCTTGGCCACGCGGGCAGCATCCATGGCGGTGTTGCCGGCGCCGATGACCACGACGTCCTCGCCCAGCTCGAGCTTCTCGCCCTTCTTGGCGGTCTCGAGGAACTCCAGCACGTCGAGCTCGGCACCCTCGCCCAAGCCCGCAGAGCCGGGCATCCAGGCACCGGTGGCCACGACCACGTCGGTAAAGCCCTGGGCCTTGAGCTCTTCAATGGAATCCACGCGAGCGTTGAGCTGCACCTTGGCGCCAAAGGCCAGGCAGAGCTCGGCATCGTGGGAGATATCGTCGCTCGCAATACGGAACTCGGGGATCACGTGGCGGACCACGCCGCCGAGCGAATCGCGGGCCTCAAAGATAGTGACGGGCACGCCGGCACGCGTCAGGAAGAACGCCGTCGCCAGACCGGCCGGGCCGCCACCGATAACGGCAACGTTGTGCTCGCCGTCGTTGGCAATGGCCTGGGCGCGCAGCTTGGGCAGCACGGCGGTCATGGCCTCGCGGGCAGCCTTGAGCTTGCTGGCGCGAATCTGGGCACCCTCGGGCTCGTAGAACGCACGCTCGCAAGCGCGGCCGCAGGGATGCGGGCAGATGGTGCCGGTGATAAACGGCAGGGCGTTGCGCTCGATGATGATGTTGAGCGCGTCCTCGAAGCGGCCCTCGTCAACAGCCGCCAGATAGGCGGGAATATCCTGCTGGATGGGACAGCTCGTGCGGCACGGCGTGGTAAAGCAGTCGGAAAGCGGGCTCTTGCCGGCGACCTTGCGGTCGGGCAGCGGGCGCAGCGGCTTCTTGTAGAGCGGGTTGGTGAGCGAGTCGGTCTGAATCGCGGTCACGGCCTCGAGCGAGACGCCCGCAAACGGCTTGCCATCCAGGTCGGTAAACTCGCCGGCCATCTGGCTAAAGCGCTCGTAGCCACCGGGCTTGAGCACGTCGGTCGCCAGGGTGACGGGCCAAATGCCGGCATCATACAGGGCGCGGATGTTGTAGACCGTGGCACCACCGGAGTAGCTGATGCGCAGCTTACCGTCAAACTGCTCGGTAATGCGGCGGGCGGCCTCGATGGTCAGCGAGAACAGCGAACGGCCGGACATGTACATCTCGGTAGAGGGCAGCTCGTTTCTCGTCACGTCGACGGGGAAGGTGTTGGTCAGCTTGACGCCAAACTCCAGGCCGCGCTCGGCGCACAGGGCAATCAGGCGCTCGAACATAGGCACGGCATCGGCCCACTGCAGGTCCTCACGGAAGTGCGTGTCATCGAAAACGATGTAGTCAAAGCCCAGCTCGTTCAGACGCTGGCGGGCAAACTCATAGCCCAGCAGCGTGGGGTTGCACTTGATGTAGGTGTTGAGACCCTTCTCGGTAATCAGATAGGTCGCGATGCGCTCGATCTCCGCCGGCGGGCAGCCATGCAGCGTGGACTCGGTAATGGAGTTGGAGACGCGCGCCGGGATGGACTCGACAAACGCGGCATCGACATGCTCAAACTTGTCCAGGTTAGCGAGCGCCCACGTGCGGCACTCGTTCCAAACCTCGGAGCCGCTGGCGTCCTTCATGCCCTCAATGTACGCATCGACCTTGGGGCTCTTGATGCCCTCGAGGTCATAACCCACGGACATGTTGAAGACAAAACCATCCGGGCTGCCCAGGCCGTACTCGCGAGCGATCAGGTGGCAGGCAAACCATGCCTTCACGTACTCGGCAAAGGCCTGCGGAACCTCGAGCTCGGTCGACCACTCGCAGTTGTAGCACTCGTCCTGCGCCACGATGCAGGGCTTGTTCACACACTTGGAGAGCTCCTCGCCGTCCATAACCTGAACGGTCTTGAGCTCAAAGAAGCGGGAACCGGCCACGTAGGATGCCACGATGTTCTGGGCCAGCTGCGTATTGGGACCGGCGGCCGGGCCAAACGGAGTCTCGATGCGCTCGTCAAAAATGGGAAGCGCGCCCTCCTGGTTGGTCGTGACCATCTTGCGCACGCCAAAGACGGCGCCCTGAGTCTTGTGCTCCTCGATGATCCAGTTCATCAGCTGCGAAAACGGGATCGGCCTCATGATGTCGCTCATAATGAGCTCCTCTCTGTAACGCCCGGCGAGACCGCGCGACGGGCGCAAATACGGTGTAGCGCTAGCACAGCGCCGGCGACCCCGCGGAGGCCGCCTATACGCGCGTCGAACGCGGCGAAACATCCGACGCGCGTGAATCTACTTGTAATTAGTAGGTGCGTTCGTTGAGCGTGCTCCAGAGCTTCTTGGACTCAGCCATGGTCCACGCGTTGATCTTGTCCTCATCAATGCCAACGAACTCGCGATCCTTGTACAGGACGCGGCCGTTGATGATGGTGGTGCGGCAGTTTTTGCCCATCATGCCAAAGAGCATGTGGCCGTCGATGTTCTCCTCGCTCAGCGGCGTAAAGGGCTTGTAGTCCATGACGATGACGTCGGCGGCAGCGCCGGCCTCGAGCACACCGAGTTTGCGATCGAAGTACTTGCTGGCCATCTTGGCGTTGTTCTCGAACAGCATCGTCATTGCCTCGCACCAGCCCACGTTGGGCATAGCGGCGTTGTGACGCTGAATGATCAGGAAGACCTTGAGGCTCTCGAGCATATCGTGGGTGTAGGCATCGGTGCCCATGCACACGGGGATGCCGCGGCGGAAGAACTCGAGCACGGGGGCGCAGCCCACGGCGTTGCCCATATTGGATTCGGGGTTGTTGACGAGCCAGGTGCCGGACTCCTTGACGATATCCATCTCGGCAGGCGTCACGTGGATGCAGTGGCCCAGCATGGTGTCGGGACCCAGCAGGTTGTGCTGCAGCAGGCGCTCGACGGGGCTGATGCCGCCGCGGTTGAGGCGGGAATCCCACACGTCGTTCATGCCCTCGCACACATGGATGTGGAAGCCGGTCAGGCCGTTGTTGGCCTCGGCCATCTTATCCATGGTCTCGTCCGAAAGCGTAAAGGTGGCATGTCCGCCAAACATGGCGGCGATCATATGGTTGTCGTTATCGCGACGCTCCTTGGCGGCCCACTGGGCAAATTCGGCGTTCTCGGCAATGGCCTGGTCGCATTTTTCCTGGCCGCGGCGATCGGAGACCTCGTAGCACAGGCACGAACGCATGCCCAGCTCCTGAGCTGCGTCCTTAATGGTAAAGAGGCTACCCGGGATCTCACAGAAGCTCGCATGGTGATCGAAGATCGTGGTGACGCCGTCGCGGATGGAGTCCAAGATCGTGGCATAGGCGCTGGCCTTGGTGCCGTCGAGCGTCAGGTTGTCGTCGATCTTCCACCACTGCTGCTCAAGATTCTCCAGGAAGTTGGTGGGGTTGCAGCCCTTGATGGCAAGGCCGCGGGCTAGACCCGAATAGATGTGGGTGTGGCAGTTGATGAGTCCGGGCATGATGAGGTTGCCCTGGGCGTCGACGTACTCGGCATCCGGGTACTTGGCCTTGAGCTCGCACTCGGGGCCCACTTCGACGATCGTATCTCCGTCAATGGCGACCGCACCGTTTGGAATAAACGGGGTCTGAGCGTTGCGGGTAAAGACGGAACCGTTAGCGACCAGAAGCATGGATGCTCCCTTCGACATCAGAGGCGGGGTTTGACACCTCTGACATGGCGGAGTGCGAAGCGCCGGCCTACACCGGAAACGGGCCCTCTCCCGTCAACGCTTCACCAAAGGGACAAACCCTTTGAAGTGCGGCTTGGCGCCGCATGACGTCGGCGGACGAGGCGATGCGTCCGCCGACGAATAGCACCGAATTGGTTACTTCTTGCTCTCGGGCAAGACCAGATCCACGGCAGCGTCCTTGGCAGCATCGATGTGCTGGGCCACGACCGGCGTCTGCGGAAGGATCAGGTTAAGGACAATGGCCATGATGGCGGTGGGGGTTACGGCATTGGAGCCGATGACGGTGGAAACCCAGGTGGGCATACCCTCGCCGGCAAGGCAACCGCTGGCCATCCAGATACCCAGGCCAAAGACGACGGAGGTACCGACGATGGTGGTAGTGCGCTGCGTGAGGCCCTCGCGGGTGAACATGCGCACGCCGTTCATGGTGATGGTGCCAAAGACGCCGACGGTCGCGCCGCCGATGACGGGCTGCGGGATAGCGGAAAGGACGGCAGAGAGCTGCGGGAACAGACCGGCGATGGCAAAGACGGCCGCGATGATCACAAAGACCCACTTGTTGACGACCTTGTTGGAGCAGATGATGCCCACGTTCTGGCCAAGGGCGCTGGTGGGAAGACCGCCCAGCAGGCCGCCGACCATAGAGGTGAGGCCCTGGGACACGATAGCGCCGGAAAGCTCGCGCTCGGTGGGCATACGGTCGATGGAGCCCAGGCAGGCAGCGGAGACGTCGCCGATAACCTGGATGGCGACCATGGGGAACACGACGGCGAGGGTAATGCAGACCTCGGGATCAAACTCGAGTGCGTAGGGCATGAGCTTGGGAAGGGCGAAGACCTGAGCGGTGGCGACGCTGGAGAAGTCGATCATGCCAAAGGGGATGGAGACAATCATGCCAACGATCATGCCAAAGAACACGGATCCCAGCTTGAGCGTGCCCTTGCCAAAGTTGGCGAGCGCAAAGACCACGGCGAAGGTGATAAGAGCGACGCACCAGGCCTGCGGGGTGCCCCACAGCGGCGTACCCATACCGCCGGCCATATACTTGACGGCCGTGGGATACAGCGAAACGCCGATGGAGAAGATGACCGTACCGGTCACGACGGGCGGGAACAGCCACTTAATCTTGCTGTAGGCCAGACCAAAGAGGACCGCGACGGCACCGCCGACAATCTCGCCGCCCAGCAGCGCACCAAAGCTAAAGCCCGAGGCACCCATGGCCTGCAGGGCCGGCAGGAACGCGAACGAAACGCCCATGACGATGGGCAGGCCGCCGCCGATGCGACGGAAGGGAGCGAAGGCTTGAAGGGCCGTGTCGATTGCCGAAAGAATGAGCGCAACCTGAATGATGTCGGTGCTCTGCTGGCTATTAAAGCCGTAGACGCCGGCCATGATGACCGCCGGGGTAATGATGCCGGCAAACGATGCCAGCACATGCTGAAGGGCACACGGAATCATTTCCGTAACGGGCGGCATGCCTTCGCGAGTGAACAGGGCTTCAGTGCCGTTCGTAACCGTCTCCTGGGCCATTTGACCACCAATCCTCGAAGTAGTTGTTTTCGCATCTAGCGCTCTATTGTGACGCAGTGCGGGGGTGAGGTTGTGCCTTCGTTGCATATCGTATTAAAGATTTTTCTCATTCTCAATAATAATTTTTTGTTATCAGACTATTCTTGAGCTGAGACAATGCATTTCCGCAGGTCAGGAATGTGTCTGTTCAAAATAGCATCTAACTTTTCTTTTGGTCGACCGTTTACCGCCAAATTCCTACCGCTCGTCCGTATTACGCAATGTACCTGCGAATATGTGAATCAATAGACACCGTGTTACCATGAGAAAAAATTGTTATGAACATTTCCGATTTCACCCAAAGGAGTTGCCCGTGAACGAGACCGTACGTCGCTTTTTGCCGATGGTCGATTTTCTGGAGCAGGTACTCGGCAAAAACAGCGAAATCGTGCTGCACGATTTCTCGGATCCCGACCACGCCATCGTTGATATTCGCAACGGCATCGTGAGCGGCCGCAAGGTCGGCGGTCCCGCCACCGATCTGGCACTCAAGATCATGCACGACGCCAAGTATCGCGACCTGCCGTTTATTACGGGCTACGAGGGGCGCGGTGCCGGCGGCAAGACGTTGGAGTCAGCGACGTACTTTATCCGCGAGAATGACGAGATCGTCGGTATGCTCTGCGTCAACACCGACCTCTCGACCGTACGCTCCATCAACGCCATGGCGCAGCAGCTCATGGCGTGCTTCGACGCGGCGCCAACGCGCACGGAGCCCGCCCCTATCGAGGTCGAAAGCCTTTCGGAGTCCACACAGGAGCTCATCGACCGCAGCATTGCTGAGTTGCTGAGCGCGCGTGGGCTGGATGTAGCGTCGCTTGGTCAGAGCGACCGCGTGGACGTCATTCGCCACCTCAACGGCAACGGGGTGTTCATGCTCAAGGGCGCTGTTGCCTGCGCCGCCACCGCGCTGGGCATCTCGGAGCCCAGCGTCTACCGCTACCTGCAAAAAGTCCGAAAGGAAGGCTAACGAGCAAAATGAAGCGCGGCTCCACAAGCGATCCGTCACTTAACAAAAGACCCTGCAGCTCGCACGCGCTGCAGGGTCTTTTTGCATGTCATGTTTAGTTGTGGCCAACGCCTTAGAGAGCGGCAACGACCTCGATCTCGACCAGACCGCCAGCCGGAAGGGCGGCAACCTGGAAGGCGCTGCGCGCGGGGAACGGGGCCTCAAACTTGGAGGCGTAGATCTCGTTCACGGCGGCGAAGTCGGCGATGTCGGCCAGGTAGACCGTGGTCTTGACGACATCGGCAAAGGTAGCGCCGGCAGCGGTCAGCAGGGCCTCGACGTTGGCGAGGGACTGCTTGGCCTGGGCCTCGACGCCCTCGGGCATCTTGCCGGTCGCGGGATCGATGCCCAGCTGGCCGGACAGGAACACCATGTTGTCGGCCTGGATACCGGGGGAATACGGGCCGATGGCTGCGGGTGCGTTATCGGAAGACACGACGGTCTTGCTCATGTTTTTCTCCTTACGATCAATTGAGAGAGCGTGAGCGCGGTGTTCACACCGGGAGGCACAGTTCGGTCTGAACACCGCGCTTGATTGGGATAGTACTCAAGGTTTCTGTTTGATGCAAGAATATTATCAGCTTGCGAGAATATTTTATCGCCCAACGGTTTCCCCGAACCGCTGAACGGTTCTCATGTGGAGCAGCCAGTCAAAGCTGCTGAAGACTTTGTCCTGCTTAGGCTGCGGGCATCGTCCATCGCAGCGACGCCACTATACTTTTGAATATCTGAGCATTTTGAAAGGCAGGATATGACCGCAACCGCCAGCCGAACCACTAACCGCAGGCCCGAGCTTTTGGCCCCCGCCGGAGGCCCGGAGCCCTTTGCCGCCGCGCTCGCCGCCGGGGCAGACGCCATCTACTGCGGCATGGGCAGCTTCAACGCCCGCCGCAAGGCAACCAACTTTACCGACGAGGCCTTTGAGCAAGCCTGCCGCGCCGCGCATCTAGCCGGGTCGCGCGTCTACGTCACGGTCAACATCGTCATCAAGCAGTCCGAGATGGGCGATGCGCTGCAACTCATCCATCGCTGCTCCACGCTGGGCGCCGACGCCTTCATCATCCAGGACTGGGGCCTGTTCTTTGAGGTCAAGCGCACCATGCCCGGCATCGAGACGCATATCTCGACCCAAGCGAACATCCATGACGACCGCGGAACCCTTTGGTGCCGCGAGCAGGGCGCCGACCGCGTGACCCTCTCGCGCGAGCTCTCCATCGACGAGATCGCCGCCATCCACGATGCCGCGCCCGATGTGGACCTTGAGGTCTTTAGCCACGGCGCCATCTGCTTTTGCTACTCGGGCCTGTGCCTGCTCTCGAGTTTTGCCATGGCGGGCCGCTCGGCCAACCGCGGCATGTGCGCTCAGCCCTGTCGCCTGCCTTACGAGCTGATCGACGAGAACGGCCGCACGCTCTCCCCTGCCGGTCGCGAGCGCGCTCTATGCCCGCGTGACACCAACACCTCACAGCTTGTTCGCCGTCTGTATGATGCCGGTGCCGCGTCTCTCAAGCTCGAGGGCCGCATGAAGGCGCCCGATTACGTGTACTCCATCGTTGATGTGTATCGTCACGAAATTGACGACATGCTATCCGGAGCCACCGTTGCCAAGGACGAGGAAGCCGCCCGCCAGCGCCAGCTCAAGCGCTGCTTCAACCGCGACTTTACGCACGCCTATCAGGACGGCACCTCGGGCGACGAGATGATGAGCTATGAGCGTTCCAACAACCGCGGCCAGATCGTGGGCACGGTGCTGGGCAGCCGCCCGGCCAACCGCGATGTGCGCGACCTCAAGCCCGACGACCGCCGTCGCCGTGCCGCCATCGCCCGCATTGAGCTGTTTGAGCCCGTGGGCAAGGGCGACCTGCTGGAGCTTCGCCACGATAACGAGTTTGACCAGTTCCTGACCACCATTGCCGCCGATGATGCCGCCGCGGGCGATGTTATCGAATGTCGCGTGCCCCGCAGTATGCCCGAAGGCTGCCGCGTCCGCGTGATTCGCAGCCAGCGTGCCATCGACGCCGCCGGCGCCGCGCTCAAGCGCGATGTGCTGCGCCGCCGAGCTGTTGATGTGTCCGTCGTGGCGCGCCTGGGCGAGCCGTTTACTGTCACACTCACCTGCTGTGACGACCCCGCGCTTACCGCCACCGCCACCGGCTTTACCGTCGAGGCCGCCAAGACCCGTGCGGTCGAGGCGTCCGATCTGGTGGAGCATGTAGGCCGCATGGGCTCCTCGCCCTTTGAGGCAGCAAGCTTTGACATTTCGCTCGACGCCGGCTGCGGTATGGGCTTCTCCGCCGTGCACAAGGTGCGCGCCGCCGCCTGTAAAGCGCTCGAGGAGGCCATTCTGGCGCCGTACGAGGATCGCGCGAAAACGCTCGAGTTGCCGGCGATTGTAACCAGTGATTCCCGCCCCGCGCCCGAGCACTACCGCGACGAGTCGCAGATCTGCGCTACCGTCACCTCGCTCGAAGCCGCCGAGGCAGCGCGCGTGGAGGGTGCAACGCGCATCTACATGACCACCGACGCGCTCGATGCGGCCGAGCTCTCCCCCGCCGATACATTTGGGCAGGGTATCGTGCCTGTACTCGACGAGGTCTGCCGCGCCGTCGACCACGAGCGCGTCGATCCCTGGATCAATGCTGGAGCCACCGTCGCCGTCGGCAATATCTCCGAGCTCGCCGTAGCCGCGCAGGCCGGCGCCACGGCCGAGATTCGCTCTTGCCTGCCGGTGCACAACACGCCCTGCATGGAGGCGCTTGCCGAGCGCGGCGCCGGTGCGTTTTGGCTCTCGCCCGAAATCACGCTCGACGAGATTGTCTCGCTTGGCACCGCCGCGCCCGCGGCTCTGGGCATCACCGTCTTTGGTCGCCCGCGCGTTATGACGAGCGAGCACTGCATCCTGCAGGTGGCCAATGGCTGCATCCACGATTGCGCCAACTGCCATCTGCGCGCCCGCAAGCTGTCGCTCAAGAATATCGACGGAAAGGTCATGCCCGTCCGCACCGACATCCACGGCCGCTCTCGCCTGTACGACGCCTACCCCATCGACCTCACGCCGCAGGTTCCTCAGCTGCTCGATGCCGGCGTGCGTCGTCTCATGGTGGACGGAACGCTGCTCGAGGCGGATGAGGTGGGTCGTGCCGTCGCCCGCGTCCGTCGCGCCGTCGAGGCCGCGCAAGCCGGCCGCAAGCCGGCCGCCCGCCTACGCGGTGCCACCTCGGGCTGCATGTTTGTGGGAATTAGCTAACCGAAAGGCTTACACGTGAACGAAGAACCTCAAGTCCTCTACTGCGATGCCTGGCTCATGGCCATCGACAAACCCGCCGGCATGATCGTACACGGTGACGGCACCGGCGAGCGCACGCTCACCGACTACGCCAGCGACCTGCTGCTGGCGATGGGCGACGGCTTTGCCGCGACCGACATGCAGCCGCTCAACCGCCTGGACCGCGACACCACCGGCGTGGTGCTGTTTTCGCTCGACAAGCAGACGCAGCCTGCCTTTGACCAGATGGTCATCGACCACGCTTTCGAAAAGCACTATCTGGCGCTCGCCGAGGGCAAGATCGACTGGAACGAAAAGCTCATCGACAAGCCCATCGCCCGCGACCGTCACGACAGCCGAAAGATGCGCGTCGGCGCCAGCGGCAAGCCGTCTCAAACGCGCGTGAAGGTGCTCAAGCGTCTTAAGAGCCGTCGCGGCCTGCCCACGCGCTCGTATATCGATGTCGAGCTGCTCACCGGCCGCAAACACCAGATCCGCGTGCATCTGGCGAGCGAGCGTCATCCCCTGGTGGGCGACGAGCTCTACGGCACGCCGCGTCCCTGCGGCCTGATGCTCCATGCCCACAGCGTGTCCTTTACGCATCCCGTAACCGGCGAGCACATCCACATCGAAGCCCCGTGCCCCTGGGAGCCCTAAACCACCACAAAGGCTCAGCCGCGGTCCCAAAACGTCTCGATCTGTAACAGTTAGAACCCATTTTCCGGTCTATCTGTTACAGATCGAGACATTCGAATCTCCCTCAAGGAAAAATCTCAATCTATAACAATAACTCGGCAAAATCGGTCCCAGATGTTACAAATCGAGACAAAGGGACGGCGCGGTTCGGAAGAATCTCAATCTGTAACATCTAACCCACTTTTAACGGTCTAGTTGTTACAGACTTAGACAAAACCGATAGACAACAAAAACGGCAACGCCCGTAATGGACGTTGCCGTTTTTCTATTGAGAAAACTACTCGGTTTTCGTTACTAACCGCCACAGTGGGGACAGGCACCTTTGTGGTGGTTTTGGCCTTACTTCGCCCCGTTGCTAAACCGTGATGACGTTTTCCATCGTCTGGTACTTGGCGGGCACTTCGCCCGCGGTGATAACCGTTGCGTCACGGAAGTCCGCGAATTTTACGGGAGCCACCATGCCAAACTTACTGG
Organism: Collinsella sp.; assembly: GCA_048321375.1. Classification (GTDB taxonomy): domain Bacteria; phylum Actinomycetota; class Coriobacteriia; order Coriobacteriales; family Coriobacteriaceae; genus Collinsella. Next base: position 33,070 of record DBFDVR010000018.1, read on the forward strand.
CGTCCGAGATTACGAAGCGTTTGGCCGTATGGCGCATCGAGATACGCTTTACTTGCGCTTCCTCGATATCGGGCGTCGTAAAGCCCTGCTCGGCGGCAATGCCGTTAGAACCCCAAAAGCCGCAGTTAAAGTTGTAGCGGTCTAGGGTTGCCAGAGCATCGGGGCCAACGAGCGCCTCGGTCTCGGGTTTAAGCTCGCCGCCCAGCACCACGGTGCGCATGCCGCGCACAGCGAGATGCTGAGCATGGAGCACGGAATCAGTCACATAGGTGACCGATTCGAGATGCGGAAGATGCTCGATGAGTCTGAGCGTTGTCGAACCCGAATCGATGTACACAAAGCTCTCGGGCTCCACGAGCGCCGCGGCGCGGGCGCAGATACGCTCCTTGTCGTCGTTATGGAGATCACTGCGCTCACTGATCGTTAGGTCGCGCGTCACGTGCACGCGCTCAAGACTTGTCGCGCCACCGTGCACCTTGGCGATGCGGTGCGCTCGGTCGAGCGTCTGTAGGTCGCGTCGAATGGTAGAGGCCGTCACGCCCAGGGCATCGGCAAGCTCGGGCACCGTTACCGAGCCAGCCTGCTGCACCATCGACACGATCGTATTGAGCCTATCTTCCGCAAGCATCGCTTACTCCTCCTCGGGGTAGACGACTCCCCAATCGGCGCGGAGCTTGGTCATGAGCTCCATCACATCAGAAGCATAATCCAGAAGCTCACGCTTGGAATCGTCGCCGGCGACGGCCTGCTCGAGGTCAGCCATCTCGTAGCACAGGGCATAAGCCTCGGTGCCCGCGGCGACCTCCTCGCGATGACCGTCCGCGGTCCACACGATCGTCGCGTGATCGGCGCGCGGATACTCGTTGACCTCGACATAGCAATTGTCAAAGCTGATAACCGAGCGCTTTGGCTGCTTGGAGTGGAGCGTAAGGCTCACGACGCCCAGCTGCTGCTCGGCATTGCGGCAGACGATGCCGCCTGCAACGTCCACGCCGGTCTCGCAGGTGTTACCCAGAGACACGACCTCGACGGGCTGGCTCGCCATAAACAGGCGCATGACGGACAGGGCGTATACGCCAATATCGAGCATGGCACCGCCGGCGAGGTTGCGATTGTAGAAACGGTTGGTCAGGTCGCCGTACTCCTTGTAGCTACCAAAGTTGAGCTGAGCGAGGTTCATGCGGCCAAACTCGCCGGCATCCATGCGGCGGCGCAGCTCTTGATACAAGGGCATGTGGAGCACCGTGGTAGCGTCCATAAGGACCACGTTGTGTTCGGCGGCAATGGCGCGGGCCTCATCGAGCTCGGCGGAGTTGAGCGTGATGGCCTTCTCGCAGAGAACGTGCTTGCCGGCCGCCAGAGCGGCGCGCAGATAGGTGATATGGGTGTTGTGCGGGGTGGTGATGTAGACGGCGTCGATGTCAGGATCGGCGTAGAGATCCTCAACCGTGTCATAGACCTTCTCGACGCCGTACTGGTCGGCAAAAGTCTGAGCCTTGGTGAGCGTGCGGTTGGCAACGCCCGTAAGCTTGCGGCCGGCCAGGGCAAGGGACTGAGCCATCTGGTTGGCAATAACGCCGCAACCGATCACAGCCCAACGGAGCTCGGGAGCCGTAAAGATGTCGTTAGGGAACGGCTTGTCCTGGACCGAAGCAAATGCTGCTTTGGCGGCTGCCGCGGCGTCGAGTGGAGCCTGCTTGGAATCTGCCATTATGTGTCTCCTGTGTCATAGAACGTCTTGCATTTCTGACAGCTCTATATTCGCACAAACACGCGCGTCTGTGCGCGTTTTTGCGTATCTCACCGCTAAACGGTCATTATTGCCCCGTAAACGGCGCATATATACGCATAAGTGCGTAATTAAAAGCAATCTAACGCGCATAAACGCGCACACAAGCAATTTATACAGCACGACCCGCTCATTTATGCTTACCCAGTTAGGGTACTCATTTAAGTCTGTCCCCAATGAGTAGGAATAGAAAAAGGCCCGGGTGCCTTGGCATCCGGGCCTTTGCTGGCAACTTGATGTTGCGGGCAGCTTAGAACTTGTGGCCGCACTTCTTGCAGACGCGCAGCTTGTTCTTGCCGTCCTTCTCGTGACCGACGCGGGTAACCTTACCGCACTCGGGGCAGACGAGATTGACGTTGGAGGCGTCGATAGGAGCCTCCTGCGAAACGATGCCGCCCTGCTGGTTGGCAGCGTTGGGCTTGACGGCCTTCTTGACGACCGAAACGCCCTCGACAACGACCTTGTTCTCGGCGGGGAGAGCACGCAGGACAACGCCCTGCTTGCCGCGATCCTTACCAGAGAGAACCTGGACCTTATCGCCCTTCTTGATATACATATATCTCCCCTAACTACAGGGTCTCGGGAGCGAGCGAGACGATCTTCATGTACTTCTTGTCACGAAGCTCGCGAGCGACAGGCCCGAAGATACGGGTGCCGACGGGCGAACCATCGTTGTTGATGACAACGCAGGCATTCTCATCAAAGCGAATGTAGGAGCCATCCTTGCGGCGGATCTCCTTAACGGTGCGAACGACGACGCAACGGACAACGTCCTTTTTCTTGACGTTGGCGCCAGGGGTAGCCTCCTGGACAGCACCGATGAACACATCGCCGATGCCTGCATAACGACGCTTGGAACCGCCAAGCACCTTGATGCAGCGAATCTTGCGAGCGCCGGAGTTGTCGGCGACGTTCAGCATGGTTTGCATCTGAATCATGGTAGATGTTCCTCCGAACTAAGAACCGAAGAGAGGTGCGCTGCCTTTATACGGCCTGTGGTATGCAAGCCAGGCATACGCACATCTTCGGAAACGTACAAGTCGTAAGAGCGACTGCTTATTTAGCGCGCTCGACGACCTCGATGAGGCGCCAACGCTTCATCTTGGACATAGGACGGGTCTCCATAACGCGGACGGTGTCGCCCACGCCAGCCGTGCACTCCTCGTCGTGAGCGTGCAGCTTCTTGGAGCTGGTCATCATCTTGCCGTACTTGGGGTGACGCTTGCGCTCGGTGATGGTGACAACAATGGTCTTGGCACCGGAGACGGAGGTAACGACACCCGTACGGACCTTACGCGAGTTACGCGAATCAGTCATGTTCTCTCCTTAGGTCCTACTCGGCGACAGCGGACTTCTCCGCTGCGATCTCACGGGCGCGCTGCTCCGTGAGGACGCGAGCGATGTCCTTCTTCACGGTGTTGACGCGAGCGGTGTTGTCCAGCTGGCTGGTGGCCATCTGGAAACGAAGGTTAAAGAGCTCGGCGCGCATTTCCTTCAGCTTCTCAACGAGCTGAGCGTCCGAGAGCTCACGAATCTCTGCGGGCTTCATTAGTTCTCCTCCTTGGCGGCGGCGGCGTCCTCAGCAGCCCACTTGGCCTCGAGAGCGGCCTCCTCAGCCATCTCCTTCTCGATGCGCTGCTCAGCGTTCTTGGCAGCAACAATCTTGGTCTTGATGGGAAGCTTGTGCTGTGCAAGACGCAGAGCCTCGCGAGCGACCTCCTCGGGCACGCCCTTGACCTCGAACATGATGCGGCCGGGCTTGACGACGGCCACCCACTCCTCGGGGTTACCCTTACCAGAACCCATGCGAGTCTCGGCAGGCTTCTTGGTGATGGGCTTATCGGGGAAGATCGTGATGTAGACACGACCGCCACGCTTCATGTAGCGGGTCATGGCAATACGAGCGGCCTCGATCTGACGGTTGGTGATCCAATGGGCCTCGAGAGCCTGGATACCAAACTCGCCGAAATGCAGCTCGGTATTACCCTTGGCCTGGCCCTTCATGGAGCCACGCTGCACCTTGCGGTGAAGAATACGCTTAGGGGCAAGCACTACTGACCCCTCCTCTCGGAGTTACGACGACGAGGACGGGAAGAGCCCTCGAGTGCAGGGTTGGGAACAGGCTGGCCCGGGAGCTTCTCGCCCAGGTAGATCCAGACCTTCACGCCGCAAGCGCCCATGGTGGTGCTGGCGACAGCCGTGCCGTAGTCGATCTTGGCACGGAGGGTGTGCAGAGGCACGCGACCCTCGCGGTACCACTCACGACGGCCCATCTCGGCGCCGCCGAGACGACCGGAGCACTGGATACGGATGCCCTTAGCGCCGGCCTTGCGGGCGGACTGGACAGCCTTGCGCATAGCGCGACGGAAGGCAACGCGGCCCTCGAGCTGCTCGGCGATAGACTGAGCAACGAGGTTGGCGTCGAGCTCGGGGCGCTTGATCTCGACAACGTCGACGGAGAGCTGGCCCTTGGAGACGCCAGCGACCTTCTCGAGCTCGGTGCGGAGGGTATCGATCTCGGCACCCTTCTTACCGATGACAACGCCGGGGCGAGCGGTGAGGATAATGACCTTCACCTTGTCGCCAGCGCGCTCGATCTCGACGCGGGAGACAGCTGCGCGGGAAAGACGCTTCTCGAGGTACTTGCGGATCTCGAGATCGTTACCGAGGGTCTTAGCGTAATCCTTCTCTGCGAACCAGCGGGAGCGCCAGTTCTCGGTGATGCCAAGACGGAAGCCGGTGGGGTAGACTTTCTGACCCATACAGCTTTACGCCTCCTTTCGAGGAGCAACGACGACGGTGATGTGGGAAGTACGCTTCAGAATGCGAGAAGCGGAACCCTTGGCGCGGGGACGGATGCGCTTAAGCGTCGGACCCTCGTCAACATAGGCAGCGGCGACAACCAGGTTGTCGGCACGCAGACCGTTGTTGTTCTCGGCGTTCGCAACGGCGGAACGGAGAACCTTCTCGACATCCACGGCGACGGCGCGGTCGCAGAAGTGGAGGATGTCGAAGGCCTGAGCGACAGGCTTGCGGCGGATCAGATCGACCACCAGGCGGGCCTTGCTGGGGGAAACACGCACGTACTTAGCGACGGCGCGAACCTCGGTGGCCTCAGTTTCAATAGACTTAGTTGCCATTTACGGTTAACCCCCTATTTGGCCTTGTGGCCACGGAACGTACGAGTCGGCGCGAACTCGCCGAGCTTGTGACCAACCATGGACTCGGTAACATACACGGGCACATGCTTGCGGCCGTCGTGGACGGCGATGGTGTGACCAACCATCTCGGGGAAGATGGTGGACGCGCGGGACCAGGTCTTCACGACGTCCTTCTTGCCAGCCTCGTTCATCGCGGTGATACGCGAGAGAAGGCGAGTCTCCACGAACGGGCCCTTTTTGAGACTTCTGCTCATAAGTGCTTTCTCCTAAAACTCGGTATCCGAAATTACTTCTTACGGCGACGAATGATGTGCTGGTTCGAGACCTTCTTCTTCTTGCGCGTACGAAGGCCCTTCGTCGGCTTACCCCAGGGGGTAACAGAGGGACGACCAGAGGTGTGGTTCTTGCCCTCGCCACCGCCGTGCGGGTGGTCGACAGGGTTCATGACGGTACCGCGGACGGTCGGGCGCACGTTCATGTGACGCTTACGGCCGGCCTTGCCGATGACGATGTTGGAGTGATCGGCGTTGCCGACCTCACCGACGGTGGCGCGGCAGGTAACGAGGATGCGGCGCATCTCGGAGGAAGGCATACGGACGATGGCGTACTTGCCCTCCTTACCCATCAGCTGGCAGGAGTTACCGGCGGAACGGGCGATAGCAGCGCCCTTGCCCGGCTGGAACTCGACGGCGTGGATGAGCGTACCGACGGGGATGTCGGCGAGGGGCAGAGCGTTGCCCGGCTTGATGTCGGCGTCAGAACCGGACATGATGGTCTGACCGACCTCGAGGCCCTTGGGGGCCAGGATGTAGCGCTTCTCACCGTCAGCGTAGTGCAGCAGAGCGATGCGAGCGGAACGGTTCGGATCGTACTCGATCGTGGCAACCTTGGCGGGCACGCCGTCCTTGTTGCGCTTGAAGTCGATCACGCGATAACGACGCTTCACGCCGCCGCCCTGGTGGCGGGTGGTGATGCGGCCGTTGTTGTTACGACCGGCCTTCTTGGGCAGGGGCTCGAGAAGAGACTTCTCGGGCTTGGTGCAGGTGATCTCGGAGAAGTCGGAGATCGTCTGCCAACGCCTACCAGCGGAGGTCGGCTTAAGGTGCTTTACAGCCATTACAATCCCTTTCAATAGGAATCCGTTAGCCATCGCAGACAGGGATTCGAGGTTCTGCCTCGGGTGCGATGACACCGGACGTATACACGGTTCCGGGCGTGTCCATTTTATACGCCCAAAACCTTGAGCTCCCGCCTCCCCTATTTGGGAGGCATGAGCTCACTCAACAGCAGCGAGTCTTAGGCCTGGTTGCCAAAGACCTCGATGGTGTCGCCCTCGGCCAGCGTGACGATGGCCTTCTTCCAAGAACGGGTCTTGCCGGCGACATAGCGCACGCGCTTGGTCTTGGGCTTGACCGTCAGGGTGTTCACGCGAACGACCTTGACGCCGAAGATCTCCTCGACAGCGTCCTTGATCTGATACTTGTTAGCATCCTTGGCGACCTCGAACGTGTACTTGTTCAGCTCCATGCCGGAGAAGGAACGCTCGGACACGATCGGACGGATGATGATCTCGTGGGCGGTCATTTATGCAAGCACCTCCCCGAAGTGAGCGGCGATGTCGGCGGGCATCAGCACAGCGTTGTTGTTGACGAGATCGTAGGTGTTGGCCTCGTCAGCGGTGATGATGAACGTCTTGGGAATGTTGCGGAACGACAGGTAGGCGTTGACGTCCTCATCGCGAACGATGATGGTCAGACGCTTGCCCTCAAGGCCGAGAGCCTTGAGCATGGCGACGGCAGCCTTGGTGGAAGGCTTCTCGAAGCCGTAGTCGTCGACGAGCACGAGCTCGCCATCGGCCAGCTTGGCGGACAGCGCGGAGCGCATAGCCAGCTTGACCTCCTTGTTGTTCATACGCTTGGCGTAGGAACGGGGCTTGGGGGCGAAGACAACGCCACCGTGACGCCACTGGGCAGCACGGATGGAACCCTGGCGGGCACGGCCGGTGCCCTTCTGACGCCAAGGCTTCTTGCCGCCACCGGAAACCTCAGAGCGGCCCTTAGCGGACTGGGTGCCCTGACGCCAAGAGGCCATCTGGCACTTGACGATGTGGTGCATAACGTGGATGTTCGGCTCGATGCCGTACACCTCAGCGGCGAGCTCGGCCTCGGCGACCTTCTTGCCCTCGCTGTTCTTAACTTCAAACTTTGCCATTTAAGTGTTCTCCTTGGTATGACGCTGGGCTAAATGGGCTGGGCCCTTAGGCCATACGGATGGCGACGAGACCATTCTTGGCACCCGGGACAGCGCCCTTGACCAAGATGAGGTTCTGCTCGGCATCGATGCGGACAACGGAAAGGTTCTTGACGGTAACGCGCTCGTTACCCATGTGACCGGCCATCTTGACGCCCTTGAGGACGCGCGCAGGATAGGCGCACTGACCGATAGAACCGGGGTGACGCTGGAAGTGAGAACCATGCGTCATAGGACCGCGGCGCTGACCCCAGCGCTTGATGCGACCCTGGAAGCCCTTACCCTTGGAGGTACCGATGACGTCGACCTTCTCGACATCAGCGAAATCAGCGACGGTGACGACCTCGCCGACCTTGTGCTCCTCGCCGTTCTCGACGCGGACCTCACGAAGGAAACGGACGGGCTCGACGCCAGCCTTGGCGAAGTGACCAGCCATAGGCTTGTTCACGTTCTTGGCCTTGATGTCGCCGAAACCGATCTGGACGGCGTCATAGCCGTCGGTTGCCTGAGTTTTAACCTGCGAGACAGCGCAGGGGCCAGCCTGGATGACCGTGACGGGAACGACGTTGTCGTCCTCGTCCCAAACCTGGGTCATGCCAATCTTGCGGCCGAGAATCATGCTGATCAAGATATGATCCCAACTCTCGCGTGGTCTTGGGACAATGCGTACACCACCGAGCGTACGCCCCTAGAGGACCACTACTTACACAACGTGCTCCCCAGCCTTGTATTGCGTCCGGACTACCTGACAACCCTATTAAGCAGGCATTTTGTCCAGCCAGAATACTCCCCTGGTTTCACACAGCTGTTTAGTATACACGGCTGCGGGCGTATCCATCGAGATTCATATTTCACTCACATTGTTTACGCAGGTAAAGTGCGTGGAGTCTCCCGAGCTTGGCAGAGGGGCGGCGAAATATATTAAGTTTGCTGCTCTACAGTCCTGCGCAAGACGGAAAGCACATTAAGTGCTTTCCTTTGCGTGCGGAACTCGCGACAAACTTAATATATTTCGCCGCCCCTCTGCCAAGCTCGGGAGACGACACGTTGATGTCTGCTTAACTCTGCTCGCTCAGCTAATAACTTTGTTGGGGATCTACAATTTGTTGCAAGGTGAACTTGCATTGGGGCGTATCGTCCTCTTCTCGCGCATCGTCAAAATCGAAGATCATGATGGCGCAGTTGGGGAGTTTTGCTGGGAGCTTGAAGCCCTCTGGGGCTGCAGCCTTGATGAATTGGCGGCTGGCGCTGCCGTGGCTTACTGCTAGGAGGGTTTCGATGCCCTCGGCGCCCATGAGATTGGTGAGGGTGTCTACCATGCGCTCTTGCAGTGCCTGGCTTCCTTCTCCTCCGAGGGGGACCAGGTCCTCGCCCGGATCCCAGACGTCGGTGGGAAGGGCATCGTGGGGACCTTCTTCGAAGGTGCCGTAGCAGCGTTCGATGATGCCTTCGCAGGGCTCGACTGCTGCGTCCGGGCCGAGGAGCTCGCATGCGACGAGCTGAGCTGTGTCCATGGCTCGGCCTAAGGGTGATGAGGCCACTTTGTCGGGAACGACGTTGTGGGCTTTGAGCCATGCGGCTGCCATCCCGGCTTGCTGACGGCCCAAATCGGTGAGCGGTGAATCGCAGCGACCCTGGACGAGCTTTTTAACGTTGAATTCTGTCTGGCCGTGGCGGAGTAGATATAGACGCTTCATGCTCTCCCCTTCTGTATAACTTGCTTTGCCGGCGCAGCCCTACTCGTGGGTATGGCCTACGTAGTCTTCATCGATCGTAATCTTGGCAATCGACTTGGGGTATTCCGACTCGACCCGTTGTGCCAGCGCGTGTTTTACGTCTTCGGCACTCATCTGCAGATCCGAGGGACGCACGCAGTCAAAGATCACGTTGGTGTGCGTGGGACCCGGCACACAGCGCAGATCGTGAATCGAAAGGCGGCTATCGATCTGTTGGGCCATGGCGTTAATGCGTAAACGCATGCTCGCCACCTTGGGATCGTCGGTCACGATGGGGTCGTAATGGAGCGTGACAATCATGCCGTCTTCGTTCCTAAACGACTGCTCGATGTTATCGAGCGTGTCGTGACTTTCCAGCGGGCTGGCCTCGGCTGCCATCTCGGCGTGAGCGCTTGCGAACTTCCTGCCCGGGCCGTAGTCGTGAACCATCAAATCGTGAACGCCCAAAACGCCGGGATAGCTCATGATCTTGTCTCGAATGTGCTTGACCAGCTTAGGATCGGGCGACTGACCCAAAAGCGGGCTCACCGTATCTTGAATAAGTTCAAAGCCGCTCCAGCCAATATAGGCGCCAACGGCAAGGCCGACCCATGCGTCAAGATTGATGTGCGTCACCTGCGAAACAATTGCGCACGCCAACACGGCGCCCGTGGCAAGAACATCGTTCTTAGAATCCTGCGCGGTCGCATGCAGCGTCTCGGACTCAATGCGATCGCCGAGCTTTTGGTTGAGGGCCGCCATCCACAGCTTAACAACCATCGAAAGCACTAGAACTGCCACCAGGGCAAGCGAGAACTCGACGGGTTCGGGGTGGATGACGCGCTCAACCGAGGACTTCACCAGCTCAACGCCAATCAGCAGCACGAGTGCCGCCACGACCAATCCCGAGAGATACTCGTAGCGACCGTGGCCGTAAGGATGCTCGGGGTCGGCCGGTTTGCTCGCCAGCTTAAAGCCCAGCACGCTCACGATATTCGAACTGGCATCGGACAGGTTGTTCATGGCATCCGCCACAATCGAAACCGATCCCGACAGCACGCCAATTGCGCCCTTCGCAGCACAAAGCGCAACATTGGCGAGAATACACACCATGCCCGCTAACGTGCCCACACGCGCACGATCGCCCTGCGCGCGCTTAACTATCCACTCGACCATCTACATCCGCCCCCACGGTACTACCTATATATCTATTGCTCAAACGGATTGTAGTGTAGCCACTTTGTCCCCCAGATACAAAAAAGGCCGCAACCCACACGGGCCACGGCCTTGGAATATGGCAAAGGAATCGTCCTTGTGTCGCACAGGTTTACGCGCTTGCTTCGGCCACGCTCTTCGAGGTTTCGGGTGAATCGGCTCCGTCCCCCGTCGTCTGTCCCTTCGCCGGCACCACGCCAAAGCAGTAGCTCAGCGCCGCAGACACCGCAAATGCCACACCGCCGGCAGCGCAGCACCACAGCAGGTTCGAGATGCCGCCCGTGGCAAAGCCAATGACCATAAGGACATTCGTCATGCCGATGGTATAGGCCGTAACGTGGCCCACGGCCGCAACAAGGCCTCCGACGGCGCCGCCAATGGCCATGCACGTCAGGCACCTGCCATATTTAAAGCCGCAACCGTACAGCGCCGGCTCGCTTACGCCGCCAAGAACACCCGAGATTGAATAGCCCAGCATGAGCGCCTTCTCGTCCTTATCCGCAACGCGAAGCGACGCGCCAAAGGGCATGCCCCAAACGGCGAACGTTGCCATCGTCGCGGCGATCAGGATGCACGAATCCGTTCCCACACTCATAAACTGCGCATAGGCGAGCGATAGGACAACGTTGCTGACGCCGGCGATCTTTAGGAACTCCCAGCCCGCAGCAAGCCCCATGAGCGTGAGCAGCGACACGATGCCACCGGAATTGCCAAGCATAAACATAAGCTGGCCCAACAGCATGCCCAGATAGCTGCCCGCCGGCGCCGTAATACACAGCGAAACCGGAACCATGACAAGCATGGTCGCAAACGGAACGAACGAAAACGCCACGGCCTTAGGGATAACGCGCTTAAAGAAACACTCCACTCGCCATAGCACGGGCACCGAGATGAGAACCGGAATAACAGTCGTCGTGTAATCGTTGACCGGCGCAGGAAGCAGACCATACACGGAAGTCATCGATGCCCCCGTCGTCGATGCGGCATCGACAAGCTTGAGTAAATCGGGTGCGATCAATACGCCGCCCAGCATCATGCCCAGCTGCTCCGAGCAACCGAGCTGGCGGGCGGCCGCCCAACCAAGATAAATGGGCAAAAAGTAGTAGCCGGCGTTATAGAGCCAACTGTAGAACAGGCGATAGATATCGGAATCGGCAGACCACAGGCCCAGCATGCCTTCGCCCATAATGACAGCGACGGTGCGGAACAACGCCGCGCAGACAATAAACGGCAGCGCCGACATCATGCTTTTGGACAGATAGTCCACCACGGCCATGGCGTTTGATGAAACCGACGTTGTAAACGAGGTGTTAGAAACTTGTAGCATGGAATGCCTTTCCCAATATGACATGCGGGCTGTCCCTTTGTCACATCGTGCGGTATCGACCGATTGCGCGGTACTTTTCGTAGCGGAGGTTTGTGAGGGTCGCGTCGTCGAGCTGCCCAAGCGTATCGAAGGCATCAAATGCCGAGGACATGACGGCACCGGCGATCTCCTCATGCGACAGGCCCTTATCGTCAACAATGCCGTCGATGATGCCGAGCGCCAGCAGATCGGGGGCCGTGAGCTTAAGCGCCTCGGCGGCCTCATCCGCACGCTCGGTATCCTTCCACAGGATCGACGCACAGGCCTCGGGGCTCACGACTGAATAGGCCGAGCTCGAGAGCATCAGGATGCGGTCGGCCACGGACAGCGCCAGCGCGCCACCAGAGCCGCCCTCGCCTGTCACCACCGAGACAATCGGTGTCTTAAGGCCGCTCATCTCCATGAGATTCTGAGCAATCGCCTCGCCCTGGCCGCGCTCCTCGGCACCGATGCCGCAAAACGCGCCCGAAGTATCGACCAGGCACAGAACCGGTCGACCAAACTTTTCGGCCTGGCGCATAAGGCGACGCGCTTTGCGGTAGCCCTCGGGATGTGCCATGCCAAAGTTGCGACGCATGCGCTCTTTGGTCGTGGTGCCGCGCTCGATGGCGATGACCGTTACGGGGCGCCCGTCTTTCCAGCCAATGCCAGCCACCACAGCGGCGTCGTCGCCAAAGTAGCGGTCGCCGTGCAGCTCCACAAATCCATCCAGGCCCAGCGAGATCATCTCGCCTGCCGTGGCGCGATCTGCCGAGCGGGTCTGCTTGACAATCTCGAGCGCCGTTTTTGGTGCGGTCGAGCGCTTGAACAAGTGTCCCAGCTTTTTGCCGCGACGACCCGTATGCACGATCTCATGCGGTGCCCCCAGGCCGGGCGCGTGCCCTTCGTGCAGTGCCAGCAGCTCGCCTACCGTGAGCGCAATCTCGCCACGCGGAGCAACGGCATCGCAAAAGCCGTGCTCCAACAAAAACTCGGAGCGCTGGAATCCCTTGGGCAGGCGCTTGTGCATGTTCTGCTCGATCACGCGCGGGCCGGCAAATGCCGTCAGGGCATCGGGCTCGGCCAGGATAATATCGCCCTCCATGGCAAAGCTCGCGGTTACGCCTCCGGTCGTGGGATCAGTGAGCACCGTGATATACAGGCCGCCCACCTCGCTATGGCGCCTAACCGCCGCAGAAATCTTGGCCATCTGCATAAGCGATGTCACGCCCTCTTGCATGCGTGCACCGCCCGAAACGGTAAAGCCGACAACTGGCAATCCAAGCTCGGTCGCTCGCTCAAATGTGCGACAGATCTTCTCGCCCACCACGGAACCCATCGAGCCCATCATAAAGTTGGCGTCCATAAAGAAGAGCGCGGCATCGCAACCGCAGATTTTGCCCCTGCCGCACACAACGGCGTCGCGCTCGCCCGAACGCTCGCACACGCTCTTGAGCTTGTCGGCATAGCTAGGAAACGAGAGGAAGTCCTCCGACGCCAGATTGGCATCCCATTCCTCAAACGTGCCCTCGTCGACCGTCATGCGCATGCGCGCGCGACCGCTCACGCGAAAGTGTCTGCCGCAACGAGGACAGACCTCGAGGTTGTCGTGCAGGCGTGCCTCATCGATCACACGGCGGCACTCCGGGCACTTGATAAACACGTGGCGTGCGGGAAACTCGGCGCACGACTCGGTTATCGGCCCCTCAAGGACATTGACCGTCTTCGCTTTTCTATTCATCAGCATAGAGATGCCCCATCAGATCGGTGTGGTACATGCCCGACAAGAACTCGTCGTTTGCCAGCACGTCGAGCTGAAGCTCGCTGTTTTCGCTCACGCCCTCAATCACGAGCTCGCCCAGGGCCGAGCGCATCTTGCGAATAGCGCCGTCACGCGTGGGCGCACACACGATGAGCTTGCCAAGCATGGAGTCGTAGTACGGCGGAACTTTCGCACCGGTAAACATGGCGGAATCCCAGCGTACGCGCGGACCGCCCGGCACACGCAACGCGGTGACTGTTCCGCAGGACGGCAGAAAGTCCGGCGTTTCGGCATTGATGCGGCACTCCATGGCGTGGTTGCGGACCGGCATGTCCTCCTGCTCAAAGGGCAGAGGCTGGCCGGCTGCCACGCGCAGCTGCCACTTGACCAAGTCGGTATCGGTCACAAACTCTGTAACCGGATGCTCCACCTGCAAGCGCGTGTTCATTTCCATAAAATAGAAATTGCCGTCGTCCGAATACAGAAACTCGATGGTACCGGCTCCTTCGTAGCCGACGGCACGAGCCAGGTCACGCGCTGCCTTGTGCATGCGAGCACGAATGTTGTTGTGTCCGTCGAGGCACGGCGCGGGGCTCTCCTCGATCAGCTTTTGGTTGCGGCGCTGCACCGAGCACTCACGCTCGCCAAGCGAAAACACATGGCCCTGCTTATCGGCCATAATCTGCACCTCGACGTGGTGCGCCGGCGCGACAAACTTCTCCATGTAGCACTCGCTGTCGCCAAAAACGGCCTCGCCCTCGGCACGCGCCTCGATAAACGCCTTTGCCGCATCTTCCACGCGCTCGACCTTGCGAATGCCGCGACCGCCGCCACCGGCACGCGCCTTAATAAGCACGGGGCAGCCAATGCGCTCGGCCTCGGCCGTTGCCTCCTCGGGGCTTTTGAGCAAATCGCAGCCCGGAACGATGGGCACGCCCGCCGCGGCAGCCGTTCGACGTGCGGCGTCCTTGTCGCCCATGCTGTCGATTACCTCGGCCGAAGGACCGACAAACGCTAGGCCATACTTGTCGCAGTCGCGCACGAAGCTCGCCTTCTCGGAAAAGAAGCCATAACCGGGATGAATTGCCTTAGCTCCCGACTTTACGGCACAGGTGAGCACGGCATCGTCGTTGAGGTAGCTCTCGGCAAGACGCGGGCCGCCGATGCAATATGCCTCGTCGGCAAGCTGCACGTGCAGCGCGTCCGCATCGGCCGTGGAATAAACGGCGACGGTCTTGATGCCCATATCGCGGCACGCGCGGATAACACGGACCGCAACTTCGCCGCGGTTGGCGATGAGCACTTTGTCGAACATGAAGCCTTCCTTAACTTTCGTGCATGAGTGCAAAAGACATATCGGCGCGACAGCAAACATCACCGTTGACGCTCGCAGTACCCGTCGCAAAGCGGAACGGCCCGCGCGCACGCGTGATGGAGCACACCAGATCCACCGTGTCGCCCGGGCGCACCGGACGCTTAAAGCGCACCTTGTCCAGACTCGTGTAGAACGGTGTCGCACCGCGAGCTTCCTCATCGCCCATCAGCAGCACGCAGCAGTTCTGGGCGAGCATCTCGCACTGAATCACGCCGGGGACGACCGGGTTTCCCGGAAAATGCCCCTGCAAAAAGTACTCGTCGCCCGTAATCGCGATCTTGCCGCGGGCCTCGTCGCCCACTAGCTCGGCTTCGTCGAGCAAAAGCATCGGCTCGCGATGCGGCAACAGCTTCTTGAGCTCTTCTTTGTTCATGGATATCACCTATCCGATCCTCATGAGGCAGCTGCCAAACTCCACGAGGTCGCCGTCGGCCACGCAGATCTCGAGCACCTCGCCATCCACCTCTGCCGTCACCTCGTTGAGAACCTTCATGGCCTCGATGATGCAGAGGGTCTCACCGGCCTTGACCTTGGAGCCCACGTGCACAAACGGCTCGTCGCCCGGCGCCGGGGCAGCATAGAAAACGCCGACCATGGGAGCGGTCACCTCGGTGCCCTTGGGCTCCGGTGCGGCAGCAGGCATGGCGACAGGAGCCACCGCCGGAGCAGTCACGGCACCCGGCATAGGCATGGGCACGGCAACCGGCTGTGCGGCGCTCGCGCGCTCGAGTTCGACCGCGGTGCCATCGGGCTCCTCAACGCGCACGCGCGTGAGGCCGCGGTCCTCCATAACATCGGCTATCTCGGCAAGTCTTTTGGAATCCATGCTCTAGCTCCTCGTATATCTACGCAGTGCGATGGCGGCGTTGTGCCCGCCAAAGCCCAGGTTGGTCGAAAGCGCCCAGGTAAGGTCGGCGCGAACCGCGCGATTGGGCGTGTAATCAAGATCGCAGGCGGGATCGGGCGTGTGGTAGTTAATGGTCGGGGGCACCACGCCCTGCTCGAGCGCCATGGCGCAGGCCATGACCTCAATGGCGCCCGTAGCACCGATCATGTGGCCGGTCATCGACTTGGTCGACGAGACGTGCGCGGCGCGTGCCGCGTCCTCGCCGAGCGCACGCTTTATGCCCGCCGTCTCGGACGAATCGTTGAGCTTGGTCGAGGTGCCGTGAGCGTTGATGTAGAGGCCCTCGGAAGGCTTAACGTCGCCCTCAGCCACCGCCAGCGATATCGCGCGGGCAATGCCGGCAGCCTCGGGATCGGGGCTCGTGATGTGATAGGCATCATCGGTGTTGCCGTAGCCCACGACCTCGGCATAAATGTGCGCACCGCGCGCCTGCGCATGCTCCATGCTCTCGAGAACCAGCACGCAGGCGCCCTCGCCCATCACAAAGCCGTCGCGGTCTGCATCGAACGGGCGGCAAGCCGTCGACGGGTCAGGATTAGTGGTGAGAGCACGGCAGGATGTAAAGCCCGCAACGGCATCGGGGATGATTGCGGCCTCGGCACCGCCGGCGAGAATCGCATCGGCATAGCCATGCTTGATGGCGCGGAACGCCTCGCCCACGGCATGGGCCGAGGTCGCGCAGGCGGTCACCACGGGCAGGGTCGGGCCCTTTGCCTTGTGGCGGATTGCGATATTGCCCGAAGCCATATTGGGGATCATCATCGCGATCATATAGGGCGATGCGCGGCGGGGCCCACGGTCGGCAATCGTGTGGACGTTGTCGACGAGTGTCTGCATGCCGCCCACGCCCGAACCCACGTAGACGCCCAGGCGCTCGCGATCGATGGCGCCCTCGACATCAAAGCCCGCATCGTGCATGGCCTCGTCCGACGCTGCCAGGGCAAACTGAACGCAGGGGTCCAGGTGCTTGGCGTCACGCTTGCCAAAGTACTCGTTGCCGTCAAAACCCTTGACCTCGGCCGCCACCTTAACGGCAAACGCATCGGTATCGAAGTGCGTGATCGGGCCGATACCGCACGTGCCGGCGCACATGGCCGCCCAGGTAGCAAGCGCCGTGTTACCGAGCGGCGATACGGCACCGATACCGGTGATTGCAACTCTCTGTTCCATCATGGTCTCCTCATTCAAGCCGTTGTTCGGCCCTGGTTTCTACATCGCCATTCCGCCGTCGACGCGTATGACTTCGCCCGTAATGTAAGCGGCGGCATCACTCGCCAAAAAGCGCACCACGCCGGCCACTTCCTCGGGTCGCGCCATGCGCCTCAGGGGAATCTGCTCCTCGCACGCCGCGCGCACCTTCTCCGAGAGCTTTGCCGTCATATCGGTCTCGACAAACCCGGGGGCAACCGCGTTCACTCGTACGCCGCGTGGCGCAAGCTCGCGCGCCACCGCCTTGGTCAGACCGATGACGCCCGCCTTGGAGGCGGCGTAGTTGGCCTGCCCGGCATTGCCCATCAGGCCCACAACCGAGCTCATGTTGATGACGCAGCCGCCGCGCTGACGCATAAAGGTCTTGGTGAGCGCGCGTGTCGTGTTAAACGTTCCTTTAAGATTGACATCGAGCACGCGATCGAAGGCGTCATCGCCCATGCGCATGAGTAGGCCATCGCGGGTGATGCCAGCGTTGTTGACGAGCGCCCAAATGGAGCCAAAGTCGTTGAGGACCGCTTCCACGCACGCGTTGACGGCAGCGGGGTCGGCCACGTCACATTGATATGCGCGCGCCGTGGCGCCAGCCGCCTCACAGGCTTCGTACGTCTCGCGCGCCGCATCTGCGCTACCGGCATAGACGACGGCGATATCAAAGCCGTCCTCCGCCAGGCCCACGGCACAAGCGCGACCGATGCCGCGCGAGCCGCCCGTGACAAGCGCCACGCGACGTGAGTCGTTGCGCTCGAGCGCGCCGTTGTTCAAGTTGCCCATGTCATTCCTTTCGGGTTACAGCCCTGTGAACTATGCGAGCTCGTCGGCAATAGCTGCGACCTGCTCGGCCGTTTCGCACGAATACACACGAACGTCGCTCAACGTACGCTTGACCAGGCCGGACAGCGTTTTGCCGGGGCCGACCTCAATAAACGTGTCGATGCCCTGATCCTGCAGAGCATGCAGCGTGTCGACCCAGCGCACGGCATGACTCACCTGGTTGGCCAGCACCTCCGATGCCGCCTGCGGGTCGGCCGGATAAGGTGCCGCCGTCATATTTGCCATAACAGGAATGAGCAACGGGGACGGCGCGTGACCGGCATCGATATATGCAGCAAGGCCACAGGTCGCCTCGGCCATATAGGGGCTATGGAATGCACCCGACACCGCGACCTTCATGGCCCGGCCACCAGCCTCTTTTACCAGGACGTCGAGGGCCTGCAACACATCGGGCGCTCCGGCCACAACCGTCTGCTGCGGACTGTTGTAGTTGACCGGCCAGCAGTCCTCGCCGGCCTGTTTTGCCAAGCCCTCGACCTGCGCCGCATCGAGTTTGATGACGGCGCGCATTCCGCCGGGGTGACACTCGGCCGCTGTGGCCATCAATGCCGCGCGCTCGCACACAAGCTCAAAGCCCGCTCGCGTATCGAACGCCCCCGCAAAGGTGAGTGCAGCGACCTCGCCCAGCGAGAATCCCGCACAAGCGGCAGGCACCACGCCGCGCTCGCGCAGGGCGGTAGCCGCTGCCAGGTCGTGAACGAACACGCACGGCTGCGTGTTCTCGGTCTGCGAGAGCTCCTCCTTGGAGGCGCTCCGGCACTGCTCGCTGGTCCCCGGGCGTACCTCATCGGCAATGGCGAACACCTCGGCGGCCGCCGGTGATGCCTCGATGAGATCGACGCCCATCGCGGGGTGCTGGGCGCCCTGGCCGGCAAACAGAAACGCTACGCTACCCATGCGCACGCACCCTTCAGGACGCGCTCGGCACCCTCGACCAGATCGTCGACGATTTCGCGTGCGCTCTGGCGTTCGTTGACCATGCCAGCAATCTGTCCGCACAAATACGAACCCTCTTCGTAATTACCGTCCTTGGCGGCCTTGCGAAGCGCGCCCGTGCCCATGGCCCCGAGCTCCTCGGGACTTGCGCCCGCCGCCTCGTTCTTGGCATACGCGTTGGTGAAGGGGCTCTTGAGGGCGCGAACCGGATGTCCCGTCGAGCGACCGGTCGCACGCGTCGACGTGTCGCCCGCCTTGAGCACCAGCTCTTTGTATTGCTCGGAGACGGTACACTCATCGGCAACGAGAAATCGCGTGCCCACTTGGACGCCAGCGGCGCCAAGCATAAAGGCGGCCGCCACCCCGCGGCCATCCGCGATACCGCCGGCTGCCACAACGGGGATATCGACCGCGTCGACAACCTGCGGAACGAGCGCCATCGTCGACGTCTCGCCAATATGGCCGCCTGATTCGGTGCCCTCGGCAACCACGGCAGTGGCCCCGCGACGCGCCACGAGACGCGCCAGCGCCACCGAAGCCACGACGGGAATAACCTTGATGCCTGCATCGATCCAGGCCTTCATGTACTTGGTGGGATTGCCGGCGCCGGTCACCACAACGGGTACCCGCTCATCAATCACCACTTGTGCGACCTCGTCGACAAACGGACTCATGAGCATAACGTTGACGCCAAAAGGCTTATCCGTCTTGGTGCGCAGCTCGTGAATCTGATCGCGCAGCCAGTTTGCGTCGGCATTCATGGCCGCAATAATGCCCAACCCGCCGGCCTCGGACACGGCCGAGGCAAGCGAAGCATCGGCAATCCAGGCCATGCCGCCCTGGAACACGGGCTTTTCGATGCCGAGCAGCTCGCAGAGAGGAGACTTGAGCATCACTACTTCTCCAATGCCGCCTCGACCGTATCGACGAACTCGCCGACCGTCTTGGGGTTCTCCTCGGTATCGAGCTCAATGCCAAACTCGTCCTCGACGGCGACGAGGATCTCGACGGTGCCCAGGCTGTCGAGGCCAATCTCCTCGAGCGTGGACTCGGGCTTCATCTCGACGTCGTCAAGGCCAGCGGTCTCGCGGATAACGTCGCAAACGCGCTTGAAGGTCTTCTGATCTGCCATGGTAGTTCTCCTTTGTTTGTGCCCTAGGGGCGTTTTTATTTCCTATGTGCGACTACTTCCAACGAAGCAGATAGCCACCTATATCCAGGCCGGCGCCAAATCCAACGAGGGCGATGGTGTCGTCCTCATTCAGTGCGCCGGTACGTGCCAGCCGGTCAAACGCAAAGGGAATGCAGGCGCTCGAAATGTTGCCGGTCTCGCGTAGCGTTCGAACCACGCGCTCGTCTGGCACGCCGAGACGCTTGACCGCCTGACTCAGGATTCGTTCGTTAGCCTGATGGAATACAAAATGATCGATGTCTTCGACCAAAATGCCCGCATCGATCGCAAGCTTATGGACCGTGTCGCAGATGGCGTTGACGCCGAACTTGAACACGCGGCGGCCATTCATGGACAGCACGCTCGCGCTATCTGCGGAAGCCTTAAACGGCGAGGTACCGACCAGACCGGGAACGCGCAACGTCTCGACGTCGGGCGCCGTCGAAAGCTCAACGGCAAGGGGGTTGTCTCCCCCAGCTTCAATCACTGCGGCGCCTGCCCCATCGCCAAAAAGCACGCAGGTGGCACGGTCGGTCCAGTCGAGCGCGCGCGTCATCTGCTCGGCAGCAACAACAAGCACACGCTCGGCACGGCTGCGGGCGATATAGCCCTCGGCGACATCGAGCGCAAATACGAAGCCGGCACAAGCCGCCGAGACATCGAAGGCAGGGCACGTCGCGCCTAGTCGCTCAGCAACGGCACACGCCTCAGCGGGAACAAGGTGGTCACCCGTCGTCGTCGAGCAGACGATCAGATCCAGCTGGCTCGCGTCGATTCCGGACACCTGGAGTGCCCGCTCGCTCGCCGCTACGGCAAGGTCGTCAAGTGACTCGGTGGTGCAAACGTGGCGGCTCTTGATACCTGTGCGAGTAAAAATCCACTCATCCGAGGTATCGAGGAACTCAGACAGCTCGTCATTGGAAACACTGCGCTCAGGAAGTGCCGAACCTGTTCCAAGAATCGTGAAACCCATCACTAACCTCCTTTGAGTTGTTGACGTGTTTACATCGACCAAGAGAGGATAACGCATTTCAGTCTTTGTTGACGTGTTAACATTAAATTGTCTAATTGCGACAAAGGCTTCACATTGTGTCTATCTCTCGACACCATTGCGTCATTCACTTATTCAATAAGGAGGTAGCAGCCGCTATGGATGCCCAATTAACGATTGTCGACGTAACCGGATCGACCAACGATGACCTGCTCGAGGCAGGAAAACAGGGTGCGCCGCACGGCACAGGACTTGCCGCCCGCGCGCAAACGGCAGGACGCGGCCGGCGCGGCCACAAGTGGGATTCAACCGCCGGCAACCTATTGCTTTCGATTGTCCTGCGTCCATGCGTTAATCCCGCAAAGTACTCTGGTCTTGCCGCCGTCAGCGGCCTAGCGGTGCTCGAAGCACTCGAAAAGCAGGGTCTTGCAAACGAGATTCGCCTTAAATGGCCCAACGACCTGGTCGCGCGAGGACGCAAGCTCGGCGGCATTCTGGTCGAGGCCGCACGCGATAACGAAGGCAAACCTTTCGCCGTCTGCGGCATTGGCGTCAACGTAAACTACACGCCCCAAGAGGTGCCCGATGGCGGCCTGGCGGCAATTGGCCTCTCGGACCTCAACGAGAGCGTTCCCGCCGTCGACAAGCTCCTCGATGAGGTCTATCACGCAGTTATAGACGCTGTAGATGCTTGGGCAGAGCACCTCAACGCCAAGGAAGAAGACGCCGGTCCGCTCGCGCCCGTCCACGACGAATATATCGCTCACCTCAATTGGATCGGGGAGCACGTTATCGCCCGCTCCCCCGCTGGGGACGAGCTGGCGCGTGGCATCTTTAAAACGGTCGATGGCTTTGGTCGCGCGTGCATCGAAACGGAAGACGGCTTTCGATCCTTCCATTTTGAGGAGGCATCGCTGCGTCCCTTGAGCGAATAGGGCGCCGCAACCACCTACTCGACAGCATTACCCCGCAGTCCAAACCATCATTCAAAACAAAAGGGCCCCGCTGCCGTTACGGCAGCGGGGCCCTTTAAGCTATGAGCGATATCGCTTAGAGCTTGATGTCGATGTCGACGCCAGCGGGGAGGTCGAGACGCATGAGCGAATCAACGGTGCCCGAGGTGGGGTCGAGGATGTCGATGAGGCGCTTGTGGGTGCGCATCTCGAACTGCTCACGGGAGTCCTTGTTCACGTGCGGCGAGCGGATAACCGTGTACAGGTTGCGCTCGGTGGGCAGGGGGACAGGACCGGAAACGCGAGCGCCGGTCTTCTGAGCGGTCTCGACGATGAGCTTCGCGGACTGATCGACGACCTCGTGATCATAGCCCTTGAGGCGAATGCGGATCTTCTGGGTAGCCAACTTAAACCTCCAAAGAGTGCGAGAGATGTTCTCGCGGATTACGTAACAGGGAGCTCGAACTTAGGCGTTCTTGCTCATGACCTCGTCCACGATGGACTTGGGCGCGGGCTCATAAGAGTCGAACTGCATCGTGTAGGATGCACGGCCCTGGGTCTGGGAGCGAAGGTCGGTAGCGTAACCGAACATCTCGCCCAGCGGCACCTTGGCACGGATGAGCTTGCTGTTCTTGCGATCCTCCATGCCCTCGATCTTGCCGCGGCGACCGGAGAGGTTGCCCATAACGTCGCCCATGTACTGCTCGGGGGTCTCGACCTCGACAGCCATGATCGGCTCGAGCAGCTGCGGATCGGACTTCTTGAGGGCGTCCTTGATAGCCATGGAACCGGCGATCTTGAAGGCGGCCTCGGAGGAGTCGACCTCGTGGTAAGAACCGTCGAACAGGGTGACCTTAACGTCGAGGACCGGGAAGCCGGCGATAACACCGGTGTTCAGGGCCTCCTGGATGCCCTTGTCGATGGACGGGATGTACTCCTTGGGCACGACGCCGCCGACGATAGCGTTGACGAACTCGTAGCCGAAGCCCTCCTCCATCTTCTCGAGCTTGATGACGGCGTGGCCATACTGACCGCGACCACCGGACTGACGGACGAACTTGCCCTCAGCCTTCTCGACGTCGTGACCAGCGGTCTCGCGGTAGGCAACCTGGGGCTTACCAACGTTAGCGTCAACCTTGAACTCGCGGAGCAGACGGTCGACGATGATCTCGAGGTGCAGCTCGCCCATGCCGGCGATGATGGTCTGGCCGGTCTCGTGGTTGGTGGACACCTGGAAGGTCGGGTCCTCCTCGGCGAGCTTGGTCAGAGCCAGGGACATCTTGTCCTGCTCGGCCTTGGTCTTGGGCTCGATGGCAACGTCGATAACGGGCTTAGCGAACTCGATCTTCTCGAGGACGATCTCCTTGCCCTCGGCGCACAGGGTGTCACCGGTGGTGGAGTTCTTGAAGCCGACGCAAGCGACGATGTCGCCGGCGGCAGCGTCGTCACGGTCGATACGCTCGGCGGCGTTCATCTCGAGGATGCGGCCGAGGCGCTCGCGCTGACCGTTGGAAGCGTTGACCACGTAGGAGCCGGACTCGGCACGGCCGGAGTAAACGCGGACATAGGTGAGCTTACCGACGAACGGGTCGGTCATGATCTTGAAGACCAGGCCGGAGAAGGGCTCGTCGAAGGAAGGATGACGCTGGATCTCCTCGCCGGTGTCCGGATCGGTACCGGTGACGGCCTCGACGTCGAGCGGGCTGGGCAGGTAGTCGACGACAGCGTCGAGCAGCTCCTGGACGCCCTTGTTCTTGTAGGCGGAGCCCACGAAGACGAGGTTGAGCTCGTTGGCCAGAACGCCCTTACGCAGAGCAGCCTTGAGCTCCTCGACGGTGAAGTCCTCCTCCATGAGGATCTTCTCCATGAGCTCGTCGTCAAAGCTGGCAGCAGCGTCGAGGAGCTCCTCGCGCTTGGTGGCAGCGATGTCGGCAAACTCAGCCGGAATCTCGTCCATCGGCTCGGGGTAGGTCATACCCTTCTCGTCGGCCTTGAAGTCCCATGCAGTCATGGTGACCAGGTCGATGACGCCCCAGAAGTTGTCCTCGGCGCCCATCGGGACCTGAGCGGCCACGGCGTTAGCGTCGAGACGATCCTTCATGGTCTCGATAGCGTTGAAGAAGTCAGCGCCCACGCGGTCATACTTATTGATGAAGGCGATGCGGGGGACGTTGAAGGTAGAAGCCTGACGCCAAACGGTCTCAGACTGGGGCTGAACGCCGGCAACGGCGTCGAAGACGGCGACAGCGCCATCGAGGACGCGCAGGCAGCGCTCGACCTCGGCGGTGAAGTCAACGTGGCCCGGGGTGTCGATGATCTGGATGCGGTAGTCCTTACCGTCCTTGTTCCAGAAGCACGTGGTAGCAGCGGAGGTAATGGTTACGCCGCGCTCCTGCTCCTGAACCATCCAGTCCATGGTGGCAGCGCCCTCATGGACCTCACCGATCTTGTGGGTCTTACCGGTGTAGTAAAGAATACGCTCGGTCGTGGTGGTCTTACCGGCATCGATGTGGGCCATGATGCCGATGTTACGGGTATCGGAAAGCTTGTACTTAGGCTTAGCCATGTTAGTTCCTTACCTTAACTTACCAACGATAGTGAGAGAACGCGCGGTTGGCCTCGGCCATCTTGAAGACGTCCTCACGCTTCTTGACGGAAGCGCCCAGGCCGTTGGAAGCGTCGAGAATCTCGTTGGCGAGACGCTCGGCCATGGTCTTCTCCTTGCGAGCGCGGGAGAAGTTGACGATCCAGCGGATACCCAGAGCGGTGGAACGACGGGAGTTGACCTCCATCGGGACCTGATAGGTAGCGCCACCGACACGCTTGGGCTTAACCTCGAGCGTGGGCTTGACGTTGTCCATAGCCTTCTTGAAGGTAGCGAGAGCGTCGCCACCCTCGGACTTCTCGGCAACGATCTCGAAAGCGGTGTAAACGATGCGCTCAGCGGTGGCCTTCTTGCCGTCAAGAAGGACCTTGTTGATGAGCTGAGTCACCAGGCGGTTGTTGTAAACGGCGTCAGGCTGAACCTCACGACGATTAGCTGCTGCACGACGCGGCATGTGAAATCTCCTTAAGTGTCTACCGTGCGGCGCTTAGGCGGCACACGGCGAAAGTATCAAAACGTTATCTGGCTTATTTGGCCTTGGGGCGCTTAGCACCGTACTTGGAACGGGCCTGCATACGGTTCTGGACCGGAGCAGCGTCGTAGGCGCCACGGATGACGTGATAACGGACACCAGGGAGGTCACGGACACGACCGCCGCGAACGAGCACGATGGAGTGCTCCTGCAGGTTGTGGCCCTCACCCGGGATGTAAGCAGTAACTTCGATGCCGTTGACAAGGCGAACACGGGCAACCTTACGAAGAGCCGAGTTCGGCTTCTTGGGGCTCGTGGTGAAGACACGGGTGCACACGCCGCGCTTCTGGGAGTTGTGCTGCAGAGCAGCGTTCTTGGACTTCTTGGGCACGGAACGACGGCCCTGGCGAACCAGCTGGTTAATAGTAGGCAAAGCGTACTCCTTCTCGAATGATTCCAGCTTTCTGTAAAGTGCAACGGCTTGAATCGAGGGGTCAGCATCCCCCTACGAAACACGCAGTTCGATAGGATACGTGGCGTTAGCTGTGCCGTCAACAGACCACGCCGCCGGGCGTATCCCAAAATTGGCACATTTCCGCAAAGCCTACACAAAAGGAATCCCTTCTGCTGTGCGCGTGGGCGGATTCCCGGACCGGGCCGCCCGCTGTTTAAGTTTGCTGCTCTACAGTCCTGCGCAAGACGGAAAGCACATTAAGTGCTTTCCTTTGCGTGCGGAACTCGCGACAAACTTAAACAGCGGGCGGCCCGGTCCGGGAATCCGACGTGCTCGTTGGGGCAACGTTCCCTGCCAAAAAGGGACAGGTTTATTTTGGTCGGTTTTATCTGGGAAAACGCCACTCTTCACGGTGATCCACATCCATTTGCCACGTTCTTCCGAGAATCAGACGAATAACTTCCAATCCACTCGTCCATATAACGCTAAAAAGGCCGCTTCCCCTCTTGGGAAGCGGCCCAGACCTTACGAATAGACGATGGTAAAGGGTACTTCTGTTTCGGTCTCTCCTGTTGATGTGTACCTCGTGCCCTCAAGGGTTACCGAGACCACCTGATCGACATTGATCAGTTTTGTCGGCACCGAGATGTTCTCTCCGCTATTGCGCGTCAGCGAGACATAGAAATTGTACGCGCCCGCAGCATCGTCTTCGATAATCTGCTCCGATCCATCCTTGTAGGTAACGGTCAACTTTTTCGTGACTGCGTCAATGCCCAGATCATCGATGTGCGTCTGGATGGAAAACGGGCTGATCTCGAGAGGCGAGTCATCGGAGCGGAGTTCCTTTGTATCGACGTACGCTCCGACGCTAAACTCGGGCGTCGATGCCTCGAACGGCTTCGCATCCTCGCCTTCGCCCTCTGTCCAGGAGATATTCCAAGTGACAGCGCGTCGTAAATCTCGATCGCGATTCCAAGATGCAAAGTACATCGTGCCGTTAATGACCGTGTCGCTTGATGTGTCTTTATCAATTGTGCAGCGTGTGTCAGCCCATTCCTCGCCGAAGTTCATGCTGGGCGTGCCGATGCCTTGTTCTTCTTCACCATAGAGAACAAGTTCGCCCGTCTCTGCTGCCGGCTTGTAGTAGTTAACGCCATTTGGATTGGACAACGTAAACGTCACGGCTCCGCAGCCGTTTTGGTCAATAGCCATCTCATGGATATCGAGCGTATAGCCGTTGCCCTCGACGGACAGATTAACCTCCTGGACTGCACCCTCCAGGCTTTGGGGCGCGATGCCGTCACCAAACTCTCTGGTGTAGGTGTATTTAGTCCCCGATGAGCCACCGTTGGTCCAGGTGATGGAATCCCCGTTGCCGTGGTTTCCCCAGGCTGAGGCAAAATATCTGGAATTGACGACGGCGTAGGCGACCCCTCCGGTCGCCAGCACTCCGACAAGACATCCAACAACGGCAACATACAGAGGCTTCGCGTGACCCTTTCGACGAAGCGGCTCGCCAGCGGCAGCATAAAGCACACGGTCGGCAAGATCGCTATCGGCTTGGATGGACTCGAAGGCCTGCTTGATTTGATTGGATTTCACGGTCGCCCTCCTCTAGGATGAATTTGAGCTTCGATCGACCGCGAGCTAAACGCGTTCGAACGGTCGCGGCTGGTACATGCAACAACTCGGCAATCTCTGAGGTCGAAAAGCCCAGATAGTAATAGAGCACGATGGGAACACGGAATCGCTCCGGAAGTCGCATAACGTCTGACAGGACCGCCTTGGTCTCATCCTGCGCTGTCGAAAGCGACTCGGCCAGGTTCTCAATATCCTCCACACGCCTCCATGGCTTTCGAAAGAGCGATTTACATTCATTGATCGTGACCCGGATAAGCCAGCGGCGAAGATGCTCCCAACTCTCAAAATGTCCATCGCTTTTAAGCAGCTTAAGAAAGACATCCTGGGCAACATCGTCGGCGTCGGCACAATCGCGCAGGTACGTCAATGCGATCCGAAACACGACATCCCGGTGATCTTCGACCGCCTGTCTAAATGCCTGTTCTTCCATAATCACCTCCCGGTGACGTTAATGATTCTTGCTGAGGCCCTCACCATAGATACGCTTTGACCGAACGAAATGTTTCAAATTCAAGCAGGAATAACCTACCAAAAAAAACTCTGCCCCTTATTGGCAAGGGATCGACGGAACGCAACAGGTTGAGCATACGCAAGCGAGCGGCCCCCAGAGCGTACAAGGTGGCATGAAAAAGGCAGGGCATTGACCTTTTGGTCATGCCCTGCCTTTTGAATGACAGATTGTAGCTCTGGGGGCCGCGCAGCGACGGAGGTCGCCGCCGTTCGTTAGAACGGCGGAACTAGTTACTCCTCGTCGTTGTCCTTGGCCTCTTCGGCGTCGTCGGTGTCCACGAGCTGGTTGAGCAGCTCGTCGAGGGAAGCCATGTCCTCGTTGATCGCACCGTTGGCGGGAGCCTTCTTGTCGTCGATCGGGGCGCCCAGGAGCTCCTCGTCGGCGTCAGCGTGATGCGTCGGAGCGGAGGTACCCAGCAGGATGTCGTCCGGACCGTCGGGGCTAAAGACCATCTGCAGCAGCTGCGAGAGGTCTTCCTCGTCGGCAACGTCGTCGTTGTTCTCGAGGATGTAGAGCAGGTCGTGGGCCTCCAGGCCATCACGGAGCTCCTCGATCGCCTTGGCACCGATGCCATCGATGCGCAGCAGATCCTCCTCGGACTTGCCGACCAGGTCGCCGACCGTCTCGATGCCGACCTCGCTGAACTTGTTGGTCCAGCGCTGCGACACGCCCAGGTCGTCGAACAGGTACAGGCGAGCCTTCTCGGCGGAGATGGTGTGGCCGTTGCGGGTGAACGAACCGTCAGCACCACCAAACTCGTCGTAGCCGGCCCAGTCGAGCTGCTGCGGGAGCTGCTCGTCCAGGTCCTTGAGCTCAACCGGAGCCCACTCGGGCAGCGACTTGGCGTTGGGCGAAGCCGGGCCGTCGATGTCCACGTAGCCGTCGGCCGTGCGATACGTCAGCTTGGCGTTGGCGTACGGCTTGAGGCCGGTACCGGCCGGGATCTTCTTACCGACGATGACGTTGGACTTAAGGTCGAGCAGGTGGTCGACCTTGCCCTCGATGGCAGCCTCGGTAAGGACGCCAGCGGTACGGATGAACGAAGCGCTCGACAGCCAGGAGTCGATGTTGGACGCGACCTTGAGCGTACCCAGGATGACGGGCTCAGCCACGGGAGCCTGACCGCCTAGACGGGCAACGCGCTCGACCTCGTCGGCAAACTCGTAGCGGTCGACGTACTGACCAAGCAGGTACTTGGAGTCGCCGGGGTTGGTGATCTGAACGCGACGCAGCATCTGACGTGCGAGCACCTCGATGTGCTTGTCGTTCAGGTCGACGCCCTGGCTGGTGTAGACGTCCTTGACGCTCTCGACGAAGGTGTGCATCGTCGACTCGATGTCGGTCAGCTTGCGCAGGTTGCGGAAGTTGACGAAGCCCTTGGTGATCTGGTCGCCGGCGCGAACCTCGCAGCCGTCCTCGATCTCAGGCATGAAGCGCACCGAAGCGGGGACGCGACGCTCGTCGAGGACACGGGTGTGATCCTCGGAGTCGGTGAGCGTCAGCACGTACTCGGACTTCTCGGGCTTAATCGAGAGGTGACCGGAGTACGGAGCCAGCTCGGCCTCGCGACCCAGAATCTTCTCGTTGACGTTGCCGACGATATCGAACATACGGCTGACCGTAGGCAGACCCTGCGTAATATCGTCGACGCCAGCGACGCCGCCGGAGTGAATGGTACGCATCGTAAGCTGCGTACCGGGCTCGCCGATGGACTGGGCGGCAATAATGCCGACGGCGGTACCGATGGCGACCGGACGACGAGTGGAAAGATCCCAGCCGTAGCACTTCTGGCAAACGCCGTACTTGGAGCGGCAGGTGAGCAGCGCGCGGAGCTTGACCTTCTTAAGGCCGGCATCGACCATCTTCTGGATGTCGGCGACCTTCTCGATGTAGCCGTCCTGCTCAAAGAGTACGGTGCCATCGGGAGCCACGACGTCCTCGATGAAGCAACGGCCGACAAGGTCGGTGTTGAGGTCGGTGGTGCCGGGGATGATGAGGTTGTAGGTGACGCCCTCGTGCGTACCGCAGTCCTCCTCGCGGACGATGACGTCCTGGGCCACGTCGACCAGACGACGGGTCAGGTAACCAGAGTCCGAGGTGTGGGATGCGGTATCGACCAGGCCCTTACGGGCGCCGTAGGTCGAAATGAAGTACTCAAGCGGCAGCAGGCCCTCGCGGAAGTTCGCCTTAATGGGAAGGTCGATCGTCTCGCCGGACATGTCTGCCATCAGGCCACGCATGCCGCCGAGCTGACGCAGCTGGGTCTTAGAACCACGGGCGCCGGAGTCGGCCATCATGTACAGCGGGTTCTCCTCGTCGAACATGTCG
Source organism: Collinsella sp. (assembly GCA_048321375.1). GTDB lineage: Bacteria > Actinomycetota > Coriobacteriia > Coriobacteriales > Coriobacteriaceae > Collinsella. The sequence goes on from DBFDVR010000018.1 coordinate 62,694, forward strand.
AGCATGAGCGCTGCAACCTTATCGGTACAAGCGGTCCACTCGTTAACGACTTCGATGTGGCGCTCCGTCTCGTTGATGAAGCCCTCCTCGAAGTACTCGTTGATCTGGTCGACGTTGGCCTGGGCGCGGTCGAGCAGCTCCTGCTTCTCGGCAGGGATGAGAGCGTCCCACACCGAGATGGTGAGGCCGGCGCGGGTAGCGTAGTGGAAGCCGGAGTACTTGATGGCGTCGAGGATCGGGCCGACCTTGGCCTCGGGGTAACGATCGCAGCAGTCCGCAACCAGCTTGGCCACATCGCCCTTGACCATCTTGTAGTTCATGAACTCATAGTCTTCGGGCAGGCACTGGCGGTTGAAGATGATGCGGCCGATAGAAGTCTCGAAGCGCGCGGTCTTGTTGCCGGTGACGTCGTAGTCGACAAACTCGTTCTTGCCGTTCTTGACGCGGAAGATACGGGTGCCGTCCTCGTTGATGACATTGGCATCGGCAGCGGACACGCGGACCTGGATCTTGGCCTGCATGTCGACCTCGGAGCGGCAGTCATAGGCGTGCAGCGCGTCGTCGAAGCTCGAGAACACGTGGTTCTCGCCCGGCAGACCCTCGCGAACCTGGGTGAGGTAGTACACACCGATGATCATGTCCTGCGAAGGGATGTTGACCGGCTTGCCGGATGCCGGCGAGCGCAGGTTGTTCGCAGAGAGCATGAGCACGCGGGCCTCGGCCTGAGCCTGGCTGGACAGCGGCACGTGGACAGACATCTGGTCGCCGTCGAAGTCGGCGTTGAAGGGCGAGCAGACCAGCGGGTGCAGGTGGATAGCCTTGCCCTCGACCAGCACCGGCTCAAAGGCCTGGATGGACAGACGGTGCAGGGTCGGTGCACGGTTGAGCAGCACGACGCGGCCGTCGATGACCTCTTCGAGGATATCCCACACAAAGGTGGCACCGCGGTCGATAGCGCGCTTGGCGCCCTTGATGTTCTCGACCTTGCCAAGCTCGACCAGGCGCTTCATGACGAAGGGCTTGAAGAGCTCCAGCGCCATGGTCTTGGGCAGACCGCACTGGTGCAGCAGCAGCTTGGGGTCGGTAACGATTACCGAACGGCCGGAGTAGTCGACACGCTTGCCCAGCAGGTTCTGACGGAAACGACCCTGCTTGCCCTTGAGGGCCTCGGCGAGCGACTTGAGCGGGCGACCGCCACGGCCAGAGACCGGGCGACCACGACGGCCGTTGTCGAACAGGGCGTCCACGGACTCCTGGAGCATGCGCTTCTCGTTATTCACGATGATCGCAGGGGCGTCCAGGTCGAGCAGGCGCTTGAGTCGGTTGTTACGGTTGATCACGCGACGATACAGGTCGTTGAGGTCGGACGCGGCGAAGCGGCCACCGTCAAGCTGGACCATCGGGCGCAAATCGGGCGGAATGACCGGAATGACGTCCAGGATCATGTTCGCGGGGCTGTTGCCGCCCTTCAGGAAGGCGTCAACGACCTCGAGGCGCTTAACGGCCTTCTCGCGCTTCTGCTTCTGGGAGTCCTCGTCGGCGATGATGGCCTTGAGCTTCTCGGCCTCGGAGGGGAGGTCGATGGCAGCGAGCAGGTCGCGGACGGCCTCGGCACCCATGCCGCCCTTGAAGTACATGGAGTAGTAACGGGTCATCTCACGGAACAGCGGCTCATCGGAAATGAGGTCGCGCTCGCTGAGCTTCATGAAGGCGTTGAAGGCGTCCGTGCGGAGCTGCTTCTCGTCCTTGCACTCTTCCTCGATGTCGACGATGCCAGAGGCGATCTCCTCGGGGGTCAGCGGCTCCTCGTCGGAGAACTCGTCAAAGTTCTCGGGGTTGCCCTGCTCCTTGAGGGACTCGATCTGGCGGGCGCACTCGGCATCGATCTCTTCCAGATCGGCGGCGAGCTCCTCGCGCAGGTCGTCGGCGTCGGCCTCGCGGGCCTCATAGTCAACCTCGGTGATGATGTAGCTGGCGAAGTACAGAACCTTCTCGAGGTCCTTGGACTTGATGTCGAGCATACGGCTCATCGGGAAGCTCGTGGGGCTCTTGAAGTACCAGATGTGGGACACGGGAGCGGCGAGCTCGATGTGACCCATGCGGTCGCGACGCACCTTGGCCGAGGTGACCTCGACGCCGCAGCGCTCGCAGACGATGCCCTTAAAGCGGATGCCCTTGTACTTGCCGCAGGAGCACTCCCAGTCCTTGGCGGGACCGAAGATCTTCTCGCAGAACAGGCCGTCCTTCTCGGGCTTGAGGGTACGGTAATTGATGGTCTCCGGCTTCTTGACCTCACCGTGCGACCAGGAACGGATCTGGTCGGCGGAGGCAAGGGAGATCTTTACCGAGTCAAAATCAGTAGCTTCGAAATCTGCCACAGTCAACTACTCCTTATCAGTGGTCGTGGCGGCGACAGCCTCGGGTGCCTCGGCGGTCTCGGCATCCTCGGCCTCGACGTCGGCGTCAACGCCGGCGAGCGCAGCCAGGTCGTCGAGAGCAGAGGTCTCCTCGGCGGTCACAGGGGCGGAGGCGTCCTCGTCGGCATCGTGCATGGGCTCGATGTCCAGTGCGAGGGAGCGAATCTCCTTGACGAGAACCTTGAAGGACTCGGGGATACCCGGGACAGGAACGTTCTCGCCCTTGACGATGGACTCGTAGGTCTTGACACGGCCCACGGTATCGTCGGACTTGACGGTCAGGATCTCCTGCAGGACGTTGGAAGCACCGTAAGCGTACAGTGCCCAAACTTCCATCTCGCCGAAGCGCTGGCCGCCGAACTGAGCCTTGCCGCCCAGAGGCTGCTGGGTAACCAGGCTGTAAGGGCCGGTCGAACGGGCGTGGATCTTGTCGTCGACCATGTGGCCGAGCTTGAGGATGTAGGACGTACCCACGGTAATGGGCTCGCGGAACTCCTCGCCGGTGCGGCCGTCGAACAGGCGGGTCTTGCCGCGCTCGTCAAGCTGGGTGACGAACTCGGGGCGCATGTGATCGCCAAAGGCAGCGGTAGCCTTGTTGAGCATGTTCTTGTTGGCACGACGGATGACCTCGGCGATCTCGTCCTCCTTGGCGCCGTCGAAGACGGGCGTGGCGGTGAAGAACGGACCGGGGACGTACTTGTCGGAGTCGGCCTGCTCGGTATCCCAACCGCACGCAGCAGCCCAGCCAAGGTGGCACTCGAGCAGCTGGCCGACGTTCATACGCGAAGGAACGCCCAGCGGGTTGAGGATAACGTCGATCGGGGTACCGTCAGCCATGTAGGGCATGTCCTCGACCGGCAGAACGTTGCAGATAACACCCTTGTTGCCGTGGCGGCCGGCGATCTTATCGCCCTGCTGGATCTTACGACGCTGGGCGACGTAGACGCGCACCTGCTCGTTGACGCCGGGGGCCAGGTCGTCGCCGTTCTCGCGGCTAAAGCGGACGACGTCGATGACGCGGCCGTAAGCGCCGTGAGGCATCTTAAGGGAGGTGTCGCGGACGTCGTGGGCCTTGGCACCGAAGATGGCGCGCAGCAGGCGCTCCTCGGCGGTCAGAGCGCTCTCGCCCTTAGGCGTGACCTTGCCGACCAAGATGTCGCCAGGGCCGACCTCGGCGCCGATGCGGATGATGCCGTCCTCGTCGAGGTTGGCAAGCATGTCCTCGGAGAGGTTCGGGATCTCGCGGGTGATCTCCTCGGGGCCGAGCTTGGTGTCGCGGGCGTCGATCTCGTGACGGGTGATGTTGATGGTCGTCAGCAGGTCCTCGGCCACCAGGCGCTCGGACACGACGATACCGTCCTCGTAGTTAAAGCCTTCCCACGGCATGTAGGCCACGGTGAGGTTCTGACCCAGTGCGAGCTCGCCGTGATCGGTCGAAGGACCGTCGGCCAGAGGCTCGCCCTGCTCAACGGTGTCACCAACGCGAACGAGCGGACGGTGGTTGATGCAGGTGGACTGGTTGGAGCGCTGGTACTTGGCCAGGTGGTACTCGTCCATGCCGCCGGCATGCTTGACGATGATCTTGGCGGCGTCGGCAAAGATGACCTCGCCGGCGTTCTTGGCCAGGGTGACCTCGCCGGAGTCCAGAGCGGCGCGACGCTCCATGCCGGTACCGACATAGGGAGCGGCGGGGTGAACCAGCGGCACGGCCTGACGCTGCATGTTGGCGCCCATCAGCGTACGCTTGGCGTCATCGTGCTCAAGGAACGGGATCAGCGTGGCTGCGACGGAGAGCATCTGACGCGGCGAGACGTCCATGTAGTCGACGTCCTCGACGGGCACGTCGGCGGGAGCGCCGAAGGAGCCGTCGAAGTCGCGGGTACGGGCGATCACGGTGTGCGGACGGACGATCTTACCCTCGGCATCGGTCGTGATGAACTCGTTGGTCTTGGGATCGAGCGGCGTGTTGGCCGGCGCGATGACGTGCTTCTCTTCCTCGTCAGCGGTCATCCAGTCGATCTGATCGGTGGCAACGCCGTTCTCGACGCGACGGAACGGGGCCTCGATGAAGCCATACTCGTTGACGCGGGCGTAGAGGGCGAGCGAGCCGATCAGGCCGATGTTGGGGCCTTCGGGGGTCTCGATCGGGCACATGCGGCTGTAGTGCGAATTGTGAACGTCGCGGACGGCCGTCGGCACGTTGGTGCGGCGGCTGGAGCCGGACTTGTGGCCGGCAAGACCACCAGGGCCGAGTGCGGACAGACGGCGCTTGTGGGTCAGACCGGTCAGGGGGTTCGCCTGGTCCATGAACTGCGAGAGCTGAGAGGAGCCGAAGAACTCCTTGATGGAGGCCACGATCGGGCGGATGTTGATGAGCGACTGCGGGGTGATCTCGTCGATGTCCTGGGAGCTCATGCGCTCACGGACGACGCGCTCCATACGGCTCATGCCGATACGGAACTGGTTGGCGACGAGCTCGCCGACGGTACGGATGCGGCGGTTGCCAAAGTGGTCGATGTCGTCGACCTTGAAGCCCTGCTCGCCGGCAGCGAGGGACAGGAGGTAGCGCAGCGTCGCGACGATATCCTCGTCGGTGAGCACCGTGACCTCTTCCTCGGTGGTGAGGTTGAGCTTCTTGTTGACCTTGTAACGACCGACGCGGGCCAGGTCGTAGCGCTGCGGGTTGAAGAGCAGACCCTCGAGCAGGCTGCGGGAAGCGTCCACGGTGGGAGGCTCGCCCGGGCGCAGACGACGGTAGATCTCGATGAGGGCGTCCTCGCGGGTGAGGGCGGTGTCGCGCTCCAGGGTGCGCTTGATCACATCGGAGTTGCCGAGTAGCTCGATAATGTCGTCGTTGGTGACGGCGATGCCAAGGGCGCGCAGGAACATCGTGGCGCTCTGCTTGCGCTTACGGTCGATGGAGACCATGAGCTGGTCGCGCTTGTCGACCTCAAACTCAAGCCAGGCACCGCGGGACGGAATGATCTGGGCCTTGTAGATCTGCTTGCCCGAATCCATCTCGGAGCTGTAGTACACGCCCGGGGAGCGGACGAGCTGCGAGACGACGATACGCTCGGTACCGTTGATGATGAAGGTGCCCTGATCGGTCATCATGGGGAAGTCGCCCATAAAGACGAGCTGCTCCTTGATCTCGCCGGTCTCCTTGTTGGTGAGACGGACGTCGGTCAGAAGCGGAGCCTGATAGGTCATATCCTTCTCGCGGCACTCCTCGACGGTGTGCGCGGGGTCGCCGAACTGATGCTCGCCGAAGGTAACCTCGAGAACATGGTTCTGGCTCTGGATGGGGCTGGATTCCTTGAACGCCTCACGAAGACCCTCGTCCTTAAAACGCTCAAAGGATTCCCTTTGAACAGAGATAAGGTTGGGGAGCTCCATGGCCTCCGGGATTTTCCCGAAGCTGACGCGCTTGCGCTCAGTGGCAGTATATGCGTAGGTCACCAGGTTTTTCCTCCTTCACGGAAATGCTCGGTGGGTTGGCGAGGCATAGCTTCGCCAGTTATCGCAACCTAATAGTTTATCAGGTACCGACCGTTGGGCAAGAAAAGCCTTGACGCGATTGAGTTTTTGGAGTAGCAAAGTTTTTCGACAGAAAATACGCAGGTAAATGTATGTGTATCGAACATCTGTTCATATATTTTCTGTGAACAGAGAGTCGACAATCGAAGCTCTTATAAAAAACGGGCGCGAACCGAGGGCCGCGCCCGTAAATGTCGATGTCCGAAGGCTTACTTGCGCATCAAGCCGCCGCGCTCGTCGATGGCGTCCCAGAAGGCGCCGGCAAAGCGAGGATCGCTTGCAGCCATGAGGGCGTTGGTGGCCATCCAGCCAGAAGGCGTGCCGGTGTCGTAGCCCGACAGCGGGTCGATGACGACAGCGTACATGGCCTCGCGGTCGAGCGAGCGGGCCATGGCGTCAGTCAGCTGGATCTCGCCGCCCTTGCCGGCCTGCTGATCGGCCAGCAGGTCCATGACCAGCGGGCTCAGCAGGTAGCGACCGACGATGTACAGGTTGGACGGAGCCGCCTCGGGAGCGGGCTTCTCGACCAGACCGCCGATGCGCCAGACAGCGCCCGGCTCGGCATCGGCAACGCCCTCGGCGCCCTCGAGCGAACCAACGCGCTCGCCGGCGATAACGCCGTAGCGGCTGACTTCCTCGGGCGAGCAAGCAGCGACGGCGATAACCGAAGCGCCACCGTGCTCCTTGGAAACGGCGAGCATCTTGTCGCAGATGTCGCGATTAGGCACAACGTAGTCGCCCAGAAGAACCAGGAAGTTCTCCCCCGCCACGGCGTCGGCAGCAGAGCGAATAGCATGACCGAGGCCCTTGGGCTCATACTGATAGCGAAAGTCGACCGGCATACCGCCAGCGTGGGCGACGGCGTCGGCATAGGCGTTCTTGCCGCGCTCGCGCAGCAGGTTCTCGAGCGAGCGATCGGGCTGGAAGTAGTTCAGTAGCTCGGGCTTACCGGGAGAAGTAACGATGATGGCATCGTCGACCTCCTCGGGGTCGAGCGCCTCCTCGACGACATACTGAATGACGGGCTTGTCGAGCACCGGCAGCATCTCTTTGGGCGTGCACTTGGTGCCAGGTAGAAAACGCGTGCCAAGACCGGCGGCGGGGATGATTGCCTTCATGTTATTCAAAGATCCTTTCGCAGGCGCAAAAGCGCCCCATGCGTGCGGCACACAGCCGCAGACCAAATTGCGATACCCAAGCATCTTACCGCTGGAACTATATGTCGCTACAAGGCAGAGACAATTCTTCAGCAGGTCAACGCAAATTATTGCTCGAATGGTGCAATTTTATTGTCCAACGGCAGGGCACCCGATACGACGCAAATCACAGAACATGGCAGTTTGAGCAATCGATGTCGAGGGACCGAAAAACAAAAAAGACGGGGCTCGCAATGCGAACCCCGTCTGCAAAGAAATCTGGCGAGAAAGCCTGATTACTTGAGGGTGACAGCAGCGCCAGCAGCCTCGAGCTTCTCCTTGGCAGCCTCGGCGTCCTCCTTCTTGGCACCCTCGAGAACAGCCTTGGGAGCGCCCTCGACGACCTCCTTGGCCTCCTTCAGGCCAAGGTTGGTGAGCTCACGGACGGCCTTGATGACCTGGATCTTGTTGTCGCCGAAGCCCTCGAGCACGACGTCAAACTCGGTCTTCTCCTCGGCCTCAGCAGCGCCAGCAGCGGGAGCGGCGACAACAGCGGCAGGAGCAGCGGCGGAAACGCCGAAGGTGTCCTCGATAGCCTTGACGAGCTCGGAAGCCTCGAGAAGGGTCATTTCCTTAAGAGCATCGATGATCTCATCGGTGGTAAGCTTAGCCATTTCTAAGTCCTTTCGGTTTCCGTGCGGATGCACGGAGATCAGTTAAAACACGGCGCGAATGCGCCAGGGGTGCGGCGTTGCCGCCGCGGGTGAAAACAGCGACTAGGCTGCCTTCTGCTCGGAGACCTGCTGAATCGAACGAGCGAGACCAGAGGAAACGCCGTTGACGCAGACAGCGATGTCGCGAGCGAAACCGGAGATGAGACCGGCGATCTGGCCGAGAAGCTGATCCTTGGTGGGCAGCTCAGCGATAGCCTTAACATCATCAGCGGAAACGGCCTTGCCGTCGGAGATACCGCCCTTGATCTCAAGGACGCCCTTGGACTTAGCGGAGAAGTCCTTAAGGGCCTTAGCGGCCTCGACCGGCTCGGTCTCGTAGAACACATAAGCGACGGGGCCGGCGAGAATCTCGTCGATCTCGGGCTGCTCCTGGTTCTTGAGGGCGATCTTGACCAGGTTGTTCTTGTAGACCTTCATCTCGGCGCCGCACTCGCGAAGCTGATGACGCAGCTCCTGAGCCTGCTTAACCGTCAGACCGTTGTAGTTGACGACGAACAGACCGGCGTTCTCGGCGATACGGGACTCGATCTCTGCAACCTTGTCGATTTTGTACTGCTGGGGCATGAATTACACCTCCTCGAATTCTTTCCGGGCACGGTCCGCCACAAGGACGTGACGGGGGCATGTCCAAAAAGAAAGCCCCCGCGCTGCATGAGCGACGGGGGCGAGAAGACATATCTACTCGACCACCTCGGCTGGCGGGATGTCCCATTAAGCTCGCGGGTAAGACCCGTTTGCGCCGGCTGTCTCTGGCAGCGGATTCGTGCGTGAACCGAAAGTATTATGGCGGGGACCCCGGCGTCGGTCAACGGGAAACCGGGCTGCACACAATTCCACCATCCGGCCGCGCCGCCGAAGGCCAGGCGCAAGGTTTTCGCTCGGTCAGGTCCTGGGCTCGCACGAAGAGCACATTAAGTGCTCTTCGGCTCGTGCGGAATCTACGAAAACCTTGCGCCTGGCCTTCGGCGGCGCGGCCTGCGGTGACTTTGGGGCAGCCCGGTTTCCCGTTGGCCGGCGCCCCCACTCATAAGCCTTAAGTCGGTGGGCTGATGTGTTGCGTCCCTGAGGGCTACAAGGTTGAAATGAAGGTGGACAGGCGGCGGAGGCCTTCGTCCAGGTTTTCGTCGGAGACGCAGTAGCTTAGGCGGATGTGGCCTTCGATTCCGAAGCAGTCTCCCGGGACTAGGGCTACGTTTGCCTCTTTGATGGCTTTGATGCAGAAGTCTTCGCTGGTTAGGCCGAACTTTTTGATGCTCGGGAAAGTGTAGAAGGCTCCTGCGGGCTCTACTACGTCGAGGCCCATGGCGTCTAAGGCTGCGAGTACGCGTTCGCGACGGGCTCGATAGACTTCGAGCATGGGGGTTGGGTCGACGGTGAGGGCTCGGGCTGCGGCGTCCATTTCGAAGGAGACGGCGCTCGATACTAGGTATTGATGAGTCTTTGCGATCTCGGCGATGACGGGGGCCGCGGCTGCGAGCCAACCCAGGCGCCAGCCGGTCATAGCCCAGGGCTTGGAGAAGCTCTCGATGACGACCGTCTGCTCGCGCAGCTCCGGGTGTCGCTGGGCGAAGCGCTCGTAGCCATCCACATAGACCAGGCGGTTGTATACGTCGTCGCAGACCACGTAGATGCCCATCTGCTCCGCCACGTGCGCCACGGCGTCGAGCGAAGCCGCGTTGAGGATACAGCCCGTAGGATTGTTGGGCGAGCAGATGACGATGGCCTTGGTCGCCGGCGTCACGCAAGCACAAAGCGCATCCTCGTCAATCTGAAATTGCGCAGGCTCCGTATCCAAAAAGACTGCTTTGGCGTGGTTGGCCACGACGATGCTCTCGTACAGGCCAAAGGCCGGCGTGGGAATAATGACCTCATCGCCGGGGTTGAGCATGGCCATGAATGTTGCCGACAGGGCCTCGGTCGCGCCGTCGGTCAGGATGACCTCGTCGGCGGAAAACGTAAGGCCCGCGCCCCCCATGTAGGCAGACAACGCCTCACGCAGGGCGGGGCGACCGTTGTTGGGCGGATAGTGCGTGTCACCGCGGTCCAGTGCGGCGGTCACCTCGGCGCTAATCACATCGGGCGTGGGAAAATCGGGCTCGCCAAGCGCAAGCGCGATACACCCCGGGTGCTGGGCGGCGAGCGCGTTGATCCGGCGGATACCGGAGGGCTTGAGCGTGGCAAGCGAGGTATTCATGGGCAGACGCATGGCGTTCCTTTCGTAAGGGTTGCACTAGGATAGCGCGGCGAGGCGCCGCCAGACGGTGTAACCTAAACGGAAACCAACCGGAAAGGAGGCGGCATGGAGACGACCGCACGCGGCGATGTACCAAAAACGTTGCAAACCATTGCGTATATCAGCATTCCCAATAGCGCCGATCTTGAGTTTTTGCTCTGGGACCTGCAGGATGCCATCGCCGCCTATGCTCAGCTTTCTGGCACCGCGCTCCCCCGCCCGGTTGATTTGGAGGCGGATGATGCCGACAACGTTGCAGACGGCATCGTGCTGGCCATTGAAGATGTGGCTGACGATGAGACGTTGACAGCCATCGAGCAGGCGCTTGAGCGCTTTGGCGGTACGGGAACGCGCGTCTATGCCGCGATTCGAGCCGCACAAGAGAGCACTGAGCAGGCGCGTGGGACCGCCGTTCGCCTGCACAAGGCATGTGAGCGCCATGACCAATTGTGGTGTGGCGGCGTTGCCATCTGCGCCGGCAGCGGCATCGCAGCGCTTCGTCGCTCCCCGCGCATGGGACTCTTGCGGCGACCGTTTTCGGAGGCCATGGACAAGCTCGTGGGCGCCGTTCGCATGGGGTGTTCCGTCGAACACGCGCAGAAGCTCGGTGGCGCCGCAACGGGTGGCGTCGACACCGACGGCATGGTGCGCGCCACGTCTGCGCTGCCCACACCGATCTGGCACGCCGTTATGAGGCATCTTGCCGAGCACTCAAACTGCTAAATCGAAAAAGCCTGCCAATCAACGGCTTCACTCCAGCGCTCGACAAGGCGTTCCAGACGCCACGCCGCATTGGCGGGACTTGTCGACGGCAGAACGATGGCCGGCAGCCCGGTGCGCTCTTGTAGATAGCGCTTGTAGAGCCGGCCAGCTGTACCACCGTTGCATATCACCTGCTCAATGGGAGCTGCGCCGGTAATGCGCTCGATATGTGCCGGCACAACGTTACGAATGCTCGCATCGCTCGAGCCCTTAATGTCGCAGCTCTCGATCACGTCCCACAGGGCCACGCCGCCGTTCAGCAGCATAGCCCGCTTGGCGGCAATCGAGGCGTCAAGCGTCACGGGCTCGCCGCTCGCCAAAGAGTCTCCCTCGTTGGGCGGCACGGGCGCACCAAGGCACGCGGCCATCACGCGCCAAAAGCGGTTCTGCGGATTGCCATAGTAGAAGGCATTGGCACGCGAGAGCACCGAGGGAAACGACCCCAGCACCAAAACGCGCGAGCGTTCGTCAAACACGGGCTCAAACCCATGCTCAATATGCTGATAGCCCTCGTCCGGCGCAGTCATGAATTAGGCCCTCAGCAGATAACGCACCTCATAGGGCGCAAGTTCAAGGGAGCCTGTCAGCTCGACCGTGGGCGCATCGTCGGCAAGCAGGTCGACGAAGGAGCCGTTGAGTTCGCCGGCTCCAAAGGTATAGGGCTCGTTCACGGCATTGACCGTCACGAGCACCGTCGCGTCGTCGCAGGCGCGCTCGAACAGCAGCTGCTTGTTCTGGATCACCACATTGCGATAGGCACCGTAGTTGAGAGCACGGGCCGCCGCGTCGTCGGCCGAACGAAGGTGTGCGAGCTGCGTGATGAACGCCGTCAGTTCGTTGGGCGCAGGCTCATCGAGCGCAGGGCGCAGCGCCCAGTCGCCATCGGGGCCGCCCTTTTCGCCGGCAATTCCCCACTCGCTGCCATAGTAGACGCACGGGATGCCCGGCATGCCAAAGAGCATGCCATAGGCGGGACGCAGGCACGACTTGTCAGTGAGGATGCTTGCCAGTCGCGGCACGTCGTGGTTGTCGACAAACGACAGCAGGTGCTTGCCGCGGTAGATGCACCAGGGGTCGCCGCCAAACTGACGGTGCAGCGAGTGCGCAATCTCGAACATGTTGACCGAGTTAAAGCTGGAGTACAGGCCCTTGTAACACTCGTAGTTGGTGCAGGAGTCGAGCATCTCGTCGTTGACGATCTGGTTGTAGTCGCCGTGGAGCGTCTCGCCGATCAGCACGAAGTCGGGCTTGAGCTCACGGGCGAAGCTATGCAGACGACGCATGAAGTCGCGGTCGAGCATATAGGCAACGTCCAGGCGCAGGCCGTCGACGCCAAAGACCTCGGCCCAGCGGTGCACGGACTCTAGCAGGTAATCGACCACGGCAGGGTTTTGCAAGTTGAGCTTCACGAGCTCAAAATGGCCTTCCCAACCCTCGTACCAAAAGCCGTCGCCGTAGCAGGAGTCGCCATCAAAGCTAATGTGGAACCAGTCCTTGTACGGCGAGTCCCACTTACGCTCCTGCACATCGCGGAAGGCCCAAAAGCCGCGGCCGACGTGGTTGAAGACGGCGTCGAGCACCACGCGGATGCCGTGAGCATGCAGTGTGTCGCACACGGCGGCAAAGTCGGCGTCCCCACCCAGGCGACGGTCGATATGGCGCAGGCTGCGTGTATCGTAGCCGTGACTATCGGACTCGAGCGGCGGGTTGATGAGCACAGCGCCAACGCCGAGTTTTTGCAGGTAGTCGGCCCATTGGGCAATCTTCATGATAGGAGCATCGGGGTTGGGTTCGACATCGGCGGCCTGGGCGAGCTCATCCTCGGCAACGGGGGCGGCGTTTTCGCGCGGAGCTCCGCAAAAGCCCAGCGGATAGACCTGATAGAACGTCGTCTCGTATGCCCACATAGCAACCTCCCGGTAAGCTCAACACAACGACATCCATTGTATGCCCAGCTTGTATCCCCTCCCCCAAAATAAGTTGCGGTGCAATAGGGACTGTTTGCCGGGTTTATTGGGCCCAGCAGTCCGTATTTCACCGCAACTGATGAGGGGACGTGATTAGGCGACGGGCCTTGCGCGGCGTATGGCCGGGAACAGCACGGTGATGGCGAGGATGACGCCCACGACGGCAATCGCCCCGCCCGCGAAGCCGATCCAAGCGATACCGGGACCCGAAACCACGGCGCCGCCGATTGCGGTGCCCGTGCCAATACCGAGGTTAAACAGGCCCGAGAAGATCGACATGGCGACGGCCGACGAATCTGCCGGCGTGTGCTTGATGAGCTCGGCCTGAAACGCCACGTTAAAGGCCGTGGCGCAGCAACCCCACAGTGCGCAGACGGCAAGCACTGTCACGAGCGACGATGCGGCCGGCCCCATGAGCAGCAGGGCCACCGGCACGCCGGAGAGCGTGATAGCAAGGAACGGAAAACGGTGCCCGTCGAACAGGCGGCTGAACAGCCAGCTGCCCACCAAGCCGGAACAGCCAAACGCCGTCAGCGTCATGGTGATGGCGCCCGCATCGACGTGCGCGACCTGCGCCAGGAAGGGCTCAATATAGCTGTAGCTTGCGTAATAGCCGGTCGCCATGAAGACCGTGACTGCGTAGAGCGCGATGAGGAGCGGGTTCTTGAGCAGCTCGGGCAGCTGTTTGACGGTAAAGCGCTCACCCGCCGGCATGGCCGGGAACACCGCTGCCTGGTAGACGACCGCGATGGCTGAGAGGCCCCCGACCACGGCAAACGTCATGCGCCAGCCCACGGCCAAGCCAATGGCGCGACCGAGAGGCAGGCCAAAGATCTGCGCGATGGACGAGCCCGTGGCGATCATGCTGATGGCGAGCGCGCCGTGGCGAGTGTCGACCAGGCGCGAGGCCATAATCGAGGCGACTGACCAGAACACGGCATGTGCGCAAGCGACCACCAGGCGCGCGCAGACCAGGATGGGATAGGTCGGCGCCACAGCGGACAGGAACTGACCGAGCGAGAACACGGCCAGCACGCCCAGCAGCATCCGCTTGAACTCGAAGCGCGAGGCAAACACCATGAGCGGCAACGACAGCAGCATGACGCCCCAGGCATAGACCGAGATCATGATGCCAGCTTGGGCCTCGGTGAGCGAAAACGATGCAGCGATGTCGGTCAGCAGGCCGATGGGCATGAACTCCGACGTGTTGAACACGAACGCGCAGCAGGTGAGCCCGATGAGCGGGAGCCACTGCCTGAGCGTGATGCCGTCTTGCTTTGTTTGAGCCATATAGGAAAACCTCTCCGATTATCTTGAGCGGCGGGCGATTATAGCAATGAGAAGTCTATAAAATGAGCAACAAAAGAATTCTTGGAAAACGATTGTTAACAGACGGCGCGCCAATTCTGCTTAGAAAGCAAGGTACGCAGGAACTCAATGTCGAAAACGCGGCTTCATCTTCGGGCTATCGATCCTGCTCGGATACGCACAAGGACACCCCCATGAGCACGTCAATTTCGAGCCAACTCGCAACCGCACAATGAACTAGCAAAAGCAGCATATAAGCAAACGCCCCATAATAAAGTCCCTCATGCACAAGCGCCGTCACTGAAAGTGCCGACGGCAGCGCCGCACTCGAAACTACCCATCCAACAAGAACCTGGATAGCGCAACTTGCAACCAGGTTCCATGCCACCAGCAGCGTTGCGGGACGCGCGATTTCTCTCCAGGAGGAACGAAGCACCGTGACCGAACGCATGATGTAGCGTGGTGCAAACCGAATGCCTCGTAGTCCCCTCTGCTCCACGTCCGCATCTTCAATTAACACGAATACGAACGACGCGGAAAGAAGCGTCACGATTACTGCCACCACAAGCGAGCACAACACCCCGAGCTGACTGCTCGCAAGCGAGGCAAAGACTACAATTGCCGATAAAATCAAGTGAACCAAATAAATTAGCAGCGCCCCAGAAATCTGGAGGGGAACCGTCGAGGCCAAGAGATAAACCGGAGGGGTTCGAGCAGGTTGCACCGTCTCTTTGGACCGGTCGACGGCAAATAATGAAAAAGCCACATTCGATAGAAGCAGGTTTAAAAAGGCCGCGACCACAGTGCAAATAAGCGTAATGGACGGATTGATATAGGCGAGCTCAGTTGCAACGTTTGATACACCAATTTGAAGCGCGCTCATAACAAACAAGGGGATATATAACGCCATCGTGCAGCCACTCCGGCATTCCTTCGCCCGATCGCCCGATTCCAGAAAGACATTGAAGTTCTCTCGCAAGTTCACTCTATACCCGTTTTCTTACTAAGCAGGGCGAACGGGCGCCAATATAAACGCCGGTCCGCCCATCCATAATTTCTAGTTTTAACGTCCAGACTAGTCTGTCCAGCCGTCGATGTAGTCGCGGTTAAGCTCAAAGTACTGCGCGGCGATATCTTTCGCCAAGGAGTACGAATTAACGAGCGGGTGCATCGCGAGGCTCTCGACAATGTCGCGCTTCGATCGGTTAACGATGCCACGCGCCACGGTGCGCTCGTAGTACTTGACGCGACGAATCAATTCGAGGTTTCCCGCGGGCACAGAATCGGCTTCGACGCGATGCGGCACGCAGCCATCGGTGGAGATATCGCACGTTGACTCAATGACATCTGTATCGAGAAGGCCGGGGATGGCGCCATTGTTGGGGGTGCACAGGATCATCTGCTGCGTCTTGCCAGAGCGAGCAATATCCATGAAGCGGAGCGCGACACCTGCGTATCCGCCAGCATCTTTGCCGTACACGTCAAACGTCCACGGCTTGTCGCGATGAATACCCGTCTCGGCCGCCATGTAGTTGTTTTCGCGCATTCCGTACCACTTCTCAAAGCACGCGAGGCCTTTTTCGAAGTCGTTCTCAATATCGATAGATGCAAGCTCGCTCGTCATTTCTCGATTAATTTCTTCGATTAGTTCACCGCGCGTCTGGGGCGAAGAGAGAACGTTGGCAACGGCGCGCTCGCGATAGTAGAAATAGTATAGGTACTCATTTGGCACGCATCCGCGATTTAGGACGAGGTCCTTCTCGAAGAACCTAAGATCTGTATGAGCATATGCCCCGTCGTCGTGGATCAAGTCGGACATGATGTCCTCGCCGTCAACCGTCACATTGCGGAAGAACGAGAGGTGGTTGAGTCCATAGCACTCACCCTGAACCGATGCGGGATCAACGCCTTTATACTCGGCAAACTGATGCAACATGCCCGAGGGAGCATCGCAAATGCCATAAGTAAAATCATAGCCCATATCGCGTAGGGCCTGAGATACGACGCCAGCGGGATTAGTAAAGTTAAACACCTTGACGTCCGGCTTTGCGTACTTCTTGATTAACTCGCAATACGAAGCAAGCGCAGGGACGGAGCGCATGGCAAAAGACACGCCGGCTGCGCCAGTCGTCTCTTGGCCAAGAACCCCATGCGAAAGAGCAATGCGCTCATCGCGAACGCGCATATGGTCCCCACCGACGCGAATCGTCGTGATCACGTAATCGGCGTCCTTAACGGCCTCGACTGCATCGCCCGTCAGTGAAAAATTAAGCGTGGGGCAAAGCATGCCCGAGACATGGGCGGCAAGGCCACCGTAGATGCGCAGCTTCTCGGGATCATTGTCCATAAACACAAGTTCGTCGATTCCAAGCGATGACGCCTGCTGGGCTATGCTCTTTGCCAAAAACATGGAGCGGACGCCACCGCCACCTATGACCGTAAGTTTCATATCGAAACCCCCAATTAGCACATTCAATATTGCATGGTTCGCCTGTGTTTGGATATTGTATCCAGCATGGAGGGCCGCTTCCCGCCCCGGTTGCAAGGCGGGAAAGGAATTCCCCAAGGAGTTATTATTTACGCAACGGAAGCGGCCACACACGTCCGGCGGGAAGGAAGCACCGATGGTTGATAAAAAGCAGATTTCCAAGCTCTACTCAGCCGCAAAGCTATCCGAAACCGAGCAAAGCGTACTCGAATACCTACTCAACAATATCGACACCCTCGATGATATTGGCATAAAACCCGTCGCCATGGCATGCTTTACCAGCATGACGACAGTCATCAGGCTTTCGAAAAAGCTCGGCTACCGTGGCTACCGCGAAATGATGTACGATCTCAAGCACCTTCAGCATGTCTCCCGCGAAATGAATCAATCACTCAAAGACAGTAGCGTCCACTTCGTATGTCACACCGGAGATGTAGACGTATTCATCGCCGCACTGCATCGCAACAGAATGATCGGAGTAAACGGAGAGGGCTTCTCACGCATCGTTGCGCAGTACATGGCGACTAAGCTCGTTGGACTTGGCTTTTTGGCCGTCATACAGGACTTCCTAGAAACCGATCAGTTTGTCGAATCCAACCGAAATACGCTCAGCTGCATGATGCTCATATCCAAATCGGGCCAGACAGAAGCCATCCTGGAAACCGCAAGGGCATGCCACGACGCGGGCATTACGACCCTCGCGTTTACCGGCAACGAAGACAGCGAGCTCGCCAAGACGGCAGACGCGATCTTTACGATACATGACGATCACCCAATGGATCTTAAGAACGTTAAGCCTAACTGCTTTACCGGAAGTTGTATTCTCGCATTCGAAGAACTATTGAGTATCTGCCTTGACAATCTAAAACAAGAAGGCCTGGCCCCCTAAATCATGCGATAGGAAGCCAAGCCCTGGAATTGCGCTATGCAATTGAAAGCCACTTGCGCGTTTTACTCGTCACCGAGAACTTCGTGCACCTCAGAAGCGACTTCGCCGACACGAGGACCGTAAATGACCTGGATTGCCTTGTCGCTCAGGCGGATAACGCCCATAGCTTCAAGATTCTTGGTGAACACCTCGTCGTCTGCAACCTTAGAACCATCCTTGACAATCACGCGAAGACGTGAGATGCAGTTGTCAAGATCATCAATGTTGTCGGCTCCACCAAGCGCTTCGACAATGCCAACAGCAAGCGCGCTGTCCTTGGCCGCACGGCCCTGGACTGCCTTCTCGGGAGTGCTATCAGACTCGCCCTTTGCCTCAGCGGCCTTTGCCTCGAACTCGGCTCTGCTGTTGATCAACTCAATATCGTCACCATCGTCTCGACCGGGCGTCTTGATATCGAACTTAGTAATAAAGAACCGGAAGAGGAAGAAAGCTGCCAGGAAAAAGGCGGGGAGCAGGATAAGGTATGGAAGCAGATTAAGCTTCTCGGGGCGGAATAAGAATGGGATCAGGTCCTTGATATTTCCCTGGTACACCGAAACGCCCATTGCCTCCGAGAGAACTTCACCCAGTCCGGAAAGCGGAGCGTAAACGCCAAAGTAGAGCCAGGGGGCGGCAAACAGGAACGTAAAGAGAATAGGCTCCGTAACGCCAAAGAAAACAGTCGAAATCACTGTGGGGATTAAAAGACCAGCAACCTTCTTGCGGTTCTGGGGCTTGGCACAAGACCACATAGCAAGGGCGATGCCCGGGAACAACGCGTAATCGTTAATGCCATAGCCAGCCATGAAGGCCCTAACCAAGAGCTTGTCACTGCTGGGAGAAGCGAGCTGTGCAAGCTGAATGGCGCTATTGCCCACCACGCGCGTTCCATCGACGACCATGGAGCCGCCAAGCTCAGTCCAATACATGGGCGTCTCGAGCAACGGATGCAAGCCAAACGGCACAAGGCTCTCGAGCACCCAGCGATAGACAAACGTACCGACCAGACCGGAGCCTTTCACGAACGTCGCAATACCCGAGAAGCATCCACCGATGACGGGCCAGACGAAGTACATAATGCCGCCCAGGATGCCACCGGCGACCAGCGATACAATGGGGACCGTTCGACTGCCCGCAAAAAACGCCAGCGCCGTTGGAAGCTTGGTCTTGTAAAAGCGGCCGGTGATCCAGGCGACCAGGCAGCCCACGATAATGCCGCCAAAGACACCAGAGCTGTAGCCAAAAAAGCCGAGCGAGGTAGTGTAGAGTGCGGACTGCTCACTCGCCTGAATGGACGTAAGGCCGACCTTCTGAAGAGCTTCCACCGTTGTATTGTCGGCAGCCAAGCCAGCTGCTCCAAGCAGAATCTCAACCGTCTTGAGCATGGTGAGATAGCAGACAAGGGCAGAAAAGGCAGCCCAGCCCTTCTCTTTGCGAGACAAGGAGAAGGCGCAGCCGACAGCAAACAAAACACCGAGGTTTCCAATGATTACCTCGCCGAGACCCTTAAATACCGAGAAGAACGTAAAGAGCGGCGAAGCGGCATACCAGTCCCAATTAACGCCAAGGGACACAAGGGTCAGTTCGGTCGTAAAAACGCTACCGATACCCAAAAAGAGACCGGAAATGGCAATGAGCGTAATCGGAACGAGCATTGCCTTTCCGAACGATTGGAATTTTTCTTTCATCAATTCCCTCCTCAATGAGCCTCTACAAACGACTATTGCACCCCACGTCCCCACACAGGCGAAACGGAAGACATACTCGGCAATAGACACAAAGTGATTGTAGAAAGGGGCACAAAAAATGTGCATCGGCATCGCGTAATGCGGTTAAATCGACCGACGATTGCAAGTATTTACGAATCCGCAAACGGCAGCAAATAGGCAGCGAACGGCAACCTGCAGCGTAGGACAGTCCCCGCAGGCCGACAATTACCGGTATTTTGGCTCATATTTGTTGAATTGTTGCTCGCCCAAAAGCGCAGAGCATCAACGCGCCCCTAAGCCAACCCCAGCAATATGCCCGCCGAATGCACGACAAACGCCACGATCCAGGCAACGGCGACCTGAAACGCGAATACGGCCACGGCATAGCGCGCGCCCAACTCGCTCTTGACGGCGCCGATGGACGCCACGCAGGGCGGGTACAGCAGCGTAAAGACCAGGAACACGTAAGCGGTAAACGGCGAAAACATGGTTGACAGCACCGCGGGCGACGTTGCACCCAAAAGCACCGTGAGGGTCGAGATGACGCTCTCCTTGGCGATGAGCCCCGTGACGAGCGCCGTCGAGGCGCGCCAGTCGCCAAAACCGAGCGGGGCCAGCACCGGCGCGATAATGCTACCCAGACCGGCAAGTAGACTCTGCGACTGATCGGCGACCACATTAAAGCGGATGTCGAACGTCTGAAGGAACCAGATGACCACGGTAGCGGCAAAGATAATGGTAAAGGCCTTGGTAATAAAGTCCTTGGCCTTATCCCATGCCAGCATCACCGTCGTCTTGACGCTTGGCAGGCGGTAATTGGGGAGCTCCATGATAAACGGCACCGGGTCGCCCTTAAATGCCGTACGGTTGAGCACCAAAGCTGCGATGCAACCAACCGCAATACCAATCAGATAGAGCGAGACCATGGCGGGAACTGTCGCCTGCGGGAAAAACGCCCCGCACAGCAGTCCGTAGACCGGCAACTTGGCCGAGCAGCTCATGAACGGCGTGAGCATGACCGTCATCTTGCGGTCGTGCTCGGATGGGAGCGTACGGGTCGACATGATAGCCGGCACGGTACAGCCAAAACCGACGAGCATGGGCACAAAGCTGCGGCCCGACAGGCCAAAGCGACGCAGCACCTTATCCATGACAAAGGCCACGCGCGCCATGTATCCAGAGTCTTCCAGAATGGAGAGGAACAAGAAGAGCACGACGATAATCGGAAGGAAGGTCAGCACGCTGCCCACGCCCGTAAGCACGCCGTCGACAGCCAGCGAGCGCACCACGTCGTTGGTTCCGAACGCCTTGAGGCCCGCATCGGCCGAGGCGATGATGACCGCGATGCCGTCCTCCATGAGTCCCTGCAGTGCCGCGCCAATCACGCCAAACGTCAGCCAAAAGACGAGGCCCATGATCACCAGGAACGCCGGAATGGCTGTGTAACGACCTGTCAGGATGCGGTCAATCTTGACGGAGCGCACGTGCTCGCGGCTCTCGTGCGGCTTGACGACGCAACGCCCGCACACGTCGCCGATAAAGCTAAAACGCATATCGGCCAACGCAGATAGGCGGTCGGTGCCGGCCTCGCCCTCCATCTGGGTGATGATGTGCTCGATAGCGTCGAGCTCGTTGCGATCCAGGTGAAGCGCCTCGGTCACCAGCTCGTCGCCCTCAACCAGCTTGGTCGCCGCAAAGCGCACCGGGATGTGCGCCGTCACGGCATGGTCCTCAATCAGGTTAGCAATACCGTGGATGCAGCGATGCAGCGCACCGCCGTCCGGACCGTCGGGCGCGCAAAAGTCCAGGCGACCGGGGCGCTCGCGGAACCGCGCCACGTGCAAGGCATGATCCACCAACTCGCCGATACCCTCGTTGCGGGCAGCGCTAATGGGAACAACGGGCACACCCAACAGGCTCTCGAGCAGGTTGACGTCCACGGCGCCGCCGTTGGCGGTCACCTCGTCCATCATGTTGAGCGCGATGACCATGGGACGGTCGAGCTCCATGAGCTGCAGTGTCAGGTACAGGTTGCGCTCGATGTTGGTGGCGTCAATGATGTCGATGATGGCGTCCGGACGCTCGTCGAGGATGAACTGACGGCTCACGACCTCCTCGCCTGTGTACGGCGACAGGGAGTAAATGCCGGGCAGGTCGGTAACGCTCGCCTCGGGATGGTTACGGATGGTGCCATCTTTGCGGTCGACCGTCACGCCGGGAAAGTTACCGACGTGCTGGTTGGAGCCCGTCAGCTGGTTGAATAACGTGGTCTTGCCGCAGTTTTGGTTGCCGGCGAGGGCAAAGTGCAGCGGCGCGCCCTCGGGCACGGCCGTCTTTGCCGCACGGGGCGAATACGTCCCCTCGCCCAGAGCCGGATGCTCCGTCGTGCCGATTGCGGCGTTAGCGCGCGGACCCGTATCGGTGTCGTGAATACCCACGAGCTCGATGCGAGCGGCATCGTCCTTGCGCAGTGTCAACTCGTAGCCACGCAGGCGGATCTCGAGCGGGTCGCCCATGGGGGCGTACTTCATCATGGTGACTTCGGTGCCCGGCGTTAGACCCATGTCCAAAATATGCTGTCGGAGTGCCTGATCGTCCGATGCCACCGATGCGACAACGGCGTCCTTTCCAATCTCGAGTGTATCGAGCTTCACGTCCGTGTTCCTCCCCCGGCGCCCACAGGGCGTTGTATTTATGTTCACCATGGCTAACCGTTTGCCATGGCTAACCAATTGTAACCATGCATGATAGCGCGAACATGCAACGATGTTCAATCAGCAAATTGGCGCAATGGGGACAGGCAGGAGAGTTCAGGGCCATAGTTTCCCGATGAGGCCTCTCGGGGAAACTACATCCCAGAATTCCGGCTCGAAACGGGATATGGTTTCCCAGTCGAGGCCCTATGGGAAACTGCGTCCCACCTTGAAAGGCAAAACTGGGGCGCAGTTTCCGGGCGGGGCATCAAAAACGAAGTTGCGGTGGAATAGTTCCTGGATGGGCTGGTTGATGCCCCAGATAGGAACTATTTCACCGCAAGTTATTGAAGGGCTTGGATGCCGGGACTCTTACAGATGGCGCTCGAGGAAGCGGAAGGCCAGGCGGATCCAGGGACGGACGGAAACCTGCTTGTCCTCGTTGTCGACCGCGGTGTTGGCGTTGCCGAGTGAAAGGCCGTGACCTCCCTGGTCAAAGACGTGCATCTCGCAAGCGACGCCCTCCTCCGCCATGCGCTGCGCAAACGGGTAGACCTGCGCAATCGGCGCCGTCTTGTCGTCGGACACGCCCCACACAAAAGTCGGTGGCATCTGACGCGAAACATGCGTGGTGGGGCAGATGTCGGCCAGATGCTCGTCAGTTGCCTCGCCGCCCGTCACCATCGACAGGTAGTCGTTGAGCAAATCGCGCCCCGTCTTGCCGCCCGTCTTGGGCACGCGCAAGTCAATGCGCGGATCGCGCGTCTGCATGTCGCGCACGTAGGCAAAGTCGAGCAATGGATAGCCCAGCACCACGGCATCGGGACGAATGTCGTCCGGACGCGCCCCTGCCAAGCCCGCGAAGGGACCAGTCTTCCATTGCGTTGCCAGCGAAGCGCAGATCATGCCGCCCGCCGAGAATCCCACGACGCACACGCGCTTGGGATCGACATGCCACTCGTCGGCGTTGGTGCGCACGGTAGCGACCATCTTGGCGAGGTCCGCCTGCGGGTGCGGAAAGCTCACATCGCCCGTACCACTCGTCACATAGTTGAGCACAAAGGTCTGGTAGCCGCGGTCCAAAAATGCAAACGCCACCGGGTCCTGCTCGTGCGGAGCGATATGTGTAAACCCGCCTCCGCCGCAGATAATCACCGCGGGGCGGCGGCCATTGGGCTTGTCGGGGAGCGACTCGGCACCCAAATACGTAAACGTCGCCGGATAATCCTCGGTCGGCTCCTCGCCCCACAGCGCATGGTTCTCGACAATCATATGTGCTCCCTTCGCGCAAATTATGCGCCCTTGTTTTTCGCCTTCAAGCGTACTCCACTTGAACCCGTGGCGCAGAAACACTCCGGCAATAAGTTTCCCTTCAACTGATATATCACATAATCCCAGTTCAGAGGTATCGTTGAGCAGCGTAGAATAGGGGCGTTGACCAAGCCGCGAAACACATGTGAAACGTTTCCGGCAAACCAAACGCGCGATATGCGCCTATTTAAGTTGGAGGCAACTATGGGTCTGCTCGATTCGCTTAAGTCCACCTTCACCTCGACCGGCGAGGCGTCCGTTCCGCCCGCAGCAAGCTTCGCTACCCGCGAAGGCGTCATCTACGCCCCCGTCAACGGCGTGCTCGTCAACCTGGACGAGGTTCCCGACGAGACGATCGCCTCGGGCATGCTTGGCCAGGGCTATGGCATCGAGCCCATTACCGGCACCATCTATGCGCCCGCCAACGGCCGCATCGGCGCCACCACTGTCACCAACCACTCCATTGGCATGATCACCGAAGACGGTCTTCGCGTGTTCATTCATGTTGGCCTGGGTACCGTGGAAATGAACGGCAAGGGTTTTGCCCGCTTTGTCGAGATGGGCGATGTGGTCAAGGCAGGCCAGCCGCTCATCAGCTTCGACCGCGAGGCCATTAAGGCCGCTGGTCACGAGGACATCGTGACCGTCATCGTCTCCGAGCTCGACCGTCTTAAGAGCATCGACCATGTCGGCGAGTCCGGAACGCTTATCGGCGGCAACCCGCTCGTCAAGCTGGGCGACCCGCTGCTGGTGGCCAAGACCAAGTAGCCAAGTCCCGCGCCACACAGCCAAAAGGCACCACGCCAAGCGCCCGCGACCATTTGGCCGCGGGCGCTTTTCGTTTGAAAAACCATCCCGCCAATGCCTTATCTGTATAGCCCAAATGAGCCGAGCTGCTAGAATATCGAACTGTATGGATAACTATCATTCAACCGTTATGGGAGGATACGTGAACCGCACCAAAATCGCGCAGCTCTATGCCGATGCCGAGTCGCTCGGCGGCCAGACCGTCACCGTCGCCGGCTGGGTCAAGTCCGTCCGCGACATGAAGAACTTTGGCTTTGTTACGCTCAACGACGGCAGCTGCTTCCGCGACCTGCAGGTCGTCATGAACCGCGAGGCACTCGACAACTACGACGAGATCGCCCATCAAAACGTCTCGGCCGCACTCATTTGCACCGGCACCGTCAAGCTGACCCCCGATGCGCCCCAGCCTTTCGAGCTTTCTGCCACCTCCATCGAGGTCGAGGGCACGAGCGCCCCGGATTACCCGCTGCAGAAGAAGCGCGCAACCGTCGAGTTCCTGCGCACCCAGCAGCACCTGCGCCCGCGCACCAACCTGTTCCGCGCCGTGTTCCGCATCCGCTCTGTCGCGGCTGCCGCCATCCACCGCTTCTTCCAGGAGCAGGGCTTTGTCTACGTCAACACCCCCATCATCACCACGAGTGACTGCGAGGGCGCCGGCGAGATGTTCCGCGTGACCACGCTCGACTCCAAAAATCCGCCCCTCACCGAGTCCGGCGAGGTCGACTGGAGCCAGGACTTCTTTGGCAAGCATGCGAGCCTCACCGTGTCCGGCCAGCTCAATGCCGAGAACTTTGCCATGGCCTTTGGCGACGTGTACACCTTTGGCCCCACCTTCCGTGCCGAGAACTCCAACACCACGCGCCACGCCGCCGAGTTTTGGATGATCGAGCCCGAGATGGCCTTTGCCGACCTTAACGACTACATGGACAACGCCGAGGCCATGCTCAAGTACGTCCTTAAGGACGTTATGGCCACCTGCCCCGACGAGCTCAATATGCTCAACAAGTTTGTGGACAAGGGTCTGCTCGAGCGCCTGGACCATGTCGCCAACTCCGACTTTGCCCGCGTTACCTACACCGAGGCCGTCGAGATCCTGGAGCAGGCAGTCGCCGACGGCCACAAGTTCGACTACCCCGTGAGCTGGGGCATCGACCTGCAAACCGAGCACGAACGCTTCCTGACCGAGGAGCACTTTAAGCGCCCGACCTTCGTGACCGACTACCCGGCTGAGATCAAGGCATTCTACATGCGCATGAACGAGGACGGCAAGACCGTCGCCGCCGCCGACTGCCTGGTTCCCGGTATCGGCGAGATTATCGGCGGCTCCCAGCGCGAGGAGCGCCTGGATCTGCTCGAGGCCCGCATCAAGGACCTGGGCATGAATCCCGAGCAGTACAAGTACTACCTTGACCTGCGCCGCTACGGTTCCTGCAAGCACGCCGGCTACGGTCTGGGCTTCGAGCGCTTGGTCATGTATCTGACCGGCGTGGGCAACATCCGCGACGTCCTGCCGCACCCGCGCACCGTGGGCAACGCCGACTTCTAATTGTCGGACGCTAGCTCGCGTCGCCACACGCCAACGCTCATCGCACAAGCGTCTCTCGACATCGGTCGAGAGACGCTTTTTTTCAACAGCATCCGTCAAGCTTTTGGCAAGTTTTTGGTCAGTTGAGTAGGGCTGTTGAAAACTCAACCCGCCGTTTGCCGACGACTACCGACCGCCCAGAGCGCCCTGCGCCCCTGGGAAAGCCCCGCGTCCTAGGCTCCATACCGTCGCCACCCAAAACGGAAAGGACGTGGGCACGATGACCGAAGCCGCTGTTGAAACCTACGACACCACGACGAGAGGCGCCGCCTCGATGGCAGCCTATCGCGCCGTTCGCATCCTGCAGCTCTTGAGCGAAAACACCGGCGAAGACAAGGCCATACTTTCCGATGAGCTGATCCGGCGCCTCTCCCATCCCGACGACCCCGCCCGCATGCCCATCTCGGCGGCGCGGCGCAGCATCTACACCGCCATCTCCGCGCTTCGCCATGCCGGATACGAAATTGAGTACAAACGCGGCGTGGGCTACAAACTTCTTACCCGCCCGCTCACCGATGAAGAGATCATCCGGCTCCACGGTATGGTCATGCGCAACCGCTCCACGCCTATCGCTATCCGCAAGAGCATGGCGCAGCACTTAGTTGCCATGGCGAGCGCCGACGTTCGCGGCTACCTCGATACACCCGAACCCGCTCCAAGCGCAGGCAGCAAGGCTACCAAGGCAACACGCACGCCCATCAAGCGCATCGACACGTGCGAGCTCGTCGAGCAGGCCATCGACCACGGAACCACGGTGAGTTTTGATATTTCGAGCGTCACGACACGCGGCGAAACCGAAGCAGCACGGATGACACTCCGTCCCTTTGCCATCAGGCAGCGCGATGGCATCTCGTATCTGCTGGGAACGGTCTACGACGCCCGAGGCACCGACGATACGCTGCGCACCGTCGAGATCGCCCGTATGAGAAACGTCAGCACGCGCCTGCTCGACGGCAAGAAGCTCTTCGCCGCCCTGGACGAGGACGACGCCTCCTCCGCCGCATAAGACCCTCCGCCGCCCATTCGACTACCCGTACCGCCCATCCGATTCTGTATTAAAAAACCCGCCAGGCTGTTGTAAAAATGGACATCAGCGCTACTATAGTTCCACTTGCACTTTGTCCCAGTGCAGTGTTTCCAGCCATTTTTATACTGGGGGTAATGATATGAAGGACATCACCATCAGCCGCAGGAGCCTTCTGGTCTCCGCCGGCCTGCTCGCGCTCGCCCCGCTCGCCGGATGCGGCGGCAACTCTGGTTCCGGCTCCGCTGCCGCCGGTTCCGACTACACCATCGGCGTTCTGCAGCTCACCGAGCACTCCGCGCTCGATGCCGCCAACGACGGCTTCGTCAAGGCCATCAAGAAGAGCGGCCTTAAGGTCAAGATCGACCAGAAGAACGCCCAGAACGACCAGTCCACGTGTAAGTCCATTGCCGACAAGTTTGTGGGCGACAACGTCAACCTGATTTATGCCATCGCCACGCCCGCCGCGCAGGCTGCCGCCGGTGCCACGGCCGATATCCCCATCGTGGGCTGTGCCATCACCGACTACGCCGCCTCCGGCCTGGTCCAGGACAACGACAAGCCGGGCACCAACGTCACGGGCGCTTCCGACCTCACCCCGGTCGCCGAGCAGCTCGAGATGATGCAGAAGGTCCTGCCCGACGTTAAAAAGGTCGGCCTGCTCTACTGCACCGCCGAGTCCAACTCCGACGTCCAGATCAAGGCCGCCAAGAAGGAACTCGACAAGCTGGGCCTCGAGTACACTGACTTCACCGTCTCGAGCTCCAACGAGATTCAGTCCGTCGTCGAGTCTGCCGTGGGCAAGGTCGACGCGCTGTACTCCCCCACCGACAACACCATCGCCGCGGGTGCCTCGCAGGTCGGCCAGATCTGCAAGGAGAACAAGCTTCCCTTCGTGACCGGCGAGGAGGGTATGTGCATGGCCGGCGGCCTGTTCACCCTCTCCATCAATTACGAGGACCTAGGCTATGCCGCGGGCGAGATGGCCGTCAAGATCCTGAAGGGCGAGGCCAAGCCCGAGGACATGCCTATCAAGCACCTCTCGAGCAAGGACCTGGTCGTCGTCAAGAATGACGAGATGGCCGAGGCCCTGGGCATCGACCTTTCCGCTCTGGACGCGTAATGCTATACGCGGCATGCGTCTAGAGCCCGTGCTCGCGCTTTAGCTGCGTTATTCAATATCTGAGCCACATGGGCGGGCGCTGTAGACCGGCGTCCGCCCTGCTTGTTTCAGGTAAAACAAAACGTCTGTCCGCAGCTCTTCTATGCATTGTTACCGCTATTATGGTGAATCACGTGTCCACCCTATTCTAGGAGGTATGAAGCATGCTCATTGCATTGCAGGGCGCCGTTTCGCAGGGCGTCCTCTGGGGCATTATGGTGCTTGGCGTGTTTATCACGTTCCGCCTGCTCGACATTCCCGATATGACCTGCGACGGCAGCTTTGCCCTCGGCGGCTGCGTCTGCGCTGTGCTCATCGTCAATAACAACGTCGACCCGCTGCTCGCCGTGCTGGCCGGTATGTGCGCCGGCGCCATCGCAGGTGCCGTCACGGGCATTTTGACCACCGTCTTTGAGATTCCCGCGATCCTCGCCGGAATCCTCACCCAGATAAGCCTGTGGTCCATCAACCTGCGCATCATGGGCAAGTCCAATACGCCCATTCTTGCCAAGGGCACCGTGTTCTCGGCCGTCAGCAATATGACCGGTCTGCCGCAGTCCACCGTTGCCATCATCTTGGGCATCCTGCTCGCCGTGGCTATCGTTGCCATCCTGTATTGGTTCTTTGGCACCGAGATCGGCTCGGCGCTGCGCGCCACCGGCAACAACGAGTACATGATCCGCGCTCTGGGCGTCAACACCAACTCCACCAAGATGATCGCCCTCGTGCTCTCCAACGCCCTCATCGGCCTTTCGGGCGCGCTCATCTGCCAGAGCCAAAAGTATGCCGACATTGGTATGGGCACCGGTGCCATCGTTATCGGTCTTGCCGCCATTGTTATCGGCGAGGTGCTCGGCCGTCTGCTGCCCGGCGGCCTCACGCAGTTTAGCGTCCGTCTTGCCTCCGCCGTCTTTGGCTCCGTGGTGTACTTCCTTATCCGCGCCATCGTGCTGCAGATGGGCATGGACGCCAACGACATGAAGCTGCTCTCCGCCGTAATTGTCGCTGTGGCCCTGTGCGTGCCCGTGGTTTGGGAGCGCTATAAGCTCCGCAGCTCCTACACGAAGGGGGATGAGGCAGATGCTTAAGCTCTCGCACGTCAAGAAGACCTTTAACAAGGGCACCGTCACCGAGAAGCGCGCGCTCACCGGCGTCGACCTCACCCTGAATGACGGCGACTTTGTAACCGTGATCGGCGGCAATGGCGCCGGCAAGTCCACGCTGCTCAACATGATCGCCGGCGTGTACCCGCTCGATTCGGGCGTTATTGAGCTCGACGGCACCGATATCTCGCGCCTGAGCGAGTCGCAGCGCGCCAAGTACCTGGGCCGCGTGTTTCAGGACCCCATGCGCGGTACCGCTGCCGACATGCAGATCGCCGAGAACCTGGCCCTCGCCAAGCGTCGCGGCCAGCGTCGCGGCCTTTCGTGGGGCGTCACCAAGGCCGAGAAGGACGAGTACGTTGAGCTGCTCAAGCGCCTGGACCTTGGTCTGGACACACGCCTCAACGCCAAGGTCGGCCTGCTCTCGGGCGGCCAGCGCCAGGCACTCACCCTGCTGATGGCCACGCTCACCAGGCCGCGCCTGCTGCTGCTCGACGAGCACACTGCGGCCCTCGACCCCAAGACGGCCTCTAAGGTGCTCAACCTGACCGAGGAGATCGTCGACGAGAACCACCTGACCACGCTCATGGTCACGCACAACATGAACGACGCCATCCGTCTGGGCAACCGTCTGATCATGATGCACGAGGGCCATGTGATCTACGACGTGGCGGGCGATGAGAAGAAGTCGCTCACCGTGGCCGACCTGCTGCAGAAATTCGAGGAGGTCTCGGGTGGCGAGCTCGCCAACGACCGCATGCTGCTAAGCTAAACCTACCAAAAAGGGACAGGTTTATTTTGGCAGGTTTTACCTGCGCAAACGTCAAAACCGCCGCTAAGGGACAAGCGCCCTTGCGGCGGTTTTCGCATATTATGTCGATAATCCGATATTCAACCAGACATTCTGGCTAAGGACTAAGGAAACTGCCATGAAAAGACTCCCCCGCCTTGCGTTAGCCGCCGCGTTGTTTGCCGGCGCGCTCGCAGGCATCCCAAGCCTCGCTTTCGCGGGGAACCTGCCCGCCGCTATTGACGGCTCCGTGGCCGTCATGCACACCAACGACATCCACGGCAGTTACAAGTACAGCTACAACGCAAGCAAGGGCACCGGCACTGTGGGCTTTGATGGGCTGGCGGTTCTCTATAGCGCCCAAAACAGCGCCCCCGATCTTTTG
Source organism: Collinsella sp. (assembly GCA_048321375.1). Classification (GTDB taxonomy): domain Bacteria; phylum Actinomycetota; class Coriobacteriia; order Coriobacteriales; family Coriobacteriaceae; genus Collinsella. Next base: position 92,773 of record DBFDVR010000018.1, read on the forward strand.
CTCGATGCGGGCGACACCTTCCACGGACAGTCCTTCGCCACCATGAGCGAGGGCAAGAGCATCGCCGAGCTCATGGACACCTTCTACGCCGACGGCTACGACGCGACCACGCCAGGCAACCACGACTGGAGCTACGGCGCGGACAAACTCCGCACCATGACCGGCTACAGCACCACCGGCACGCCCTTCGCCATGCTCTGCGCGAACGCGAAGTCTACGAGCGGCGTATGGAGCTCGAGCATCACGAAGACGCTCAATCGCACCTGGGAGGATAGCGAGGATCACTCCACATTCGACTACAAAATCAAGGTCGGCGTCGTGGGTGCCATGGATGAGTCGCTGGAATCCTCGCTGCGCGCGGACCTGGTTGCGGGCACGTCGTTCTCGGGTGCCGCGAACGCCATCAATGCCGAGGCAGAGCAGCTGCGCAAGGAGGGCTGCGATGTTGTTGTGTGTATCGCGCACACGCTCGACGCCAAGACCTTTGCCACGCGACTCCGTGGCGTCGATGCCCTTATCGCAGGCCACGAGCACATCAACCTTAACGAGAAGGTGACGGGAGCCGACGGCAAGACAATCCACGTTGTCGAGGCGGGCAGTGCCTTTGCCGAGGTGGGACTGCTTTCCATTCCGTACAAATACGACACGAATGGCACCGAGACGACCGACGATGACACGGTCACGGTCCCTGCAGACGGCAGCGACGAGAAGCTCTACACCGCCAAGAACGTCAACGACCTTTTGGCAGACCCCGACAAGGGCTCCGACTACCAAAGCCGCCTTGAAGACGTCCGCAACAAGATCAAGCCGCTCGACGAGGCCTTTGAAAACGAATCGAACAAGGTGCTCGGCACATCCACCACCAACTATTTCTACGGCGAGGACGCCGCAGGCACGCATGGTTGGGAAATGGTGCGCACCACCGATTTCCGCCCCAGTAAGGAGGGCGACACCACCAAGGCCCAGACCATCGGCCATGTGATTTGCGGCTCCTATCTTGCCCTGACGAGCGCGGACCTTGCCATCGAGAACGCTGGCGGCATCCGCGGCGGCATCGCGGCGGGCAACGTGACCGCCGGCAACGTCATCGCCATCTCGCCCTACGGCAACACCGTGGAGACCTGGACCATGACCGGCGCGGACTTCCTCGCAGCGCTCGAGCACTCGCTGCAGATCAGCGACGAGTGCAATCACAGCTATGAGCTTCAGCAAGCCTACGTGGCAGCCGGCCATACCGAGCAGGAGGCGCAAGACAAGTACAAATGGCGCGATGACTCTGGCAGCGTTCTCTCCTTTGGCGGCATCAACGTGACGATTGATTGGACGCAGCCCGAAGGCAAGCGCATTGTGAGTGCCACACTTACCAAGGACGGCAGCACGCTCGACCCCGCCAAGGCCTATACCGTCGCCACCAACAACTACATCATCACCAACACGACCGACTTCCCCACCTTCGCAAACGCCACCAAGCACACCGAGTGGGGTACCTGCGAGTCAGCGCTAAGGGCGCTGATCGGGCAGAACAGCTGGGAGAGCAAGATGGCCTCGCTCGCGGGCACCATCAGCTTTGGCGCTACTGCCGTGGACCCCACGCCCACACCGGCCCCGACGCCTAAGCCCTCGCCTAAGACGGACACGACGACCACGAAGGTCATCACCAAGAAGACGACCGGTAAGCTCGCCGCAACGGGAGACCGCACGCTGGCAGTAGTTGGCGCGTGCCTTATCGGCGGCATCATCGTCATCATGCTCGGCATTATCTGGAAGCGTCGACGCTAAGCTACACCGCCGGGCCTTGCAGCCCCACCGCGTAAACCTTATATCGAGCACAGAAGCCCGTCCGAATTTGATCGGACGGGCTTCTTGTTGGGTATCATGGTTGAACGATCATGAGGAGGTTTCCCTACATGGAATTGTTTGAGCCAATTCTTCATTTCTTTGCACAACGATGGGTCCACAACATCATCTGGGCAGGTATCTTGGCCATCGGCACCGCCGTTGCCGCTAAGGTCGCGTCCAAGACCCTGTACCACCTGCTCAACCGCGACGATAACCCACTCCCTTCATCAAGCATCTTCATCAACATCGCGCGCGCTGTCATCTGGATGATCGGCGGCAGTTTTATCCTCGACAACTGCTTTGGCATTAACGCAAACGCCCTCGTCGCCGCTCTTGGCGTCGGCGGCATCGCCATCTCGCTCGGCTTTCAGGACACGCTGTCAAACCTCATCGGCGGCATGCAGGTGACCTTTATGGGCATCATCAAGCCCGGCGACAATATCGAGGTCGGCGGCGTGTCGGGCGTGGTCCAAGACATCACCTGGCGCCATACGACCATCGAGGACGCCTGCGGGCAGACCATCATCGTCCCCAACTCCAACATCTCCAAGAACACGCTCGTGCATTTGATGCCCTTTGGGCGCGTGGCCGTCCCCGTCGCGGTCAAGGACACGTCCAAGTGGGTTTCACTGGACGCGTTGGCAGATGAGCTTACCGACGCCACCAAGGCCGCTGTGCTTCCCATCTCTGGCTTTGACAAGGAGCCCTACGTGCTCTTTAGCGAGATCGGCGACTTTGGCATCAAGGGCAAGATCATCTTTATCGTCAGCGACGACAGCACCACTTTCACGGCAGCCGACGCCTGCATCCGCGCCATCGCCCCCATCATCGCCTAAAACCACCACAAAGGGGACAGGCACCTTTGTGGTGGTTTCGCATCGTGGTACCATGGTTCATATCGTTGTTTAAACGACTAAGGGAGTAGACACCATGGAAGAGGCCTATCGTCAAGCACGCAAGCGCGGCGAGCAGGGACGCCGTCGCGCCATCAGCCAAAGCGAGCACCCGTACCTTACGGACCTCGATAGCCTCGTTGCCCAGCTCCCCTTAGGTCAGCGAGAGAATGTCGGCCTAAGGGATATTCCGCTCGAAATGGTCGTCGGCACGGTTACCAAGGGCCGTCAGTCCGCCTTTTCGTGCAACTTTATGCCCCTGTTGCCGTTTAGCACCGAGTTCGCCCGCAAGTGGTCCAACCTCTACGACATCCAAGTGACCGAGGGCTATCGCGACCCCATCATCGTCACCGAGTTCATGCATCGGTTCTATGTCCAGGAAGGCAACAAACGCGTCAGCGTCCTCAAATTCCTGGACGCCCCGACGGTTTCGGCCAAGGTCACCCGCCTCAACCCCGGCACATGGGATTCCGTCGAAAGCCGCCTCTATGGCGAGTTCTGCGCGTTTTGGCGCGTCTGCCCCCTATACGAGATCGAGTTCTCGCGTGAGGGAAGCTACGAAACGCTCGCCAAGATGCTCGGTCAAAACCTTGTCGAAAAGTGGCCACAGAAAAAGGTCGATTACCTGCGCCACACCTTCCTGCTCTTTAAGCGCGCCTACCTTCGCGCAGGCGGCGACCACCTGGACATTACGCCCGCCGACGCCATGCTCGTCTACCTCAATGTGTACAACCAGGACCGCCTGCTGGATACGCCGACGGATATCGTCGTAAACCGCCTGTGCAAGATTTGGCGCGAGCTGGTCATTGCCGGCAAAAATGACAAGGACAAGGTCGATCTTGTCGAAGCGCCGAGCGTCGACGAGGAGGAGTCGCCCGCCAAGTCCACCTCCGGCGTGCTCAACTTCTTTATGGGCAAGACTGTCTATTCGGCGGCCAACCCCCTGCGTATCGCCTTTATCCATGAGTTCCCCTGTGCGACGTCGAGCTGGGACAGCCTGCACGACCAAGGGCGCCAGTATCTCGATGAGCACTTTGACGGTATCGTGCGCACCGAGGCGTTCGAGGACTGTCACGATCCGGACGTGTTCTACGCCGCCGTGGAAACGGCTGTCAAACATGGAGACAACGTCATCTTCTCGACCTCGCACCGCCTGATGGAATACACGCTCAGAGCTGCCGTTGAGTATCCCCAGGTTCGGTTCCTTAACTGCTCTATCGGCCTTCCCCACCAAAGCGTCCGTTCGTACTTTGGCAAGATGTACGAGGCCAAGTTCCTCCTGGGCGCCCTTGCCGCCAGCATGGCGGACAACCACCGCATCGGTTACCACGCGTCGGTCTTCGCCTCGGGCGCACTCAGCGAGATCAACGCCTTTGCGATTGGCGCCTCGCTGCTCGACCCCCGTGCGCAAATTATCCTGACCTGGGGCGATGTGCCCGCCGGAGGCCTTGCCGAGGCCATGTGCCGCGAAGGCGTGAGCGTCATGACCGGCGCTGACATGTCAAAGTCGCTCGAAGACCCAACGGCCTACGGGCTTCACCGCTTGGTCGACGGCAAAGTCACCGGCATCGCCATGCCCGTATGGAACTGGGGCCGTTACTACGAGCTCATCGTTCGCAGCCTTCTGCACGACACGTGGGACGAGACCAGCGACGAAAACCAAGTGCGCGCCGTCAACTACTGGTACGGCATGAGCTCCGGCGTTATCGACATCCGTTACGCTCTGGGCCTTCCCTACCAGACGCGCAAACTCGTGCAGTTGCTCCGCAACGGCATTGTCGAGGGATCCATCAACCCCTTTGGCGGCGAGCTCCACAGCCAGAACGGCGTGGTACAGATCGAAGGCTTCCCTCCGCTGCCGAGCACGCAGATTGTCGAGATGAATTGGCTGGCGGACAACGTGGTAGGCACCATTCCGCAGCTCGACGATGAGCCGAAAGTCCCTGCCCTATGAAAATCCTTGCCATAGCCGATACCGAAGAACGATGCCTTTGGGAGTGCTTTCGCAAGGAACGCTTTGAGGGAGTCGACCTGATTTTGTCCGCCGGCGATCTGGACCCGGACTATCTTGAGTTTTTGGTTACGGTCATCAACAAACCGCTCATCTACGTGCGCGGCAATCACGATGACCGCTACGCACGTCATGCACCGGGTGGATGTATCTGCGTAGAGGACAGCGTGTACACGTACCGAGGGATTCGCATTGCGGGCCTTGGCGGGTCCATGCGTTATCGCGACGGCGCCAACATGTACACCGAACGCGAGATGTCCAAGCGCATGCGTAAGCTGTCGCGTAAGGTTAGGATGGTCGGCGGGTGCGACATTCTGCTTACCCATGCACCCGCCGCCGGTATGGGTGATCTGGACGATCTGCCGCATCGAGGATTCGAGTGCTTTAACACAGCACTCGAATCCTGGAATCCCGACTACATGGTGCACGGGCATGTGCACCAAAGCTACGGTTGCGATTTTCAGCGCGAGCGTCAGCATGTGTGTGGAACGACGATCATCAACGCCTGCGGCTATACGCAGTTTGAGCTCGACCAGACGCACTACCCCATCCGCGGCTGGCAAGCAGCTTGGCTCAACTCACAAACCATGCGCCGCGAGCTCAAACGCCACGAAGCCATCGAGCCCTCAACGGCCAGAACACCCTGGTAATCACCACAAAGAGGACACTGTCCCCTTTGTGGTGCTTTTGACGCGATAGCAAGAAACCCGGTCCTGCACAAGGCAGAACCGGGTTTCTTTAGCAATGCTTGCTGTACTCAGGCAGTAACTAGCAGTTACTCAGCCAGGAAGTCACGCTGGACAGCGGGATCGACCTTGACGCCAGGGCCCATGGTGGAAGACACGGAGATGGACTTGACGTACTTGCCCTTAGCAGAAGAGGGCTTGACGCGCAGAATCTCGGTGTACAGGGCAGCGTAGTTCTCGACGAGCTGCTGCTCAGAGAAGGACTTCTTGCCCAGGGGCACGTGGCAGATGCCGTAGCGGTCGGCGCGGTACTCAACGCGGCCAGCCTTGAGCTCGGAGACCATCTTGGCGACGTCCATGGTCACGGTGCCGAGCTTGGGGTTCGGCATGAGGCCACGGGGACCAAGGATCTTACCGATGCGGCCAACCTTGGCCATCATGTTCGGCGTAGCGATAGCGGCGTCGAAGTTGATCTCGCCCTTCTGAATCTGGGCGACGAGCTCGTCGGAACCGATGATGTCGGCGCCGGCAGTCTCGGCCTCGCGGGCCTTCTCGCCCTCGGCGAAGACGGCAACACGAACGGTCTTGCCGGTGCCGTGGGGCAGGGAGATGGAACCACGGATGTTCTGGTCAGCCTTACGAGTATCGATGCCCAGACGGAAGTGGGCCTCGACGGTCTCGTCGAACTTGGCGGTGTCGAGCTCCTTGATGAGCTTGGCAGCCTGAAGGGGGGTGTAGAGCGTGGCGCGGTCGATCTTCTCGGCAGCGGCGTTATAGCTCTTACCATGCTTAGCCATGTGCATTACCTCCTGTGGTTAAACGGGCGTGAGCCCTCCCACATCGTATCGTGTGCCCTATTGCACACATTTAACGGGCGCCCCGGTCGGAGCACCCGTCGTTACCATAAGAAATCGCTACTCAGCGATGGTGACGCCCATGGAACGGGCGGTACCGGCAATGATCTTCTTGGCGGCGTCAATGTCGTTGGCATTGAGGTCCGGCATCTTGATCTCGGCGATCTTGGTGAGCTGCTCCTGGGAGAGCTGGCCAACCTTGTCGGCCTGGGGCTTAGCGGAACCAGACTTGAGGTTCAGCTCCTTCTTGATAAGGTGAGCCGCCGGCGGGGTCTTGGTGATGAAGGAGAAGGACTTGTCCTCGTAGACAGAGATCTCAACGGGGATGATGTCGCCCTTCTTGTCCTGCGTCTCGGCGTTAAAGGCCTGGCAGAACTGCATGATGTTCACGCCAGCAGCGCCCAGGGCGGGGCCGACGGGAGGAGCGGGGTTAGCTGCACCAGCAGGAATCTGGAGCTTAATGACGTTGGCAACCTTCTTCTCAGCCATGGTCATTCCTTTCGAATCACGAGTGTGAAGTACTTGCTATATCGTAAGCACGCACGTGTTAGAAGCACTCCTGAGATGAGCAGTCACAGAAGAAGCACGCTCGCGCGAACGGACGAAAACTTAAGCGATGACAGCGACCTGGTTAAAGTCGAGCTCGACCGGCGTCTCGCGGCCAAAGATCATCAGCGTGACCTTGAGCTTGCCAGCCTCGGTGTTAACCTCGGAGACCTTGCCATCAAAGTCGGTAAGCGGGCCATCGGTGACGCGGACGGACGTGCCGACCTCAATATCAACCGAGGTGCGCTTGGGCGAATCGCCCTTACCGGGACGACGAGTCATCTTGTTGTACTCGTCGCGGGAAAGCGGAGCGGGCTTGCCGTTGCCGCCTAGGAAACCGGTGACGCCAGGCGTGTTACGAACACACGTCCAAGCATCGTCATCCATCTCCATGCGGACCAGGACATAACCCGGGAAGATCTTGGAATCCTTGGTCTCACGCTTGCCACCCTCTTTAATCTCGGTGACGCGCTCCATAGGAATCTCGATATCAAAGATACGGTCCTGCATGCCCATAGTCTCGATGCGATGCTCGAGATCGGACTTAACGCGGTTCTCGTATCCAGAGTAAGTGTGAACGACGTACCAACGCTTAGACATGGTTTAGCCCCTCAATCCAGAGAACAGAGCAAGAGCCTCGCCAAAGCCAGCATCGAGCAGAGCGATGACGACGCCGACGACGACCAGAGAAGCGCAGACGACGACCGAGTAGTTCACGAGCTCCTTCTTATCGGGCCACGTGACACGCTTCATCTCGGACTTGACCGAAGCGAAATACTTCTTGGTGCGGGCGAAGAAACCAGGCTTCTCGTTCTTCTTGGACTTCGCAGCCTTCTCGTTCTTCTTGGCAACGGCCTTCTTGACCTCAACCTTGGAGTTGGCGGCAGCTCTGTTGGCAGGTGCCGGCTGCTGAGCCTTCTTCTTGTTCTTCTTATTGGCCATTTGGGTTACCTCCGCGCAATGCGCTTATACATGAGTAAACCGTAAGCCCCCAAGTGGGAGCTTACGGAATAATGACTGGCACGCCAGGAAGGACTCGAACCCTCAACACTCGGTTTTGGAGACCGATGCTCTACCAATTGAACTACTGGCGTATGTGACTAGAGACTAGCGAGTCTCTTTGTGCAGCGTGTGGTGACGGCACCAGGGGCAATACTTCTTAATCTCCATACGATCAGGCATGGTCGACTTGTTCTTGGTGGTCGTATAGTTGCGGCGCTTGCACTCAGTGCACGCAAGAGTAACTAGAGTACGCATGTATCCTGAACCTTTCATTTCCGCCCCGTACGGGCACGAGTTATTACTTTATCAGCTCCACGTAAGTGCTGTCAATGAAAACCTCGAGTCAATTGGTTCTCGGTGGATCCATTCATATTTGGAACACATCAATGAAGCCATCGAGAGCTAATCGACGGTGCATCCAGGACCATTATCGATCCTCTCGACACCAGCAACGGCTCAATATCCATTGCAGAAAAGAACCCGGCACCCATATAAGTGCCGGGTTCTCTAAGTCAGCTATATCAAAGAGCTAATTTACTCAATGATCGTGGAGACGATGCCCGAACCGACGGTGTGGCCACCCTCGCGGATAGCGAAGCGCAGGCCCTCCTCCATGGCGATCGGGTGGATGAGGTCGCCCTCGATGGTGATGTGGTCACCAGGCATAGCCATCTCGGTGCCCTCGGGGAGCTTGACCGTACCGGTAACGTCGGTGGTACGGAAGTAGAACTGAGGACGATAACCATCGAAGAACGGGGTGTGACGGCCGCCCTCCTCCTTGGTCAGAACGTAGATCTCACCGGTGAACTTGGTGTGCGGGGTAACCGAACCGGGCTTGCAGAGAACCTGGCCGCGCTCGATGTCCTCGCGCTTGATGCCGCGGAGCAGCAGACCGACGTTGTCGCCAGCCTCGCAGAAGTCCATGGACTTACGGAACATCTCGATACCGGTAACGACGGTGTTCTGGGTATCCTTGATGCCGACGATCTCGACGGGCTCGTTGAGCTTGAGCTCACCGCGCTCGACACGGCCGGTAGCAACGGTACCACGGCCGGAGATGGTCATAACGTCCTCAACGGCCATCAGGAAGGGGAGGTCGTTGTTACGAGCAGGCGTCGGGATGTACTCGTCGACGGCCTTCATGAGCTCGCGGATAGCGTCCATCCACTTGGCGTCGCCCTCGAGAGCGCCCAGAGCGGAACCACGGATGACGGGGATGTCGTCGCCGGGGAAATCGTACTCGGAGAGGAGCTCACGGGTCTCCATCTCGACGAGGTCGATGAGCTCGTCATCGTCGACCATGTCGCACTTGTTCAGGAAGACGACGATGTAGGGAACGCCGACCTGACGGGCGAGCAGGATGTGCTCGCGGGTCTGAGCCATGGGGCCGTCGGTAGCGGCGATGACCAGGATAGCGCCGTCCATCTGAGCAGCACCGGAGATCATGTTCTTGACGTAGTCAGCGTGGCCCGGGCAGTCAACGTGAGCGTAGTGACGGGCAGCGGTCTCGTACTCAACGTGGGAGACGGAAATCGTAATGCCGCGCTCGCGCTCCTCGGGAGCCTTGTCGATGTTCTCGAACGCAGTGAAGTCAGCCTTGCAGCCCTCGGTCTCGGAGAGAACCTTGGTGATGGCAGCGGTCAGCGTGGTCTTGCCGTGGTCGACGTGACCAATGGTGCCGATGTTAACATGCGGCTTAGTGCGCTCAAACTTCTCTTTGGCCATAAAGCCCTCCTCTTAACAGGTCGTCCCCGGACGGGACTTTGCCTTTATACCATAGTGGCCTCTCAACATACTATTGAGAAGCCACCGTGTTACCTATGGTAGCGGTGACTGGATTCGAACCAGTGACGCCACGGGTATGAACCGTGTGCTCTAACCAACTGAGCTACACCGCCGGATGGAGCCTGCAACCAGACTTGAACTGGTGACCTCTTCGTTACCAACGAAGTGCTCTACCGACTGAGCTATACAGGCACTTGACGGGTGGGAGCTATAGGATTCGAACCTATGTAGGCAGAGCCAACGGGTTTACAGCCCGTCCCCATTAACCACTCGGGCAAACTCCCAATCGTTCAAGTATCCGCAGGTCCTTTGGTCTTTTGGACCGCCGCCCCCGCGAACGAAAAAGATAATACGATGCAACCTTGGGGCCTGTCAACGAAAACCTCTAGATACACGGTACCGGGCGTATCTATATACCTTTGACCTGCGCTTTTGTTGAGTTTGGATATGAAGGACGGTGGTTTTGGCTGCGCTAGTGACATTTCCCGAGGGAACACTTTGGCACGGTGGAGTACATCTGCAGCATCGACCTTCGATACCGACCCTCTTGCACTATTACATAGGTCGCGATCGGCCTTCCACGGCACGTTCAAGCGTGGATAATCTCCCGCTTTTAGCGCGGCTCTAAGCCCAAAGCGGGAGATTATCCACGCTCATTCTCCAGACGGGAGAACTATAGAGCCGCTACTGCTCGGGCCAGACCAAAGTAGACCCATAGAGCGGCTCCCCCTTGGTGCAGGGGTAGCGACTCAAGTAACACGACGATAGCAAGTCGAAGAAATAGGTCATGGCGTATTTCGAATAAACGCCGAGTCGGTCAATTCCGTTTCCCGCATTACCAAGACGATATACACGGTCAAAAGACCTCGATTTGTCATCGTTGCTAAACGCAGTAATTAGAATCTTCCTGCCCGAACGGCAATCAAGATACTCACGTGCCTGTGACGCAAATAGCCCAGAAACCGATACGAGAATTATCAATGACTGCGAAGCGTCTCCCATGTTTTTCAATTCCGCGACGTTAGCCCCAGCAACTATGCGAACTATCTTGCCCGCATAAAACATTTCCTGCTGAAATCGTACGAGATTGGCGCTCACATTATTGGTGCACCAGATTTCAACGTTTTTATGGCCATCAATTTCGTCGGCAAGGTGCTTAATAGCGATATCGGACACGCCGCTTTCAACCTCAGCGAACATCTCGATCATGCGAACGTCGAGCTCTGCCCTGTACTCCTCGTAGCCAAATTCCTCCTCTCGATGGCTTAAGTCGCTTGGAAAGACTGATTGAGTAAATGATTCTTTCAAATCGCTAAGAGACTGGTAGCCCAATCGATTGCAGAAACGACGAACAGCGGAACGGGTCACGAATGCATCGCGGGTTATTGTGGCAACATTGATTTCGCTCGAACGCCTAATGTGAGCGATGAGATATCGAGCGATGGCGGCATCGTTTGACCCAAACTCGCTGTTGATGATGGAGCTAATGCGATTGAGCACATCGAAGTCATTGATATTCACGTGATCCCTCTTTCCGCTCTCCTCGAAATCATAGTTCATTTATTGAATCAAACAGCTTTGGTCGTTCTCCTATGATTCAAATCAGTTGACGTCATCTTAATCGTAATTCCGCCACACGTATCCACCGTGTTGAATGATGGAAAGGGGATTCATGGGCAACGTGAACAACATCCCGTTTCTCTGGGGTTCCGCCACGGCGTCTTATCAGTGCGAGGGTGCCTGGAACGAAGACGGCAAAGGCCTTGGCGAGTGGGATTTCTTTAACCACACAAGCAATAAGAACATCAACCATGTTGACGGTGATGTATCTTGCGACTTCTACCATCGCTATGAAGAAGATATCCGCATGATGAAAGAAGGCGGACAAAACACCTATCGCTTCTCTCTTTCATGGAGTCGAATCATCCCCACGGGTATCGGCGAAGTGAATGAAAAGGGTATCGATTTTTATAATCGGGTCATTGATTGCTGCCTCGAAAATGGCATAGAGCCCAACGTTACGCTGTTCCATTACGATCTGCCATTCACGCTTGCTTGCAAAGGCGGATGGCTGAACAACGACATGGCAGAGTGGTTCTGCAAATACGCCAAGATTTGCTTTGAGCGCTTTGGAGACCGCGTCAAAATCTGGGCTACCGTTAACGAGCCGCATTTCTACAGCTACTGCGTAAACATGTTGGGCAACTATCCCCCCAATCGATCGCTCGACGTTCAGTCGTACATGCAGTTTCAGTACAACCTGATGCGCGCAAGCGCACTCGCAGTCCGAGCATATCGTCAAATGGGCTACGACGGCATCATCGGCGCCGTCCACGATGGCGGCGTTGTCGAACTCGACCCGGCAACCGAGCACCCCGATGACGTATTTCGATACGCAGACTTTTTCGCCAATCGCATGATTCTGGCACCAGCGCTTCAGGGTCAACTGCCGCCAGAAATGGACGAAATCCTTGAAAAACTTGGCGTCTCGCTCTATCGATCCCCAAATGACGTAGAAGAATTCAGTGACGGTAAAGTCGATTTTATTGGACTCAACGTGTATTGCCGAGAGTATGTAACCGACTGGCACGGTGGAGAGCTTGCCGTTTCGGCGAACAATAAGGGCGGTTCGAGCAAAAAGGTCGAAGGAAAATGCATTGCGCCCTTGTTTGAAAGCGCCCGCGACAGCAATGTTCCCCGCAATAAATGGGGCCGCGAAATACTCCCAAGTTGCATGTATTCAACCATCATGGATGTCCACGAGCGCTATGACGCGCCCCGCATCTTTATTACGGAAAACGGACATGGCGCCTATGAGCAACCAGACGCAGACGGAATGATCCACGATGATGACCGCATCGAGCTTCTGGGCCAGTTCATCGAGCACATGATGAGGGCTAAGCGCGACGGCGCGCGCGTTGAGGGCTACTACCTCTGGTCGACGATGGATCTGTATAGCTGGATCAACGGCTACGAAAAACGATACGGACTTGTCCATATCGACTTCGAGAACAATCTGGAGCGCACACCCAAAAAGAGCTGGTATTGGTACCGAGACCTTATCTCGAAGTATCAGGAGCAGGAAGGTTAGGAGAAAGAGATGAAATATCAGGCAATGTCCGAAACAGTCCTAAAGGCTGTTGGCGGCAAAGAGAACATTACATCGGTAACTCATTGTGCGACGCGCCTTCGCATCGACGCACGAGACACCTCGATCATCGATCTCCAGCTCGCCAAATCGGCCGACCAGGCGCTCGGGGCAGTAGTCAGCGGTGGCCAGCTTCAGGTGATCATCGGCCCCAACGTCACCGAGGCTTACAACGACTTCCTCGACTTCGCGGGAATCGAAGTCGGCGGTGGCACGGTTGCCGACGATGCCCAAACCGCCAAAGACCTTGCAGAAGGCATTAAAAGCGGTAACACCGCCATGGGCTTGATTGAGAAATTCGGGAACGTCTCTGCACAGGTATTCATGCCCATCGTCCCGGCGCTCATCGTTGGCGGACTCATTCTTTCGATCAAGAATCTCCTGGTCAATTATTGTGGATTGAGCACCGATAGCGGAACCGCCCAGGTTCTGCTGGCGATCTTCAGCGCCTCATTTAGCTTCCTGCCCGTTTACCTCGGCTATCAGCTCGCCGCCGTCATGAAGATGCAGCCTATCATGGGCGCACTGCTGGGCGCAATCATGATTAGCTCGTCTATTAGCGGTGCTGAGGGTCTCGACTTTCTTGGCATCCCCATCCCGACGAATGACTACTCGAGCACGGTGGTGCCAATCGTACTGGGCGTTGTGTTCATGTACTTTGTTGATCGCGGTCTTCAGAAAATCATCCCCGACATTACCAAACTGTTCTTGAAGCCGCTGCTCACCATGTTCATCGTCGTGCCTGTTGAGCTGATTATCCTCGGCCCCGCCGGCAGCATGATGGGCTACGCGCTGAGTGATGCCGCCACGTGGCTCATGGATAACGTGGCATTTATCGCTACTCCAATCCTTGCAGCCCTTAACCCCTATTTTGTCATGCTCGGTCTTGATAAGGCCTACATCGCGATCGAAGTTACGAGCTTGGCGCAGCTCGGCTGGGCGCCCATCATCTTTGGCTTCATCTCAAACCTCTGCATTGGCGGCACGAGTCTCGCCTTGGCAACTGCAATGAAAGGCAACAAGGAGAAGAGAGGTATGGTCACCACGGTTGCCGTCACCGCACTCTGTGGCGTAACTGAGCCCGCATTTTACGGCTGCCTCATCGAGCGTCCCCGCCTGCTTGTCGGCACGGCAATCGGCGCCCTCTGCGCGGGACTCCCTGCAGGTATCTTCGTCCTGAAGGAGTATGTTGCGGGAGCATGCCCCGGTCTTCTTTCTGCGCTGATCTTTATCGCTCCCGATGGATCCATGGGCAACTTCGTACTGGCGTGCGTTGTCGCCGTCATCGCCATCGTCGTCTCGTTCATCGCTGCACGCGTGATCATCAAGAAGAATCCCAACTATATTGAGTAGATGCCCGCTGCTTGCATTGGGGACATCCTCGGCAGACCATTAGCAAGAACCCAAGAAGTCCCTTAGGAGCTCGATTAATCCATTCGGATTCCTCAGGCACAAACGACCCCGATTCCACAATGAAATCGGGGTCGTCGTTTCTAAAGCCTTCGATAGACAATCGGTGTTTACCTTAGCTCCCTATCCAAGTTAATTATCCACGCTCGTTCTCCGGTCGGAAGATTTTCTTCGCTCGCGTGTCCAGAAATCCACGCTCGAGCAGAACATCCAGGTCCGCACCCGCCCTTGTCTCGATCTGTAACAGCAAGAGGCCTATTCCGCTTCTACATGTTACAGATCAAGATATTCCTAAAACACCCTAAGTTTCATCTCAATCTGTAACAGTTAGATGCCAAATATCGGTCTTGGTGTTACAGATTTAGACAAACTGGAGGACGAGACAAACCAAAAACGGAATGGGCACTAACCTGATGGCGCGCCACCTAAATAGAAACGGGCTCTGTCCCATATAGAGACAGAGCCCGAAACTCTCATGGAGCCAGTGACAGGAATCGAACCTGCAACCCACTGATTACAAATCAGTTGCGCTACCGTTGCGCCACACTGGCACACTTGGCGCTTTCGCGCGAAGCCTGTTAAGAATAATGGAATTGCGGACGGGGCGCAACAGGCCGCACGGCGTTATATAAATATGCAAAATCCAGCAACAGCGCGTACCAGGCCCGTTCATTTCTGTCAGTGCGCCCTCAATCTTAAAACCATTCGCCAGAACGAATAGTTTTAATTACAATTGGCTATATAAAACTATTCGTTCTGGCGAAGGGTTTCGCGATGTTGACTACCAAGGAAGCAGCCGAGCTGCTCGGCATCAGCCCGCGCAGGGTGCAGGAGCTCATTAAGAACGGCGCGCTGACCGCCCGCAAGGCTTCTGGCGTGTGGCTCATCGACAAAGACAGCGTAGACGCGCGACTCCGCTCCGCAACCAAAAGAGGGGGACGACCTCGTCGTGGGCATGGGAAAAGCGAAGTCGCATTTACCCTCATGAACCGCACGCACGAAGTAGCCCAACTGGTCTACAGCACATCGCGAAAAGACTTCACCCACATCGGCGCCGACGTCGATTACGCCCACGCCCCTATTGGAGTATTTGGCCCTAATAGCCCCATATCGCTCGACTCCTTCCGCATCTGGTGGCGCGGCCGCGGTATCCCGCTCGCACGCATTGGACTAGCCTCCCTGCTTGCAGAAGCCGCAGTCGATGTTCCCGATGAACTCGTCCAGCGAAATCTTGGCCTCTCCTTATCCGACCAGTATTGGATTAGGCCCCAAGACTCCGGTCTCGCGTGGGAAGATATCAATTTCTTCAATAATGCTTTTGACGACGTCTCTCTCAGCATCGCGCCCTTCGCCCCAGAGGGCAAGGCAGCTGCCGCAAAGCCCGATAACACCTCGGACGGCAATCTTCAAAAGTACTGGACATGCGAGGATGACCGTCGAATCCTCCACAAGGCAGGTGCACATCTAAACCAGGAACCTTATAACGAGCTGGTGGCGACTGCACTTCACCGTCGCATCCTAAACGCTTGCGATTATGTGCCTTACTCGCTCGAGGGCACGGGCACTTCCGCCCTGAGCATATGCGATGTCTTCTTAACTGATGAAGAAGAGTATGTCCCTGCGTTCTATGTAAACCAGCATGCAAATGCAGACAAGCGACTAACCGATTACGAACGGTATGTAGCAAACTGCGAGGAGCTTGGAGCGACGGATATAAAAGACGCCCTTGACCGCATGATCGTGTGCGACGACATCATCGCCAACTACGATCGTCATTGGCGTAACTTTGGCCTTGTGCGAAACGTAAACACGCTAGCCTGCAGACCTGCCCCTACCTTCGATTCGGGCTCATCACTCTGGTGCAACATATCACTAGAGGAGCTTAGGGCGGGAGAGCACAGTTTTACCAGCGCACAATTTCATTCAAGCCCCGCCAAACAAATGTTGCTCGTCGAGGACATGGGCTGGTTTGACGGCGACAAACTCGAGGGTTTCGTTGACGAGGCAATCGAAATCCTATCCAAAAACGACGCTCTTACAGCGAGACTGCCTTATCTAAAAGAGGCGCTAACATGGCGCCTCGAAAGAATGATCGACATCGCTGAATGGAGTTAGCGAGACAGCATCGCCCCGCCAACTCCCCTACCTCCCGCGCAGAGCTTTGAGCTTGGCCAGGGCCTCGGGGCTTAGACGGCTGCCCAGGGTCATCTTGATCTGCGGGGCCTCCTCGGCCTCGTGCACGTCGTTGTCGATCTGTTTGATCTCGTCCACCAGCATACGGCTCGAGATGCGCGTGACGCCCTTGCCCATGACGACGGCCTGGATCGTGCCGTCGCTCGATACCACGGAGCACGCGCGGCCTTCCTCGCGCGCCTCGATGCAGAGCTTTTGCACCACGGTATCGGCAGAAACGCCCGTCGGCGAAAACTCGATGCGCACGCCGCGGGCCGGCAGGTTGGGGCGCTCGTTGGAGATATTGCCCGCGCCGTCGAACACGATCACGGCCTCGTAGCGGCCCTGGGCAAAGGCGGCGACGTCGTTGATGAGGGCGGTGCGTGCCATATCGTGAACGTCGCTGGAATACGGATCGTCTGAATGGTCGTACACGAGCTTTTCGTAGCGCGGCGTGCAGTGGATCACGTTGTAGCCGTCGACCACCAGCAGCTCGGGCTTATTGGAGTGCACCGTCGAGACCGGGTCGGCGATGGCCTGCGCAAACGCATTGCCGCCCACGCCGTAGGTCGCGGCCGAAACAATCGGCTTGGCCGAGCCCTCGCCAAAGCGCTTGGCCTTGGACTTGGCACGGTTCTTTTTGGACATGCGCTACTCCTCCCCCATGAGCTCGCCGACGTTGCGGCGCAGCCACTCAAAGCACAGCGCCGTGGTCGCCTGGGCAACATTGAGGCTCTCGGTCATGCCGCGCTGGGGAAGCTTGGTCAAAAAGTCGCATTTCTCGAGCACCAGGCGCGAGATGCCGTCGCCCTCGGAGCCCATGACGAGCGCCACGCGGCCCTCGAAGGGAGCATCCCAGCAGCTGCCCTCGGCGTGCTCGGAGGCGCCGCCCACCCAAAAACCAGCGGCCTTGAGGTCATCGAGTGCACGGGCAATATTGGGAACCTGCGCGATAGGCAGATGCATGACAGCACCGGCCGAGGTCTTGTAGCTGCCCACGGTCACGCCGGCGGCACGCTTGTTGGCGATGACGACGCCGGCCGCGCCCACGACCTCGGCGGAGCGCGCAATGGCGCCAAAGTTGCCGTCGTCGGTCACATGGTCGAGCACGACGACAAGCGCCGGACCGTCGCCTGCGCGGTCGAGAATATCGGCGACATCGGCGTAAGGGAAGTTACCAACCTCGAGCGCGATACCCTGGTGAGCGCCATGGCTCGACAGTGCGTCGAGCTGCGCGCGCGGCACATACTTGATGCGGACGCCCGCAGCGTTGAGGTCGTCGACCAGGCGCGACAAGGCGGCATCGCGCTCCCCGCCCTCGGCAATGAGCGCGCACTTGATGGGAAAACCGGTGCGCAGCGCCTCGGCAGCAGCACGGCGACCCTCGATGAACTCACCCTTGGGAGCCTGGGCAGCGTCGCGGTTGCGATCGCGCTGCGGACGTGCGGCCTGGGTGCGATCGCGCTGGCCCTTGGGAGCGGCAGCGCGGTCATTGCGGCGAATCGGACGCGAGCCAGAAGCGGCCTGTTTGCCTCCACGCGGTACACGCTTGCGATTGTCGGCCATAAAACGGCCTCCTAAATACAACTATCAAACGAAACAAAATAAACGACCGCCCATGAATATTAATTCGGGCGGTCGGTACGGGTTTTCCAAGTGCCCGAGATTGCCGTGAAAGAGGAGCGACGCGTACTTGAGTACGCGAGCGACGGTTTGAACGGCAAGGTCGGGTGCTTGGGAAACCCGCGGGGATTAGAGAGATTTGATACGAGTGCCGGCGGCGGTATCTTCAATCGTCAGGCCCAGGTCCTTGAGCTGGTCGCGGATGGCGTCGGCCAGATCCCAGTTCTTGGCGGCGCGGGCCTCGGCGCGGGCCTCGAGAATCTTGGCAGCGGCCTCGTCCACGTCGTCACCCGTGTAGGCAACCAAACCGGCGGCAACGCCCAGCAGGCCCAGCGGCAACTCGACCTTGGGCTCGGGGAGCTCAACGCCAAGCGTATCGAGCAGCTCGGCCAGCGTGTCGGCGGCGGCAAGCGCGGCGGCCTTGTCGGCAGCGTCGCCCGCCTGCTCCAGGTACTGGTTGCACTCGGTCACAAAGCCAAAGACGGCACCCATGGCACCAGCGGTGTTAAAGTCGTCGTCCATGCACTCCTTAAAGGTGGCACGAGTCTCGGCGGCCTTGGCGGCAAACGCCTCGGCGGCAGCCGCATCGGCATCGGCCGTCGCATGGTTCGCGGCCCAGCGCAGGTTCTCGACCGTACCGGCGATACGCGTGAGCGAGTTCTCGGCACCCTCCAGGCGCTCCCAAGAAAAGTCGAGCGGCGAGCGATAGCTCGTCTGCAGCATCAGCAGGCGCAGGGCGGCAGCGGAGTGCTGCTCGAGGACCTCGGCCAGCGTAAAGAAGTTGCCGAGCGACTTGGACATCTTCTCGCCGTCTACCAGCAGCATGCCCGTGTGCATCCAGGTGTTGGAGAAGCCCTGGTGCCAGGCGCAGGTGGCCTGGGCGCACTCGTTCTCGTGATGCGGGAAAGCAAGATCGGAGCCACCGCCGTGGATATCGATCGGGGTACCCAGGTAGCGATGCACCATGGCGGCGCACTCGGTGTGCCAACCGGGACGGCCCTCGCCCCAGGGGCTCGGCCAGCTGGGCTCGCCGGGCTTGGCGGCCTTCCACAGGGCAAAGTCGAGCGGGTCGATCTTGTCCTCGTTCTCCTCGATGCGCGCACCAACCATAAGGTCGTCGATGTTGCGGCCCGAGACCTGACCATAGTTGGGATCGCTGCGCACGGCAAAGTACACATCGCCGTTATCGGCTGCGTAAGCGTGGCCCTGCTCGATAAGCGTCTTGATCATGGCGATCATGGGGCCGATCTCCTTGGTGGCGCGGGGGCGCACATCGGGATCGAGCACGTTGGCGGCGCGCATGACGCCGATGAACTTGTCGGAGAACTCCGTCGCGACCTCGGCAGCCGTACGGCCCTGCTCGTTGGCGCGCTTGATGATCTTGTCGTCGACATCGGTGAGGTTCTGGGCGAACGTGACCTCGTAGCCGCTCGCGATGAGCCAGCGTCGAATAACATCGAAGCTGATGAACGTGCGGGCATTGCCGATGTGGATGTTGTCGTAGACCGTGGGGCCGCACACGTACATGCGAACCTTGCCGGACTCGATGGGCTGGAACTCTTCCTTTTTATGGGTAGCGCTGTTGTAGATACGCATTCGTTACTCCTTAACGGTTTTCTGTAGCAGGCAGACGGCCCAGGCGCCGATTCCCTCGCCCTGGCCTTCCCAACCGAGCTTTTCGGTCGTAGTGGCGGCGACGCCTACATTTTCGACGTCAACGCCCAGGGCATGGGCAAGGTTGGCGCGCATGGCATCGCGGTGCGGGGTGATCTTGGGTTGCTGACAGGCAATGGTGCAATCGGCATCGACAAACTCAAAGCCCAGCTCGCGCGCATAGTCCATCACGCGAGCGAGCAGCACCATCGAATCAGCACCCTCGTAGGCAGGATCGGTGTCGGGGAATAGCTTGCCGATGTCTCCCCCGCGGCAGGCGCCCAGAATGGCGTCGGCCAAGGCGTGCGCGAGCACATCGGCATCCGAGTGGCCCAGCAGGCCGCGCTCGTAGGGAATGTCGACCCCGCCGATGATACATCGACGCCCCTCCACCAAACGGTGGACGTCGTAGCCGTGGCCAATGCGCAGGTTACTGAACATAGGGAAGGTCCTCTCCCTCGGCCATGCGGCCAAGCAGAATCGCGGTTACGGGACGCAGATCCTCGGGCACCGTCACCTTAAGGTTGTCGCGCGGGCTCTGGACACAGCGGACGCGCCCGCCCATGCGCTCGACCAGCGATGAGTCGTCGGTACCGATAAAGCCCTCGGCAATCGCCGCGGCATGGGCACGCTTCATCGCGTCGACGCTAAAGATCTGCGGCGTCTGCGCGGCCCAATAGAGCTCGCGCGGCGGCGTCTCGACGATATTATCGCCGTCGACGATCTTGAGCGTGTCGATCGCGGGCTGACCGCACACGACACCGTCGAGCGAGCGGTCACCCATGAGCACGTCGATAGCGTGGTCGATGGCCTCGGTCGTAATGAGCGGACGAGCGCCATCGTGGATGGCGACATATTCGAAACCCGCCGGAACCGCATGCACGCCGGCACGGGTGGAATCCTGACGGGTATCGCCGGCATCGGCAAAGCTGATGGGCGTGTCATAGTCAAACGGGTCGATGGCCAGGCGGCGCATCTCGGCACGGCGCTCGGCAGGACACACCACCACGATATGGCCGACCTTGTCGCTACGATCAAACGCGCGGATGGACCAGCTCATGAGCGGACGGCCCGCCACGTTAACGAGCTGCTTGCCGCCGGGATTTCCAAAGCGCTGACCGCTGCCGCCGGCAACGACCACGGCGCATACGGGCGCCATTATGCGTTCCCCTGTTTGGTGCCCTTCATGCGGTACAGCGAGTCCGCAAGAATGGCAGGGTTGTTGACGCCAAAGTCGCCCAGGCGCTCCGGATCCTCGCTGATGTCGTCCATGAGCTCCTGCAGCGAGCCGTACTCGTCGACGATCTTCTCGGCCACGCCGTCGCGCACGACGGACACGCGCGAAAGCGTGCGCAGGCCCAGCGGTGTCATGACGGAGTCCTCGTCCAGGTCGTCGTAACCCAGAACCGCCGCCACATGCTGCGGGTCGGACAGGTCCTTGGGCGTCATGCGGCTCAGCTCGGCGCGGATCTTCTCGGCGTTTGCCTCAGAGGAATCGCTTGCGTAGTCGCGGATCATCAAGTCGTATTCGGTATCCATGCTGGAGCCGGCGAGCTGCTCGAGCTGCATCTGCACGAGCTTGCCCTGGTTGCCCAGCTTGACAATGCAATCCTTAAGCTCGGTCTTTGCCTGCTGCATGATCTCGAAGCTCGAGAAAATACCGGTAATGTCGGCGAGCGTGACGTAGTCGTCGAGCTCAAGGGCCGTCAGGCGCAGCAAGGAGCGGTCGAGCGACTGACGGGTGGTCTGAAGCGTGGCGACGAGCTGGTTGACCGAGCTCATGATGGTGGTGACGGGCTGGATCTCGTAACTCTTGCCGTGGACGTACACGTTGACGACGGCGCGACGAGCCGAAACCGAGATCACGATGGCGTCGGTGAGCACCGACATGCGAGCGGCGGTGCGGTGACGCATGCCCGTCTCGCTCGTGGCAAGCGAGGGATCGGGATTGAGGTGGAAGTTGGCGCGCAGGATCTGGGTGAGGTCGCCGTCGATGACGATGGCACCGTCCATCTTGGAGAGCTCGAACAGACGGTTCGAGGTGAACGAAATGTTGAGCGGGAAGCCGTCGTTACCGGCAGCGAGCACGTTTTCGGTGTCACCGACGCAGATAAGGGCGCCCAGGTGACCGGCGATGATCATGTCGAGGGCGGTGCGGATCGGCTGACCAGGTGCCGTCAGGCGGATGGCCTGTTCCATACGCTTTTGCAGCTCGTTCTTATCCAAGGCATCGCTCCCATCGTATACGCTCCATAAACGCTAAATAGTTTCTCACGGTTTGTCCCCGCGGCGCTTGCGAAATCCGATGCTTACAGAATGAGCGAACACAGCTGAGAGCCCAACCCAAATGGGCTGCTTATGTGGTAGCATCGGGGTTCACATGAATGAGGGAGTAGTCGCGTGGCCGGGTTCGCCTCCGGTGGCGCGGCAAGTCAACATACTGGCCGAAACGGTCTGGCTTGCCTTAATGAACGAGACTCGTGGTTGTGCGCGCAGCGCGTACGCCACGGGTCTTTTTTGTTATTCCCCCAAGAGGTACACGCGGGCTCGCCCGCAGAGAGGGAGCCAGGCTATGGGACTCGCAGAGCTCGTGTTGCTCGCCGTTGGCCTTTCGATGGACGCCTTTGCCGTTTCCATCTGCAAGGGTCTCGGCATGAAAAAGATCAACCTTAAGGTCGCCGTGGTGCTCGGCCTGTTCTTTGGCGGCTTCCAGGCCGGCATGCCCGTAATCGGATGGGCGCTTGGCAGTCAGTTTATGGGCATCATCGGCCCCATCGACCACTGGATCGCCTTTATCCTGCTCGCCTTCATCGGCGGCAAAATGCTGTGGGAAGCCTTTACCGAGGACGAGGATGAAGGCGACGGCAAGGATGCCGAAAAGATTGACCTGGTCGAGTACCTGCTCCTCGCCATTGCCACCTCAATCGACGCCCTAGCCGTGGGCATCTCGTTTGCGGCACTCTCGGTCGACATCGTGCCCGCTGTATCGCTTATAGGCATCACAACGTTTATCTTCTCCGTCGCCGGCGTGGCGATCGGCCACACCTTTGGCGCGCGCTACGAAAAACCCGCCACCATCGTGGGTGGCGTCGTGCTTATCCTTATCGGCCTCAAGATTCTGCTGGAACACTTGGGGTTTTTGGCGCTGTAAAACACCCTTCAAAACTAAACGTCCGGGCAAGGCCTCATGCAGAGTTTTGCATGAGGCCTTTTCATGCAGACTTTTGCATGTCATACTGATATGCAAAAGTCTGCACGTTAGGAGATCGCCGTGGATACCCTTCCCATCACCACACCGCGCCAAGCTGGCATCTACGTGCGCCAGGCACGCGATGCTCAGGGTCTCACCCGTGCAACCCTCGCTAAAAAAGCCGGTGTTTCGGAGCGCCTGCTCGCATCGCTCGAGCTGGGAGATGCCACGGGTATTCGGCTCGACAAGCTGCTGGCGGTTTTCGGTGCTCTCGGACTGGCACTAGTTGCTCAAGGGAATATCGACGACACGAAACATGAGCAGCCAACCGACGCCCCGCATGCCGATTTGCAACCTTGTAGCACCCCCAGGTGCCATCACACTCAACGTCTTCACCATCGCAACCGACGCGGCGCAGCCATTCCAGCTCTTCCAGATACCCCCTTTACGGCCGAGCTCTACGACAAGGCCTTCGCCGATTTCGCCATGTCCAATCTCGGAGTCTCGATTGCCGCAAGCGCATCTGCCCAAACCAAGCCCGAAGGGAGATAGCCAATGGCCAGAAAAACGCTTCGGACTATTATTTGCGGCGTACCCGCAGGAACGCTCATGCAAGATGAGAGCGGTCTAGTCAGTTTTGCCTACGATCAAGATTATGACGGGCCAGCCCTATCGACCAACATTCCCGTATCAAATCGCACATACGGCCAACAGGTCATGAATCCGTACTTGTTTGGCCTTCTGCCCGACAGCGAGGACCAACGAAAAGCGATTGCCGCCGAATTCGACGCCAGGCCCAATAATCCCGTTGCGCTGCTCAGCCATATCGGACTCGACTGTCCGGGCGGAGTGCAGTTTTGCGCCGAAGAAGATATCGACGCCGCCTTGCATCGCACTGGCGAATACCGCCCTATAGACGACCACGAGATTGCCTTGCGCCTCAAGTCGATCAGGGATGACCGCGAGGCATCGTGGATGGGCCTAGATGAAAGTTGGTCACTTGGAGGCAACCAGGGCAAGTTCGCACTCGCGCTCATAGACGGTCGCTGGTGCGAATGCGTAGGTTCCTCGCCCACGACGCATATTTTCAAAAATGGCGTTATCGGATTTAAACTTGAAGCTCTTAATGAGTTTGTCTGCATGAAAAGCGCCCAGCGCGCGGGTATCGCAACGGCGAACGTTGAGTATCGCTTATTTGAGGACGAACCCGCCCTCATTGTTGAACGCTATGACCGTGTGAAAGCCAAAGACGGAACAATCATGCGTCTACACCAAGAAGACCTCTGTCAGGCCCTTGGAGTGATGCCCGCTCAAAAGTACACGGCAGACGGTGGCCCGACCGCACGCGACATTCAGGAACTCCTCGTCAACACGAGCCATCATCAACTTAACCTGTATCTGTTTACGCAGATACTTTTCTTTAACGCCATCATCGGCGCACCGGACGCGCATGCGAAGAACTATTCCCTGCTTCTTGGAAACGGCAGCACAGCTATGATGGCCCGTATGTATGACGTTGCATCGGGGCTGGCATACGAACGCATGCGGCGAAAAGCGCGCCTTGCCATGAGCGTTGGCGGCGAAAATCGTGTGGGGCGCATCGGTCCAGGCGCTATCCGCCGATACCACGGTATGGGCGACCCCGCGCTGGAGGCGGCGCTCACCGATGCCGGGCTATCCGAGAAGTTTTGCTTTGCGACCATGATGGACCTCGCCTACGAGGTACCCATTTGCATGGAAGAGGTCATGGACGAATACGCCGACCTGCCCGGCATGGCGGACCTGCGCGAGCATATGCTCGGCCCCGTCTGCGAAAACTGCCAGCGCACCCTCGACCTCATCAAGGCGGATATGGGCTAGGTGTCCGTAATCTCCCATTTCCCAAAAGAAGAGAGGAGGCACCCGTCGCAAAAGCTCGGGTGCCCCCTCTCATAATGTCATTTGCAATCCACCAGCACGTGGCTCGGACTGCTGCTACCGCAACCTTTACGCAGCGAGGCGCTTGAGGACGTCGATGAGCAGCTCGTAGAAGCGCTCGGCAGAAGCGAGCTCCATGCTCTCGTCCGGGGTGTGGACATCGGAGAGCGTCGGGCCCACGGCGATGGCGTCCAGGCCGTGCAGGGCCTCGGCAAACAGGCCGCACTCAAGGCCGGCGTGAATGGACTCGATTCGTAGCTCGGAGCCAAAGAGCTCGCGATAGCTCTCGACAAAGATGTCGCGGACCGGCGAATGCTCGGCATAGCTCCAGCCGGGATACTCGAACTCAAACTTGGCGTCGAATCCCAGGACATCGGCCAGCATCTGCAGGCGGTCCTTGAACTCGTTCTGCAGCGAGGTGATCGAGGAGCGCGGGGACAGCATGATCTTGACTTGGTCGTCAGAGGTGGCAACCACGCCGATGTTGGAGGAAACCTCGACGGAGCCGTCGGTGGCGACATTGCGGCGGATCACACCGTTGGGGGCAAGACGCAGAGCGCGAATAAGGGCAAGTGCGGACTTTTCGTCCATGGCCTCGACCTCAGTGTTGTCGGCAATCTCAACCGTGCAGGTAAAGCCGGGGTCGAAGACCTCGAGCTCGGCAGTAACGTCGGCGATGATGCCCTTTGCGATCTGGGCCGCGGCCTCGGCTGCAGCGTGGTCGGCGTAGACCAGCTCGGCCTTGCACTCACGGTTGATGGCGTTGTCCTTGGTGCCGCCGTTAAAGCTAACGATGGCGGGCTCGCCGGCAACCATCAGGCGGTCGATGATGCGGGCCATGATGAGGTTGCCGTTGCCGCGCTCCAGGTTAATATCGCTGCCGGAGTGGCCGCCCAGCAGGCCGGAGATGTCGAGCGTGAGGGCGCTACCGGTCTTGTGCTCGCGCGCGATCGGGCAGGTGTAGGTAACGACGACACCGCCGGCGCAGCTGACGGTAGCAACGCCCTCTTCCTCGGAGTCAAGGTTAATCATGGTGCGGGCGCTAATCTGGGACTTGTCGAGCGTCTCGGCGCCGACCAGGCCGGTCTCCTCGTCGGTGGTGAATACGCACTCGAGGGCGGGGTGAACGATCGAATCGTCATCGAGAACAGTGAGCATCAGAGCGACGGCAATACCGTTGTCGGCGCCCAGAGTGGTGCCGTTAGCGGTGAGGACGCCGTCCTTGACGACCAGGTCGATACCATCAGTCGTAAAGTCGTGCTCGACGGAGCCCAGCTTGTCGCACACCATGTCGATGTGGCCCTGCAGCATCACGGTCGGGGCATTCTCGGCGCCGGCAGATGCGGGCTTGCGAATGATGACGTTGTAGACCTCGTCCTGGTACACATCGAGACCGCGCTCCTTGGCAAACGCGACCAGGAAATCGCTGATGCCCTTCTCGTTGCCAGACCCACGGGGGATCGCGCTGACCTCCTCAAAGAAATGGAACAGCTGGGCGGGCTCGTAACCGGTAATCTTGTAGTCCATGGTGCCTCCTTGGCGCAACTGGTTAGACAGTAAGACATGCGACTTGTATATTCCCAGACTTTGCGTGCATAAACCAGTCGAAAACGCCGAGCGCCCTCGCATCATCGGCTAACGGCGAGGAAACGCCACTTTATCAAGATAAAGCAGGTTAGACGGGCCGTGCCGAAGGGACGTTGGACCCTTCAACCAACTTCAACGCCTGTTGAACATTAATGCATACACCATTGGTATGTTTGATGAGATTTTTGTCCTCTGTCACGACGTAATCGGCATCAATGCGATTGGCGACGCCCAGCATCAGGTCGTCCTCAAAGTCGTTGTGATGATACTTGAACACAAAGGAGTCGAAGACCTCGTCTGCACCGACCGAGGCAATAATCGACTTTTGCCGAATCAGGCGAACGCACGCCCACGCTGTCTCGTCGGCACCGGCGATGGCTTCGGGAGTGAGAGCCCCCTCACGGCGGGCGTCGGCCTTCATCGTCCTTCCCAGAATGTAATAGACGTCTTTGACAGACAGGGAGGACGAGAAGAGGACGATATCCTCCGCTTCCGCCGCGCGAGAAAGGAGCTCGACTATCGGCCTGGTCGCATTCGTGCGAGCGAGAAAGTAATCTAGCCAGACGTTCGTGTCGATCAACAGCTTGAGCACACGTTTCGTTCCGACGCCGCTCATAATTCGATCCAATCGCTGAATCTCTCGCTCATCATTTGATCGTATAACTCGTCGTAATCAAAGGCTTCATCGGGGCTCGGCCTCTGAATCGAGAACCGCTCATAAAAATTCGAAATTAACGCAGCCCCTTCCGAGACGCGGGACGAACTCGCCTTCGATCGTATGTCGTCAGGCAGGACTTCGTCATCATTCTTTTTTGCGACGGGCATATGACCGTTCTCGGTCAAGTACTGCCACAGCTCCCTCACAGCTTGTGACGGCGTCATGCCGATATGCGCCAGCACGGCGTCCCCAGCCTCTTTGAGTTGGCGATCCATGCGCACATTCATCTGGACCGGCCGTGAGTCGAGTACCGATATTGGCATGCTAGCTCCTTCTGCTATACATATTTATATTTCGAGTATAGCACCATTTACTCATAAAAAAGGGGCGCCCCGACAGGAGTGCCCCTTCGCAAAGCTATGTTACGCCCTACAGCGCGCCGGAACCGGCTTGCATCATGCCGCCGGGGCCCGAGGTCACGCCGCCGCTCACGGGCGCGGCGTTGCCGGTGTGCGGTGCCGCCGGGGCGGTATCGCCACCGAGCGTGCCCGCCTGACGCGGTGCCGGGATCTCGCCCGTGCCGTGGCTAAAGACAAACTTGCCATCGGCCACGTCGCACAGGACGGTATCGCCCTCGCCCCACTCGCCGGCCAGGAGCTCCTCGGACAGCGGGTCCTCGATGAGCTTTTGAATGGCGCGGCGCAGCGGACGCGCACCGTTGGTGAGGTCGGTGCCCTCGGCCACGATCTTGTCATAGGCCGCATCGGTGAGCTTGATGTTCATGCCGTTGGCAATCAAACGCTGACGCAGATCGTCCACCAGCAGGTGCGCAATCTTGGTGAGATTCTCGCCCGAGAGCTTCTGGAACACCACAATATCGTCGATACGATTGAGCAGCTCGGGGCGGAACAGGCGCTTGAGCTCGCCCATCGCACGGCCGCGGATCTCGCTCGACGTGAGACCCTGCTCACCGGTGGTGCCAAAACCGACGCTCGCATCCTGCGCGATCTCGCGGGCGCCCACGTTGGACGTCATGATGATCACGGTATTGCGGAAGTCGACCGTCTTGCCCTGGCTATCGGTCAGGCGGCCCTCCTCCAGCACCTGCAACAAAATGTTGAAGATGTCGGGGTGCGCCTTCTCGATCTCGTCGAACAGCACGACCGAGTACGGATGACGGCGAACGGCCTTGGTGAGCTGACCGCCCTCGTCGTGGCCCACGTAACCCGGAGGGCTACCGATGAGCTTGGAGACCTCGAACTCGCTACCGAACTCCGACATGTCGAAGCTGATGAGCGCGTCCTTGCTGCCAAAGAGGTACTCGGCGAGCGTCTTGGCGAGCTCGGTCTTGCCCGTGCCGGTGGGACCCAGGAAGATAAAGCTGCCGCCGGGGCGACGCGGGTCCTTGAGCGGCGAGCGGCTGCGGCGCACGGCCTTGGCAACTGCCTCGACAGCCTCATCCTGACCGATGATGCGCGTCTTGAGCACGCTTTCGGCCTGCAGCAGGCGACGGCTCTCGCTCTCGGTAAGCGAGGACACCGGCACGCCCGAAGTCACGGACACGATATCGGCGATCTGACTCACATCGATGGTGAGCGGGCTGGCGTCGAGCTCGGCGGTCCAGGCGGCCTTGGCCTCGGCGAGTTCAATCTCGGCGGCCTTCTGCTGCTCGGTGATCTCGGCGGCCTTGTTCATGTCGTCGCTCTCGGTGGCCTCCTGCGCGGCGGCCTTAAGCTCCTCCACGCGATGCTCGGCCTCACGCACCGGCTCGGGCGCGCGATTCGCGGCGATGCGAGCGCGGGCACCGGCCTCGTCGATGAGGTCGATGGCCTTATCGGGCAGGAAGCGATCCTGGATGTAGCGGTTGGAAAGGTTCGCGGCAGCCTCGATAGCGCCCTGCGTGTAGCGCACATGGTGGTGCTCCTCGTAGCGCGGCTTGAGCGCGGTCAGGATCTTGACCGTGTCCTCGACGCTCGGCTCCTCGACATCGATGGTCTGGAAACGACGCTCAAAGGCCGGGTCCTTGGTGAGGTACTTGCGGAATTCCTCGGCCGTGGTGGCACCGATAATCTGAAAGGCACCGCGCGCGAGCACGGGTTTGAGCATGGAGCTCGCGTCGATGGAGCCCTCGGCAGAACCGGCACCGATGATGGTGTGCATCTCGTCGATAAACAGGATGACGTCGTCGGCTTCGGTGGCCTCCTGGATCACGTTCTTGAGGCGCTCCTCAAACTCGCCGCGATACTTGGCACCCGCCACGAGGCCCGGCAGGTCGAGCGTCCAGATATTCTGGTTCATGAGGTTCTCGGGCACGTTGCCGGCTGCAATCTGCTGAGCCAGGCCCTCGACGATGGCCGTCTTGCCCACGCCGGGGTCGCCCAGAATGAGCGGGTTGTTCTTGGTGCGGCGCGAAAGAATTTCCATCATACGCTGGACTTCCTTTTCGCGACCAATTACAGGGTCGAGCTCGCCGTCGCGCGCCTTCTGCGTGAGGTTGGTCGCGAACTGCTTAAGCGTATCGGTGCCACTCCCCTTTTGCTGAGAGGCATCCGAGCCGCTAAAGAACGGCAGGCCCGCACCGGGACGACCAGCACCGGCGCCGGCGAGCGGACGCTTCTTGTCCTGGTCCTTGGCGGTGAGTTTCTCGATAGCCTTTTTGATAGAGGCGGACGACACACCCAGGCGCATGAGGATGTCCATGGCCATGCCGTTGCCCTCTTCGACGATGCCGATCAGCAAGTGCTCGGTCGACACGTAGGTCTGGTTATTCTCACGCGCCACGCGGAATGAACGCTCCATAACGCTAATGACGAGCGGCGTAAAGGCGAGCTTAGCCGCCTCGGTCTCCTCACTGGGCTCGGGAACCGTGGTCTGGACCTCCTTGAGGGTGTCCATGATGTCGTCGTAGGAGATATCAAGCGAGCGCAGTGCCTCGGCGGCAATGCCCTCATCCTCCTTGGCAAGCGCGAGCAGCAGGTGTTCGGTGCCCACCTTATTTGAATGAAGATCGAGCGCCTCCTGCTTGGCCATGGACATGACCTTACGCGCGCGATCGGTAAATCTATCTAACATGCTCGTTTCCTTACATGAGTTCATCGAAATCAAAACGCCCGCCCGTCGGCGGCGCTTTTGTCTCTTTACCCACAGGTTGTCTATGTTAACAGCTGGAGGAATATCTATAAACCCGGCTCACATGAATGCAGGTTATGACCGCATCGCGGGACTCACCGCGCGATGCGCGACAGGCGCCCCGCAAGAGAAACCCTAGGCGTCTTTCACCACGTCGGGACTCGTCGCACGCGATGCGCGATAGGCATCGGCCTCCTTGGAGACGCGTTCGAGCAGCTCGGATGTATCGACGCCCTCGACTTGCGCGACCGTTTCCACCGTCTGCATGGCGACCGTCCTCAGGTACGCGCACGCGCTGTCCCCCAGCTGCTCGAGGTCTATCTCCTCGCCGCCCTCCCGGGCAAAGCCGACCGCCATCACAAAGCCCATGATGCCCGAGACCAGAAAGCCCACCGCAAAGCTCGAATCTGCCTTGAGCTCTTCTCCGTCGGGGTGGACGATCTCTCTCACGCGGTCGATGATGATCGTATGGATGCCCTGCACGACCTGCTCGGCGGCACCCGCCCTCATGGTGATGACGATGCGCCGCAGCAGGCAGCGGACGTCGCGCCGGTCGAACGCCGAAAGGTCGCCCTCGCTCGAAAAATGCCAGAGGGCATCGGTGATGAGCTCGTTATCCTGCAGCAGCTGGGCTATGGCGATGGCGACGAGTTCATCGAAATCGTGAAAATAGTAGTAAAACGTTCCGCGATTGCACTGGGCGGCGCGGGCCACCTCGCCAACCGACAGCTCGAAGATGCTGTTGTTCTCGATGAGCTCCCAAAACGCCTCGATGATACGGGTGCGTGCATCGGGTGCATCGGCGTCCTTACGCGGTCTCGCCATGCGCCTCACCGCACCCCTGCGCCTTGGCGTTCATGATGAGCATCTGAAGACGGTTCTCCACGTTGGCGAAGCTCACGTCGGGATCGTAGTCGAGCGGCAGGAACTGCGCCGTGGGATACTGCTCCTTGAGCGCATGGATGAGCCCGCGCCCCACGACATGGTTGGGCAGACACCCGAACGGCTGCAGGATCACGAAGTTGCGGCAGCCGCGCTTGGCGTGCTCGAGGATCTCCGCCGGAATCAGCACGCCCTCGCCCGCATCGAACGTATGGTGCAGGATCTTATCGCTCGCGCGCACGAGCTCGGGCATGCGCGTCGGCGGCTCGTAGAGCGGGCTCGCCGCGCCCAGGCGGTCGCAACGGTCGTGCGCGAGCTCGAACAGGTTGTCCGCCGTGGCGTACCAGGCCTTTTCGGGCAGCGACAGGTCGACGTGGAACTCGCGCGACTGCGCATGCTTGTAGAAATAGGTCTTGCGGATCACGTCGGTCATGCGCGCCTCGATGACCTCGAGCCCGTTGTCCTCGAGGTAGCGCTCGATCTCATGGTTGGCGCCGAGATGGAAATTGAGCAGGTACTCGCCCACGATGAGAACGGTCGGATGCGGGTTCGAGCGGTCGTACGGAACGGCGTCCATGATCGCAAGCGCGCGTTTGAAGCCCGTCGCCTGGCCTCTCAGCCCGGAGCGCTCCATGCCCTCGATAACCTCATCGAGCGCGCGGTCGAACGCAGCGTCCGCCGCGCCCTTCTCGAGCTCGTAGGGACGGATGCGCCTAAGCATGGCCTCGAGGGCATCGATCATGGGAAGACCGTAGGCGATCTGGATGCTCGGGCCAAGGCCGAGCTTGAAGCCCGGATGCGCATTGTGGGCATCGACGTCGTCGTTGGTGAGCACCGGGACATAGTCGTATCCCGCGTCGTCGAGCGCGCGGCGCAGCAGGGGCATGTAGTGCGTCAGGCGGCAGTCGCCGATATACTTGCCAGTCACCACGGCGACGTCGTGCGGGTCGTACTTACCGCTCTCGAGTGCCGCGAGCGCCTCGCCGATCACGATTTGCGCGGGGAAGCAGATGTCGTTGTGCACATAGCGTTTGCCCAGGCGGATGGCATCCTCGCGCCCGATATCAAGGGCCTCGGCGCGCACGCCCTGATTGCGCATCGCCGCGGTCATGAGCCTGCAGAACGCATGGGAGGTATTGGGGACCAGCGCGATCTTGTCGTGCCGGTCGCGCTTGGTGTACTTGACCTTATACGGGTCGTCGAGCGGATGGACCGCGTGCACCCGGGCGCCCTCGGCACGCTCCTCCGCGCGACGACGGTTGACCGACTCGATAAACGAACGCACGCGAATGCCCATGGGACCGGCGACGTCGCTCTCATCGAGCTTGATCATCATCGGAACCTTGGAGCCCATCTCGCCCATCATGCGCGCGATCTCGTCGGTGAGATACGCATCGTGGCCGCAGCCGAAGCTGCCCATCTGCACGAGCTCGAGCTCGGGCGTCGATGCGACGATGACCGCGCACGACAGCATGCGCGCATGGTAGTTGTTCACGATGTCGATGCGGCTGTTGGAAAGATCGACGTTGCAGACCCCCGGCACCGCATCGGGCGTCAGCACGGGGATGCCGCGCTCAGAGAAGAGCTTGGGCAGCCCGTGGTTGACCAGCGGGTCGTTGTGGTACGGGCGCGAAGCGATCACCACCGCGTAGCCGCCGTCCTCGCGCACGTTCTCGAGCACCTGCCTGCCGCGCAGCTGCAGCTGGTTCTCAAACGTCTGCTGCGCGCGGTCCGCCTGCTCGGTCGCCTTGGCAACCAGGTCGGCATCGGTATCGAAGGTCTCCTTGCACCACGCCTTGAGCTGGCGGTTTCGGTCGCCCTCGTCGTACCAGTGGAACAGCGGCGTATCGAACGGAACGCCGAAACGCTCCTCCGGGTTATCGGAATTGCGCATCACGTAGGGGTATCCCTTTACGACGGCGCACATCCACTCGCTGGTAGAGGCGGTGTTTTCGGTGGGCACCGTCGTGATGATGGGCATGAAGATGCGGTCGACGCCGGCGTCGACGAGATTGCGGATGTGCCCGTGGACGAGCTTGGCCGGGAAGCACACGGTGTCGGATGTGACGTGCGCCAGACCGCGCTCGTACATCGCCTTGGTGCTGCGTCCCGAGACGCGCACCTTAAAGCCGAGCGTGCTGAAGAACGTCGACCAGAACGGCATGGTGTCCCAGAACTCGAGCACACGGGGAATGCCGATCGTGACATCGCGCCCCCCGCAGACGGGAACCGTGGGGCACGACTCGAACAGCAGCTTCTCGCGGTCGACAAAGAGATTGGGGGCAGCCGCGGTCCGGTCGCGCCCCGTGCCGGGTGCCTGTGCCTCGCAAGCACCCTGCGGACGCAGCTCCTCCGCCGCGGGAACCTCGCGCACGAGCTCATCCCATGAGATGGCGCCGCCGCGCGGGCAGCGATTGCCCGTGACGTAAAGCGAGCCGTCGCCAAATGCCACGACCGCGCGCTGGCAGCGGTTGTTGCACCGACGGCAGGTAACGCCGCCGAACTCGCGATGCTCGAAGCGCTCCACGGCATCGAGCCCGATAAACGACGTGCCGGCGTCGCCCTTGCGGCATTCCTCGCGCGCGAGCAGGGCGATACCGATAGCGCCCATCAGCCCCGGGTGGGGCGCACGCGTGACGGGTTTGCCCAAATACTGCTCGAATGCGCGCAGCACCGCGTCGTTTCGGAACGTGCCGCCCTGGACGACGACTTTGTCGCCCAGACGGTTGAGATTTGAAACGCGAATGACCTTGGTGAACACGTTCTCGATAATCGAACGGCAGAGACCGGCCATGATGTCGCCCGGACCCTTACCGCGCCGCTGCTCGGAAACGACGCTGCTGTTCATGAACACCGTGCAGCGGCTGCCGAGAACGGCGGGGGCTTTGGACGAAAATGCCTCGGTCGCGATATCCTCAACGGCTATTCCGAGGTTTTTGGCAAAACCCTCGAGGAACGAGCCGCAGCCCGCAGAGCACGCCTCGTTGACGACGATATCGGTCAGCACGCCGTGGTTGAGCCAGATGGCCTTCATATCCTGTCCGCCGATGTCGAGCACGAAGGTCGCATCGGGAACGCATGCGCACGCGGCGCGGGCGTGCGCGACCGTCTCGACCGTATGGTAGTCGGCGTGGAACGCGCGCGCGAAAAGCTCCTCGCCGTATCCCGTGGTGCCCACGGCATCGATCGCAAGCGTGACCCCCGCTGTCTCCCAGCGGTTCTTCAAGCTGACAAGACCCTGTTGGGCGACGTCGAGCGGTCTGCCGTTATTAGACGCGTAGAACGAATCGACAAGCTCACCCGCCTCATCGACCAGGGCGAACTTGGTCGTCGTGCTCCCCGAATCGATACCGAGCGCCACACGCACCGTCTCTCCGGGCGCATACGCATCCGGACCCTTTGCCGGCGTCTCTTTGCCATGGCGTGCCATAAAATCCGCCTGCTCGGCAGGTGTGGCAAAAAAGGGCTGGGCAAGACGTCCCTCCCCGCTTGCGGGCGCGACCGTCTCGAGCTTATCCAGCCGGACAAAAGCGTCGGGAAGGTCGATCGGTTGGGACGATGCGAACATGTCGGTCAGCGACAGGGCGGCACCGCGCGCGACCATGATCTGCGGATCGCGCGGGACGATAACCTGATCGTCCGATAGATTCAGTTGCTCCCGGAACACGCGGACCAGCGTGGGGTTGTAGGCGAGCGTACCGCCCTCGAAGATTACCGGCGGCTCGATGTCGATACCCTGGGCCAGACCGCCGATCGTTTGGCGGGCGACCGCGTGAAGCGCCGAAAGCGCCAGGTCGGTGGTAGGAATGCCCTCGTTGAGCAGCGGCTGGATATCGGTCTTTGCGTACACGCCGCAGCGGCCCGAGACCTCGTGGACGGTCGTTCCCCGGCTTGCGAGCTGCTCGAACTCGCCCGATTCGGTGCCGACCCCCATGAGCTTTGCCATCTCGTCGATAAATGCACCGGTACCGCCTGCGCACGAGCCGTTCATGCGCATGTCGGCAACCTCGATGTCTCCCTCATCGTTGGTGCGGAAGAAGATCATCTTGGCGTCTTGGCCGCCCAGCTCGATGGCGCAGCGCGTCTGCGGATAGAACCTGCTGATCGCGAGCGCGTTGGCGACCACCTCCTGAACGTACGAGGCGCCCAGCGCGGTCGCGATATCGCGCGCACCCGAGCCGGTCACCGCAACGCGCAGCGACTCATGGGGAAAGCGCTCGGCGAGCTCGCCGAGCATGGCGCGCACGCTCGCTGTCTGACACGCCCCGTGGCGGCGATATCCCCACCACGCCTCGGTCATATCCTCGTGCATCGCGTAAACTTTGGTCGTCGTCGACCCTACGTCCAGTCCTACTAGCAACGCCATAATGCTCCGTCTCTCGCATTTTTCCTGCTAGAGATATACCACTCTACGTAATACAACAGACTGTTGTATTTAAACTCCGTATAAAAAGCGGCTGCCGAAACGCTTCAGCAGCCGCCGAATGCACCAACAGATTGTTCTGCGCGCTAGCACGTCGGGCAACGGAGCAGCACGGGGCCTCCGGTCATGCGCACCGCTCACGCCCGCGATGTCGCCGAGAGAGCTATCCACGCTTAGGGCTCCAACCAAGCAAGTCGCCCGCGCTCAGCAGATCCCTAAGCGAGCTACTCGCACTCAGGAGCCATAGCCTGCTCCAAGAGCTCGGCATGCTCCTCCTCGAAAACCGTCCCCACAGGGAAGGCGCGACGGAAGACGAAGTGGGAAATCGGACCGGCTACCAAAAGGTTCCACGGCAGCGCCATCACAAAATTATGCGGGATGTTGATCATCCAGATCGCGGGCACGGAATACAGGTTCGCAAGGATGCCGCCGGGCATGTGCGTCAGGCCCTCGCAGGCACCGTACAGCGACATGATGATGACCATGGGAACGACCATGCAGGAGCTGACGGCGAGCGTCATGGCGAGCGGCGAGCTCTTGCCCGGAGTGACCAAGTACTTAAAGGCGAAACCCTTGGCAAGCGGGCTGGCGACGAACCGGTCGCAGCACACGGCAAAGATATAGGCAACGGGGAAGCCGAGCCACGCAGCGGCAACGACCTCGCCGTTGATGGCCCCGTGCTGCAGGGCAACGTTGTAGATGCTCATCCAGAGCACCATGCAAAAGCACATGATAAAGGTGAACAGCAGGCTCTCTCGTTTGTTGATAGGCATGAAGGGCAGATTCCTTTCTGTGTTGCGTCGCGGCACCGCCAACAAAAACGGGCGGGCGAGATGGAGCTGTTGGAACTTCATCTCGCCCGCCCGTGTTACGCGCGTCTGCGACTACTTATGTGGTGGAACCAGCCTAGCACGAAACGCATGCGCTTCGTAAGCGTTGAGTTTATGAAGATGCAGGGCACCGATAATCCCCCGACCCCATAAGTTGCGGTGGAATACGGACTGTTTTGACCCTTTAAGCAGCAATTCAGTCCCTATTTCACCGCAACTCATTTGGTGCAAAGTAACATGTCCCCCTTGCGCCAATTAGCTGGTGTGGCGCCAGCGAGGGTCGGTGAGCGTACGCGCCACACCCAGGCCAACGGGCAAAAACGCCACGATGAGCACTGCGCGCACAAACCAGCCGAGCATATTGACCGTGTCGAAGGTGCACATGTAATACATCGAGCGATACAGATACAAACCCGGCACCATAATGACAATCGAAGGCACCGTGAGAGCGATACGCGGGTAGGTGAGCTTGACTTCGGCCAAGCTTGCCAGCAGACCCGATACCAGCGCGCCGATAAACGCTGCTGCCTCGGGAGGCATTCCCGTGCTGAGGCCCAGGAAGGGAATCATCGTCGGCGCATCGACAAGGGTCAGACGCAGGGTATTGGAAACGGCGCCGATCAACCCAGCTGCCGCGGCCATCTTTACCGGGCTGTTGAACATCACCGAGAAGCCGAATACGCCAACGAAGCTCATCACCACGCGCAGGAGCGTAAGGGCAAGCGGCGAAAGGCCCAGTGGGGCAAAGTCGTCCGGCGCCAGGCCAACACACTCGGCAACCATCCAACCTACGAGGGTCGCCATCACAATAATCGATACGGCATATGAAAGGCGCTCGATACCGCTTCGCATGTCGAGCTTAGCGATGTCGAGGCCTGCCGTAATGAGGGGAAAGCCAGGAATCACAAAGAGCATGGCGCCGATATAGCCTTCTTGGTGCGACATTGCCCCCGGTATGACCTGGCCAAGGCCGAGCAATGCCAGCAGATACGAAACGCAAGCGAGCGCAACACCGGTCGTCAGCGCGCTGAACTGACCAAGGCCTTGCTTGAGAATATGGGAGCGGGCAAAGTTGCCGACACCCGCGCCCACGAACGCGCATGCCATCTCAATAGGACCGCCACCAAGTAAAAAGACAAAGGCGCCACAGGCGCAGGCCGCCGCAAGGCCCTGTTGCCAAGGCGCGTAATCAGGTTTTGAACTCTCAACGGTCTTGAGCATCTCGTGATACTCGTGCACCGTGAAGCGACGACCATAGGTCTCGATTTCCTTGAGGAAACTCTCCATCATCCAAATGCGATGGGTATTGACGCCCGTTGTGGGCAAGCTGACGACCTCATTAAAGCAGTGGCCATCTTCGATGCAGGTGCACTCAAACGATAGGAGACTTAAGTCAACGTGGATGGTGACACCGAGTACGGCGGCAACACGATTCATGGTATCGCGCACGCGCCAGGCACCCGTTCCGCTTGCCAGCATAAGCATGCCGGTGCGGCAGATGATGGATGATTTATCGGTGAGCGGCGCATCGACGGCAAGCTCATCGCCTGCCGTCACGATCTGGTGCCAGTCAGTTTTCATATGGAGCGCGCCGGCACGAACGCCGTGGTGCATGGGGGCTCTCGAAAGCAGCGAGTTAAGGCGCGAAGACTGTGGGGGCTCCGTTGATTCGTCCTCAACCTCATCAGTCTCTTCATCGACCAGATCAAAGGAATCAAGCGGCGCTGGCTCGCGACGGTCGATCAGCTCCTCGTCCTCATCATCAAAGTAATTGAACTGATCGAGCATGTCCTCTTCGATTGAACGCTCGCTCGCGTCGTCCATATAGACGCTCCCTTCCTACCGACTAACCCCCATCCTAGGCAGCAACGGCTAAAGGAAACATAAAAGAGACGGCTGTCATGCATGGAAGGCGCAAACCCCCAATGCGTCGGTAGACCCCCTAGTCATTGGGTGTTCCTATAGTTTTGTCAACCGTCGGGGCTACTCCCGGTAGGGCACCCGGTCGCGCATCACGGCGTATATCGCCCTGAGCCGCTTCCTCGCGACGGCCTTGAGCGCCCGCCCGTGCCCCATGCCCCGCGC
>DBFDVR010000019.1:0-35693 GCA_048321375.1 Collinsella sp.
TCCGCAGCCACACTCGGGCACTTGGAACGGGGGAAACGGCGGTCGACGAAACTGGAGAGGAGGTATTACGAGCTCCTGTGCGAATTGGAGAGAACGCTCCCGCAAACTGCCTCTTGACAACTTATAGGAGCGTCGGTTTTGGTTTTGCCAAATGCGGTGTGGTTGGAAGTGGGCGATTTATCGTAGTAATCCGGCATAGTTTTGTTCGCGGCGGCACAACCGCGCGCTTAAGCGCGGGGCCGGTGGAGCATTTTTGCCCCACCGGCCCCTATTCCAGTTCTATTCCAGCGCTATTCCGGCTTGGTTTCTACCGTGGGAGTCTTGTTCGCCGCGACTGGAGTGCGGGCGGTGTCCATAGTCAGACAGTGTTTAGGACAGCTCTCGATGCACTCGCCGCACACCACGCAGGCATACGGGTCGATCGACCACGTTCCACCCTTGCGATCGACCACGAGCGCGCCCGCCGGGCAGCGGCGCGCGCACATGCCGCAGCAAATGCACACGTCCATGTCGTTAACGATATGCCCGCGCAGGCGTTCGGGCGCCGTCAGCTTCTCCTGCGGATAGCACACCGTGACCGGCTGCTTGACCATAGAGCCCAAGGCCGTCTTGGCAAATGTCAGCAAACTCATGCCGCGCCTACCTTTCCGTGCAGCTAATGCAGGGGTCGATGGTCAGGATAATCATGGGCACGTTGGCAAGGAGCACGCCCTGCAGCGCATGCGTCAGACCCGCCAGGTTTTGCGACGTCGGCGTGCGCACGCGAAAACGGTCCAGATTCTTGGTGCCGTTGCCGCGCACATAGTAATACGCCTCGCCGCGCGGCTGCTCAATCACAATCTCACCGCGCGCGCCGTCGGCCGGCGTAAGCTTGGTACGCCCGCCGATACCGTCGTGCGGAATCTTGCCCACAAGCTCCTTAATGATGTCCATAGCCTGCGTGACCTCGGCGCAACGCACCTGGCAGCGGGCATAGCAGTCGCCATCGGTAGCAACGATGGGCTCAAACGCAGCCAGATCCGCATAGGCGCCGTCACCGAACATGCGCACGTCGTAATCCACGCCCGAGGCGCGGCCGAACGGGCCGACCATCGAAAGCTCCAGCGCGTCTTTCTTGCTAATCACGCCCACGCCATGCAGGCGCTCGCCACAGCTGTCGTCGTCCAAAAACGTATGCACCAGGGCCTCGTAATCGGGGCGCATGGCATCGAGCGTCTGGACAATCCCCGCCAGCTCGGAGTCCTCGATGTCGTGTTTAAGGCCGCCGATCTCGTTAATCGAAAGGATCACGCGGCCGCCGCAGGTGCTCTCAAAGATCTTGAGAATCTGCTCGCGCAGCGTCCACGAACGATAGAACAGCGCCTCAAAGCCAAAGGCATCGGCGAGCAGGCCCAGCCACAGCAGGTGCGAATGAATGCGCGAAAGCTCGTGCAGAATGGTGCGGATATACTGCACACGGCCGGGCACCTCGATGTCGAGCATGCGCTCGCAGGCGCTGGCATAGCCGCAGCTGTGGCCCACGGCGCAGATGCCGCAGATGCGCTCGGCGATGTAGCCAAACTGGTGCATGTCGCGCTTTTCGGTGAGCTTCTCGAGTCCGCGGTGCACAAAGCCGATCTGCGGAATTGCCTCGATGACGCGGTCGTCCTCGATCACCAGGTCCAGATGAAGCGGCTCGGGCAGCACCGGGTGCTGCGGGCCAAACGGAATAACGGAGCGATGTGCCATGGACCTTACGCCTCCTTTTTCTGCTTGTCGCGGGCGGCCTTGGCGGCAAGCGCCGCGCGGACCTTGGCCGCTTTCTCGGGATCCATGGCGGCGAGCTTTGCCTCCATCTCGGCAGCCTTGAGCGCGGCCTTCGCAGCAGCTTCATCGTGCTGAGCATCGGAACCGGCAGCCGCAGCGGGCTGAGCGACGACAGCGCCCACAGCATCGCCAGCGCCCGCGACGCCCTCCCCCGCAGCGGCCGTGGCAGCGGCGGCCTTTTCGGCCGCGGCCTTGCGCGCCTTGGCCTCGGCGGCGGCACGAACCTTCATGGCCTTCTCGCGCGCGGCCTTCACCTCGGGTGTGATAACGCTCATGGGCTCGGCAGTCGAAACCTGGTAGAAAAAGCCCTTAAAGTCGATCTGCATGTCAGTGATGACGAGACCAAACAGGTCGTGGGCCTCATTTTCAAACGGGAACACCGCAGGGTAATACGAGCTGATGGACGGAATCTCCTGGTACTGGTCGATGCCCTCAACCACCAGGTTCTCAATCGCATAGCTGCCGTCCTGAGCGATCCGCTCCCGAGCAGCACGAACGTTGATAAACGTATAGACCAAGCGATACGAGCCGTCGTCGACGTTGCGCTCGGCGTGCATTTGCACAAAACGCGCGCCGGCGCCCTTGAGCGCCTGGACATGCGACAGGAGCTCGTCGATCCCGACGGTGGTATAGATTGCCTCTTGCATTACTCGGCCTCCTTTGCAGCGGCGGGTGCGGCAGGCTTCCCGACAGGCGCGCCAGCAGCGGGCGCGCCGTCAGCCGTGCCTGCGTCGACACCGGCCCCGGCTCCCGCAGCCACAAACCCGTCATCGCCAAGCTCAACGCCACCATCCCAGGTAGCAGCGCCGCCCACGGTAAGCGGGTCACCGCCGGCGCGCATCACGGCCTCCTTCTGATCAAGGATGCCGCACGCCTCCACGATGGCATCGATCACGGTCTCGGGACGAATGGCGCACCCGGGCGCATACACGTCCACGGGAATCGCGCGGTCCACGCCGCCGATCACGTTGTAGGCATCGCGGAACACGCCACCCGAACACGCGCAGATACCGCAGGCCACCACGCACTTGGGCTCGAGCATCTGGTTGTAGATCTGGCGCACGACGGGCAGGTTCTGGGCATTGACCGACCCCGTCACCAAAAAGATGTCCGCATGCTTAGGGTTGCCGGTGTTGACCACGCCAAAGCGCTCCGCATCGAACAGCGGCGTGAGCGAGGCCAGCACCTCGATATCGCATCCGTTGCAGCTCGAACCGTCGTAATGAATAACCCACGGCGAGCGCGACATTTTATGATCCATGGATGCCGCCTCCTAAATAAATACGTCAACGAGGATAGGCATAAGGTTGAGCAGGCCAAACACCAGCGCCACGCCCCATCCGAGCCTAAAGCAGCTGCGCCAGGTGCTGCGTGCGAAGGTGTTGTCGATCAGGACCTCGACAAAGTACGTCGCGGCCATCACGACCAGGGCTACAACCCAGCTCACGGGGTTGTCCCAAACAAAGAACATGCCCACCCACATCAAAAACAGCACGGTCTCGCACCAGTGCATAAGGGTCATCTTGGCCAGCGTGCCGCCGCTCATCTCGGTGGCGACGCCCTGGACAATCTCCTGATGCGCGTGATGCGAGTACGAAAGGTCAAACGGCGACTTGCGCAGCTTGATGGTAAGCACCGCGAGCAGCGCGAGGAAAATGGGCGCGCTGTACACGACGATGGGGGCCGACTGCCCCGTCACGGCAATGGAATCGAAGCTGTCGGTGGCAAGGTACAGGCCCACGCTCATCAGCAGAACGGCGGGCTCGTAACTCATGACCTGCAGCAGCTCACGGTCGGCGCCGACCTGGGCAAACGGACTTTGCGTCGAGGCGGACGCCAGCACCACAAAGATCGCGGCGAGCGTCACCATAAAAGCGCACAGCAGCGTGTTGGAGCCCGACACAAAGATGCCGCCGCCCACGACGGTAAAGATGAGCGCGCACGCCATGTAGGTATCGTCCATGGTGTTTACGCTGGCGGGGGCTTTGCGCAGGAGCTTGGCAACGTCGTAGAAGGGCTGCAGCAGGCGCGGGCCCACGCGGCCCTGCATGCGGGCCGAAAGCTTACGGTCAACGCCGTCGATCAGACCGCCCACAAGCGGCGCCAGCAAGGCAAACGCCACGGTGCCAATAAAAATGCCCACGACGCCCGAACCTTCAAAATACTTGCCGCGCAGCACCGAGGGCGCGCTCATGGCAAGCCGCTCGGGCCCAATCCACGCGCAACACAGAAGCGCAAACAAGATAATGCTGCAGCACACGACGCTACCTGCGGGGCCAATGCGCTTCTCGCCAAGGGCGTCCTCCGAATACCAATTGCGCTTTTCGGCCTTCACCTCGTGTCCCATCGAGCCGCGGAAATGGCGGTAATTGTCGGTTCCCACACCCGAAAGATATACGTTGACGTGCGGCTTGTTGCTCACGCGGAATGAAGTCAGCAGCACCACGGCGATAAACGCCACGATAACCACCATCAGATACATGGCGTCCTTGCCAATAACGTACGGCACGCGGCCAAACACCATGGCCAAGTAAGGCGACACCAGACCGCTCGAGATAACCGGAAACGCCACGCAGCACAGAATCAGCAGCGCGGCGATGGTGTTGAGCGCCATCCACTCGGTCTTATGGACATTGACCTCAACGTTTTGAGCCGTGGGATCGACGCCCGAAAGCTTGGCAAGCCACTTGCCCCAGAAGAAGAACGTCGCGGCTGAGCCAAAGGCAAGCACCATGATCATGAGCACGTTGCCGGTCTGCGCAAACGCCACCAGGGCGCCCCACTTGGACACGAGCATGCCAAACGGCGCCACAAACATGCCCATGATGCCCAGCATCATCAGGCGCGTCAGGTGCGGCATGCGGCTGAACATACCGTCCATGTCCTCGATATCGCGGCTGCCGATATGATGCTCGGCCGTGCCCACGCACAGGAACAGCAACGACTTTGCCACCGTGTGGAACAGGATCAGGAAGATGGCCGCCCATACGGCCTCGGGCGCGCCGACACCCAAGCAGGCACTGATGAGGCCCAAGTTGGAAATGGTGGAGTACGCGAGCACGCGTTTGGCGTTGCTCTGCGAGATGGCCATGAGGGCAGCGAGCAAAAACGTGATGGCGCCCACACTCGTGACCATAAAGCCGGTCACGGGATAGATGGCATAGAGCGGGCTGAGCTTGACCATTAGGAACACGCCGGCCTTGACCATGGTTGACGAGTGCAGCAGGGCGCTCGTGGGCGTGGGGGCGACCATGGCGCCGAGCAGCCAGGTGTGAAACGGCATCTGCGCGGCCTTGGTGAGTGCGGCGAGCGACAACAGGATGACCGGCATCACCAGCAGTGCGGATTGCGCGGTGCCGGCGCCGGAAAGCTCGATCATGCCCGAGATGGTCAGCGGCATGCCGTTAACGTGCAGAAACATAAGGCCCGCCAAAAACGCGATACCGCCCAGCATGTTGAGGATGATCTGGGTGAAGGCGTTCTTGATGGCCTCGGGCGTGCGCGTGTAGCCAATCATAAGGAACGAGCACACGGTGGTGATTTCCCAGCCGCAGAACAGCCACTCAAGGTTGTCGCTCGTCACGATGACGAACATGGCCGAGAGGAACAGGAACATAAGCGCCAGGAACTGCGGGCGACGGTCGGGCACGGTCTGCCCGCGCAGCGCGGCCTCGTGCTCGTCATGGGCCTGGAAGTCCTTCATATAACCCAAGGCATACACGCAAATTAGGCTGCCGACGATGCCGACG
Organism: Collinsella sp.; assembly: GCA_048321375.1. Taxonomy (GTDB): domain Bacteria; phylum Actinomycetota; class Coriobacteriia; order Coriobacteriales; family Coriobacteriaceae; genus Collinsella. Next base: position 5,556 of record DBFDVR010000019.1, read on the forward strand.
GCGAGGACCATGATCACGCTCATGTAGTCCAGGTAGAGCGGTGTCGCCGTAACGGCCTCGGCCGCGGGCAACGTCATGGCTGCAAAGGCGAGCGAGCCCACCAGCTGGACTATGCCGAGCACCGTGGTGAGCGCGTTCCTATATTTGCGCGCGTTGTACAGGATAACGTTGCACAGGATCACGTCGATGGCGGAGCTGATGATCGAAAGCATATGCGAGGTGTCGGGGGCAACCTCAAAGCTCTGCGGACCCGTGCCAAAAAACATGACGGCGACTACAACTGTCACCGCCATAATAATGCCGGAGCCTACAAGCCCCACCGCATCGCGGGCGCGGTCACCGCGCGCGAGCAGCATGCCCAGCGCCGGTACCAGCGGAAACAGGGTAAGGAAATACAGTAGCGTCATACCATCACTCCCCCGTGCAAAAACGCTGCAATTGTTTAACGTTATAGCTCAATTGAGGAGTAGCGGCGGCAGGTTTTCGGTCAACTGGGGAGTTTTAGGCGTACGAGGCAAGGAGCCTGTCCGCATTGGAGTAGAGGGGCGGCAAGAAAAATGCGCCCCTGTGGGCGCACCATCCCGTTTGCTATTCCGCCTTTTTAACGCGCGGCTTGCGACCGCGCGGCTTATCGACCAGTGCGGACTCACCGCTCTCGCGGTACTGACGGCACCAAGCCTTGACCGAAGACTCGCTGGGAATCTTGTGCTTGATCATGGCCTCGCGAACCGTCAAGCCGTTTTCCAGACGGTCCTTAACCACAGCGAGCTTTACGTCGTACGAATAGGTGTGATGATGCGAACCGGCATTGAGAACGGCGTCGGCACCGCCCACGGCATACGCGCGGGCCCACTGACGAGCCGTGGCCTGGGGAATGCCAAGCTCCGCAGCGAGGGCACGATGACCGACCCCCTCTTGGAGGATCTCGACGGCGCGCTGCCTAACCTCGGGCGCATGCGTGCGAGTCCTAGTTGCTTCCGACATACCTGCCACTTCTTAGCCTTAACCGTTAATCTGCCTTCTTACGTGCAAGTTAGATAGTAGCATTTTACTGTTTGCTCAAAGCAGTTAATTAAAATAGACGCGGCGTTATCTGGGCATTTGGCACCAAATTACGACATTTCTTTATCGATTATTTACGCTGGTAGCTGACTCACGGCTAATCGTCATTCGCTTGTCAACAAAATTGGCATCTCTTTATGTCCTTTGGTATAGAAGATATAGTTATTAACCCCTCCCCCAATAATTTTGAGTAATCTGCAAGGCAGTAGACGTCCTCACTCCTCATGATTACCGCGCATTGCCATCCACCGGAGCAAAACAAAAGGGCGGGACCTGCTGCGCTTGCAGGCCCCGCACCGATTGACACCCGACGGGACGCAGTCGGGCGAGGCGGATCCGTGCTACCGCCCCGCCTGGCCGCGATGCTCAACTACAGCTCGTTGGCCGCGTGATACGCCGTGCGGATGGCGCTCGCAATGTCGGCGGTGCGCTCGCCCGAGCAGTCGCCCACGCAGGTCACGGGCACCGTCACGCCGTCCAGGTCAAACGCGTTGGCCTTGGAGCCCACGGCCATCACCACGTAATCGCAGGCGATATTTACCGGCTCCTCGGCGCCGTCCTCGGTGGTGCGCACGGCCTCCACGCCCTCGTCGGTAATGGCGGTCAGGCGGGTCTTCACGTGCTGCTCCACGTTGTGCTCGGCAAAGTCGCTCATAATCAGCGGCAGAATGGTCTCGGACTCGCCCGCGGCGATCTTGTCGAGCATCTCCACGATCGCCACCTCGCAGCCGTGCTGCAGCAGGTACTCGGCAGTCTCGGTGCCCACCAGGCCGCCGCCAATGACGGCGACGCGGCCCGTAAGCTCCACCTTGCCGGCCAGCACGTCCCAGCTCGAGACGACCTTGTCCGAGTCGGCACCCGGAACGGGGATGACCATGTCGTGCGCGCCCACGGCCACAATCGCGGCATCGGCGGCGTTGAGGTCCTCTGCCGTAGCGACGTGGCTGAGCTCAACCTTCACGCCCAGGCCAGGCAGAATCTTCTCGTAGTACTCGACCGAGCGCATGATCTCGTCCTTGCGCGGAGGCGCAGCCGCCAGCACAATCTGGCCGCCCAGATGATCGCTCGCCTCGTAGACGGTCACGTCGTAGCCGCGCTTGGCCGCCACGCGCGCGGCCTCCAGGCCGGCGATGCCGCCGCCCACCACGGCGACCTTCTTGTCGCCCTCGCCCGGCTTGATGGCGATGGTCGCCTCGTCGCCGTTCTCGGCATTGAGCACGCACGAAATGTACTTGCGGTTTTGAATCGCATCGACGCAACCCTTGTTGCAGTTGAGGCACTCGCGGATGGGCTCACCCGTGGCGGCCTTCAGCGCAATGTCGGGGTCGCACATGAGCGAGCGGCCATAGGCGATGATGTCGGCGGCGCCGTCTTCCAGAATCTTCTCGCCGGCCTCGACCGAAACCACGCGGCCCACGGTTGCCACCGGCACGGAGACCAGGGCCTTGACGCGCTCGGCCACGGGCAGCGTCCAGTTGTAGGGCATGGCGCCCATGGGCGGAATGGTGTCGCCCATGTTGCCGGTGTGGTTGGCCTGTGCGACCTGGATCATATCGATGCCCGCGCCCTCGAGCAGCTTGGCGAACTCGCAGGCCTCGTCGGGCTGCAGGCCGCCCTTGCCGCGCGGCGTGCCGTCGGGGTTCTCCATGATCACGGGGAGCTTGTACTCCACCATCAGCTGCGGCGCGGCTTCCTTAATGGCAGCGACGACCTCCAGCGCGTAGCGAACGCGGTTCTCGAACGAGCCGCCGTACTCGTCGGTGCGCTGGTTGAGGATGGCCGAGCACAGCGAACCCACCAGACGATCGCCGTGGACCTCGATGGCGTCGATGCCGGCCTGCTGCGCACGGGCGGCCGAGGCAGCGATGGCCTCCTTGATCTGGGTGAGTTGCTCTACGCTCGCCTCGTTCACAAAGTGCTGCATGTCGTGATGCAGCTTGGCGTAGGCCTGGTTGCGGATCTCGTTGGACTCGGCCATCTTGGCGGCAAAGGTCTCCTCGTCGCCGGCGGCCTTGGCCTCCTGCGCGGCCTTGGCGGCAGCCATGGAGCCCATGACCATGCGGCCGACACCGGGCACATCGTACTCGGGGTGGAACAGCTGCAGCGCGACCTTGGCGCCGTGCTTGTGGACGGCATCGGCCAGCGCCTTAAACGTGGGGATCTGGGCGTCGGTTGCCAGCTTGGGCGTGGGGCTTGCGGTCATGACGGGAGCAACGTCGCCGATGACGATGTAGCTCACGCCGCCACGGGCCAAGCGCTCGTAAAAAGCCAGGCTGCGCTCGCCGATGGAACCGTCACGCTCCTCGTAGCCGGTGGTCAGCGGCGGAAACATAATGCGGTTCTTGAGCTCAAGGGGGCCAACCGTAATGGGCTGGAGCAGCTTGGATGCAGGTGTGGTCATGGACATTCCTCTCTTGTAGGCGCGGCGGCGATGATGCCGCGTAGTTGTCTAGAGGATATGGCATGGGGGCACGGCGGCACAACGGAAATCGGCGAATATCAGGTGGCGGCAGGTGGATGGGGCAGAGCGGCCCGTCGGTTCGTCTCAATCTGTAACAGTTACTCGGCAAAACCGGGTCTTACTGTTACAGATCGAGACAAACCAATCTGGCCTGCCGAAAGATCTCAATCTGTAACAACAACTCGGCAAAATCCGTTCCTCGTGTTACAGATTTAGACAAACGGGGCCCAACCCACCGGAATATCTAGATCTGTAACACCTATCCGCCCAAATCGGGTCTAGATGTTACAGATTGAGATTTTGTTTGAGAGGCCGAGAATTGGACCGAAAACACAGTCCCGCGATAACAAAAAAGCTCGCCGGCTAGGCCGACGAGCTGCAAGTTCTTGGTCGCGGGGGCAGGATTTGAACCTACGACCTCCGGGTTATGAGCCCGGCGAGCTACCAGACTGCTCCACCCCGCAATGTCTGGGCGCCTCATGTGCGCAAGAAAGAATATTACGCGGGAGTTCGGTAAACGGCAAGGAAAATCTCGTAGAGCATAATTCCTTCATATTTAAACCCCTCAGCCATATCACCGTAAACGAATCGCAGCCGAGCGGCGTCGGCGGCGCGTATACAATGGTGCGCGTCCTTTTACGCCGACACCTGGAGTAGACATGCTGCTCGCTATCGATATGGGAAACACGCAGACGGCCATGGGCCTGTTTGACGGAGACGAGCTGGTGCAGTCGTGGCGTATGCCCACCGACCGCTCCTATACCGCCGACGAGATCCACGTGCGCCTGATGGGCTTCTTTAAGATGTACGACCTCTCGCTCGGCGCAGTCGACGCGATCGCCTTTGCCGGCGTGGTGCCACAGCTCTCGCGCGAGTGGCACGCCGTGGCCGACCGCATCGCGGCGGATGCCATTGTCATCGGACCGCAGACGGCCGCCGTGACCAAGCTGCGGGCGGCGCGCCCCCAGGCCGTTGGTGCCGACCGCATCGCCAACGCCGTCGCTGCCGAAACCTTCTACGGCGCCCCGGCAATCGTGGTAGACTTTGGCACCGCAACCAATATCGACGTCATCGACGAGGACGGCTATTACATTGGCGGAGCGATTGCGCCGGGCATCCGCATTTCGATGGACGCGCTCGCCGCCCGCGCCGCCAAGCTCGCCAGCGTTCCGCTCGAGGCGCCCGAGCATGCCATCGGCCGCGATACCGAGGAGTGCATCAAGGTCGGCGCCGTAACGGGCGCCGCCGCCATGGCCGAGGGCCTGGTTGCGCGCATGAAGCGCGAGCTGGGGCGCGAGGACGCCACCGTTATCGCCACGGGCGGTCTCGCCGGCATCGTCGCCGATTCGACCGATGCCTTCGACGTGGTCGACGGACAACTCACCATCAAGGGCATCTGCGAAATCTACCGCCGCATGCAGGAGCTGGGGTAGGACGGGGGCTTAAGTCGAGCACACCCGATGCCACAGCCCCCGCAAAGGCTCGCCAAGCCTATTCCTCAGATAGGCGAAACCCTCCCCGGCACAGGCCGAGAAGGGTCTTGTTGCCATCGTTATCTTTGAGCGCTGGCGCCCCGCGCTACAGCCCGCGAATTCGTACAGCCTCGGGCGGAAACTCCTGCTCGCCGGCATCGGTCTTGATGGTCGCGCGGCCCCAGATGTCCAGGCCCGCAAACACACCGACCGCAAGCGGCAAGCCGTTGGGAGACACCGCCGCAACTTGGCGGCCCAGCAGCGGCACCATGTCGAAGTACTCGCCCAGCACGGGGGCCAGCGGACCGGCAGCGCCCTGCGGCGTGTTGGCAACAACCGCCCAGGCGTCCACGCGGGCCAGCACGGCGGCGGCCAGCGTCTCGACCAGCGCTTCGTCAGCCACGTCCACACCAAGCTCGCTCAGCGCCGAACGCTCAATATCCACCGTCACGGCACCGAACATGCCCGCAGCACCGGCACCGCCGTTCACGGCAACGCGCGCGAACGACGTCTCAAACGTAGGCGCGCCGCACACAATGTCGCTCGGCCACTGGATGCCCACCTTGCCGGCAAGGCCCAGGCCCGGTGTCGACGCCGTGCCCACGAGCGCGTCCATCATGCCCATCGCCGCCACAAACGGCAGGCCGTGGAAGGCATGCATGTTCACGTCCGGGCGCACGACCAACGAAAACGTCAACGACGCCTCGCCCGCGCTCCAAGCGCACCAGCCCGCGGACATGCCCTCGCGGCCCGCATCGCGCGCGGCGTCAAGTTCGGTACCGGCGGCTACGGCATTCATCTCAATCATCTACATACGCCCCAATTCGCCCACGATATGCCCCACGCGGTCCTCGGGCTCTTTGACCTCTACGCCGTTGTAGCGGAAGAACCGCGCTGGGTCGTGCATCAGGTCCTCGAGCGGCACCAGCACAAAGTCGCGCTCGCCAATGAGCGGATGCGGCAGGCGCAGCTTCTTGCCGCCGTGGATCTCGCCGTCCATCCACAACAGGTCCAGGTCGATGGTGCGCGGACCGTTGACCTTGGCCTTCTTGGAGCGGTCGCGCCCCAGCTCAGCCTCGATCTTCATAAGCTCGTCGAGCAGCACCAGCGGCGCCAGCTCGGTCTTGATCTCGATGACGGCGTTGGCAAACGCGTCCTGGCGCGTCTCGTAAGCCGGCTCGCTCTCGTAGATGCGCGAGCAGTTGGACACGCAGGTGAGCGGAATCTCGGCGATCATGTCGCGTGCGGCGCGGATGTTGTCGCAACGATGCCCCAGGTTGGAGCCCACGGCCACAAACGCGCGGCGCGGCTGCGGCTTAGCAACAGCCCAGTAACCGTTCAGGAACTGCGCAAAGCCCGCGACGTCGTGCACGCGCACGATGTTGGCACCGGCCTGGATAGCGCCCAGGCACACGCCAAACGTGGCGACATCGCGCTCGGCGGCCTCGGTCACGCCCGAGACGGCGCCCACGAAGCGCTTGCGCGACACGGCGCACATGAGCGGATAGCCCAGCGACGCCATTTTGGCGGTCTCGCGCTGGATGACGATGTCCTCGTTGGCCGTCTTGCCAAAGCCCGGGCCAGGATCGATGCAGATGCGGTCGCGCGACACGCCGGCATGGATGAGTGTGCGGGCCTGGTCAGACAGAAAGCCCATGACGCGGCGCATGATGGGCGCCGAATCGGGCAGGGTGAAGCGGCGGAGCTGCGAGGTGGGCACGTAGGCTTCCTCGCGGCGGGCGCTGCGGCGCATCATGGCGGCCAGACGGTCATTGGACTCCGATGCGGCCTCGGTGGCTGCGGGCGCGGGCGCGACGGTCTCGGCGGCAGCAGTCTGCTCGGCGGCGGGCGTCTCCTGCTCGCTTGCAGGCTCGGACGTGGGCTCCGGTTCGCCAAACGGCAACGAGGGCTGCACCACGCCGCCCGGAAGCTTGGCCTCCGACTTAGGCTCACCCAGCAACTTGCCGCGACGGCGGCGAGCCGGCTTCTCGGCCTCACGCGCGGCCTCGGCAGCCGCCTCGCGCGCCTTCTCGGCAACAAACGCCGCTGCCGAGGTATCGAGCTGCACCGTTGCGTGCGTGCGGGTGGGCGCGGCGACCTCGCCGGCATGCATCACGATGATGCCGCAGGTGCTCGTCTTAACAAACTCGACCATCTTGGGATCGGTGAAGCCGGTCACGTCGTTGACGATCGAGGCGCCGCAGCGCACGGCCGCCTTGGCAACCGCCACATGACGCGTGTCGATCGAGACGATGGCGCCCTCCTTGGCCAGCGCGCGCACCACGGGCAGCACGCGGCGAGCTTCCTCGTCGGGATTGACCGGGGTAAAGCCGGGACGCGTGGACTCGCCGCCCACGTCGATGATGTCGGCACCGGCGTCGAGCATCGCCAGGCCGTACTCGATAGCGGCGTCCGGGTCGAAGTGCTCACCGCCGTCGCTAAACGAATCGGGCGTCACGTTGAGGACGCCCATGATGCGCGGGCGGTCAAAGCTGAGCTCGTACTTTCCGCACCGCCATGTCTTGCTATCGTTCGCCATGAACATCCTCCTAAAATGCCCGCGCCGCCGCGCTCGGGCGCAGGCGGCGGGGTCGCTTTGCAATCAGTCTTTCTATTGTATCCGCGCTCGCGGGCTAGAACGCAAACGCGGCCGCGATGTCGCAAGAAATCAGCAGGTCGGCATTTGCGTCCTGATCGGTAGGAGCAAGATTGCAAATGGCCAGCGTATCGCCGGTAAAGCAACGCGTAAGACCCGCCGCCGGATACACCACGAGCGAGGTCCCGCCCACAATGAGCGCATCGGCCGCGGCGATGGCGGCGACGGCGCCGGTCAGCACGTGCTCGTCGAGCGGCTCCTCGTAGAGCACCACATCGGGCTTAATGCGCCCGCCGCACGCAGGACACACGGGCACACCCGCGGCGTCCTCGTGCTCGCGCGAGCAAATCCACTCGGCGCTATAGACCGCGCCGCACGACTGGCAAATGTTGCGATGGACCGATCCGTGCAGTTCGAACACGCGCTGCGAGCCTGCCATCTGATGCAGGCCGTCGATATTTTGCGTCACCACGGCATTTAGCTTGCCGGCGCACTCCAGCTCGGCCAGCTTGGTGTGGCAGCGATTGGGCTTGGCGCCAAGCGCGATCATCTTGGTGCGGTAGAAGTCGAAGAACTCGGCCGGATGCGCCTCGTAAAAGCTATGCGAGAGCATGGTCTCGGGCGGATAGGCAAACTGCTGGTGATATAGGCCGTCCACGCTGCGGAAATCGGGGATGCCGCTCGCCGTGGAAACACCCGCGCCGCCAAAGAAGACCACGCGCTTGTGGGTGTCGAACAGCTCCGCCAGCGCGGCGGAGGCCTGCTTGGGATCCGATATTGCCTGCGTCATATGAGTTCTCCGTCCGTGTCTCCGGGACGGCGGCGTTCGCGCTATCACTCGCGGACTACGCCCCGCCCCTGTTGCGCTAATCTTAAGCCTGCCAACCCCGTCGAAAGGACACCATGCCTCAGACTTACACTTTCGCCTCGTGGAACGTCAACGGCCTGCGCGCCGTTCTCAAAAAGGACCCGAGCTTTATCCAGATCGCGCAAGAACTCGACGTCGATATCCTGGCGCTGCAGGAGACCAAACTGCAAGAGGGCCAGGTCGATATTGACCTGGCCGGCTATCATCAAACCTGGAGCTACGCCGAGCGTAAAGGCTATTCGGGCACCGCGGTCTTTAGCCGCCAGGAACCGCTGCGCGTGCTGCACGCCGACGCGCTGCTACCCTACGCCGGCGAGGGCGAGGCGGCCGAGCTCGTCGCCCAAGCCACAACCGAGGGCCGCGTCTGCGCGCTCGAGTTCGACAAGTTTTGGTTTGTCGACGTCTATACGCCTAACGCCCAAAATGAGCTCGCGCGCATTGATGTACGCATGGCCTGGGACGATGCCTACCGTGGCTTTTTGGGCGCACTTGAGCGCGAAACCGGCAAGCCCGTCGTAACCTGCGGCGACTTTAACGTGGCTCACGAGGAGATCGACCTTAAGAACCCCAAGTCCAACCGCGGCAACGCCGGCTTTTCGGACGAGGAGCGCGGCAAGTTTACCGAGCTGCTCGACGCCGGTTTTACCGACACCTGGCGCGCGGCAAACCCCGACGTTGAGGGTGTCTACAGCTGGTGGAGCTACCGCTTTAATGCCCGCAAGAACAACGCAGGCTGGCGCATCGATTACTTCCTGGTAAGCGACGCAATCGCCGGCAACGTACGCGACACCGGCATCCGCGGCGACATCTTCGGCAGCGACCACTGCCCCGTCACCCTCACGCTAGAGCTCTAGCCCCAACCGACCCCTCGGGGACGGAGGAAAACAGATCATGCGACCCCTCTCTCTCCCTATAAGTTGCGGTGAAATAGTTCCTGTTTGGGCAGCAAATAGCCAAAAACGAGAACTATTCCACCGCAAGTTCGTAAGGGAACGCAACCGGTCCTATAGCCCGTACTTCACGACGACGCGGTTGATCCGTCGACACCAAGGTTTGTAGAGAGCAGCCAAGAACACGCAGGTCGCAAGGCCGTGTGTGATATCGAACGGCACCGCCGTGGCAAGACGCGCCACAGCGCCCGCCCACGTGAGCGGCTGCACAAAACCGATGATGTCGTAGGCGTTGATTACCACGCCGTAGAGCAGGCCCGATGCAAAGCCGTACGCCATCAGCGCCGGCATGCGCACGGTTCCATCCGCACGGTCGAACGCGCCCGCATGCGCCAGCGCGCCGCCAACATAGCCAACCAGACCCCAGGCATACATCTGCCATGGCGTCCACATGCCCTGTCCAAAAAAGAAGTTGCTGGTCAGCGCCGCCAGCGCACCGACCATGAAGCCGTTACGACGACCGAGTGTCGCCCCGGCGATAATGGCGATGGCGCTCACGGGTTTAAAGTCGGGAATGGGGCCAAACAAGATGCGCCCCGCCGCGGCCAACGCCGCCAGAACCAGCGTTGGCATAATCTGGCGCAGGCCCGGTCGCGACGCCTCGTAGCCCGCAAAAAACAGCGCGAGCACCAGCGCCACCACGACAAGCATGGCAAGCGCCGCCTGCTCAGCGCCTGCCAGCAACGCCGCAGCCATCACTGCGGGAACCGCCAGCAGCAGCGGTATCTCCAGTTTTGCGAGTAGGCGCGCGACGCGATAATCCGTCATCCCATCACGCCCTATAAAACACGTTGTCGGCAAAGAAGTCGGCCGGCGGCTCCATGCAGGCAATCTCACCGTCGAACATCATGGCAATGTCATCGGCAACCTGCTCGGCAAAATCCAGATCGTGCGTAGCCATGATGACGGTGCCGCCAGCCTTCGCATGGTCACGCAAGGCGTGGGCGATAATGCGGCGGCTGGCCAGGTCTAGACCCTTGGTGGGCTCATCGAGCAATAGCAGCTCGGGGCCAATCAGCAGCAGCTTTGCCAACGCAAGCAGTTGACGCTGTCCGCCCGAAAGATCGTACGGGTGGCGCCCATCCAAACCCGACAGCCCCAGGCTCGCCGCGCGCTCCCGCGCCACAGCCTCGTCATATCCGCAGGTCGAAGCCCATTCCATCAGCTCGTCGCGCACCGTCTCGGCAACCAGCAACGCCTTGGGATTCTGAGGCAGCAGTGCCGCCGAGGCAGTCCCGCGCTCCATATGCCCACGCTGCAACTTGACCGTCTTGGCCAGCACCGAAAGCATTGTCGACTTACCACAGCCGTTACCGCCCACAACCGCATGCACCGCGCCTGCCGAAAACGACGCATCGAGTCCGCGCAGCACCCAACCGCCCGCGCGATCGTAGCGAAACCAGCCCTCGCGAATAGCTGCCGCCGCACTCGTCGCCGCCACCTGCGCGGGCCGGCAAGAGTCCAAAGCCAAAAGTCCCTCGCGACTACCCAAACTCGCTAGGTCAGCCACCTCGCACACGCGTCCGCCCTCAATCCGATACGCGCACGTCGCGTATTCGAGCATCGGGCGCGGCTGGTGCGTTGCCACGACAACCGTGCACCCCAACTCGCGATTCACACGAAACAGCGCGTGCAGAAAACTCTTCTCGGCAACGGGGTCCAGTTGGGACGTGGGCTCGTCGAGGAGTAGCACGCGTGGACGCAGTGCCAGCACAGCCGCCAGCGACAGCAGCTGCTTGCGCCCGCCCGAAAGCGTATCGGTATCGCGGTGGAGCCAATCCTCCAACCCAAAGAAATAGCTGGTCTCAGCTACGCGACGGCGCATCTCATCACGCGCTAGCCCCAAGTTTTCCAGGCCAAACGCCATCTCGTGCCACACGGTTTCGCACACGATCTGGTTCTCGGGGTCCTGAAACACATAGCCCACGCGCTCCGCGGACGCCCGAACCTCCATGTCGGCAACGCTCTCGCCCAGCACGCGCAGCTCGCCAGCGTATTCACCCGTCGGCGCGATCTCGGGCTTGAGCAGCGACAGCAGCGTCGACTTACCCGACCCAGTGCCACCAACAAGCAACGCAAATGCCCCTTGGGGAACAGACCAGTCGAGCCCGTCGAGCACCGGCGCCTCAGCCCCGGGATAGGCAAAGCGCAGACCCCGCACTTCAATCGCCGGCGTATCCGAGCCGCACGCCATGCCCGCCATCATGCTTCCGTCCAACCGGGTCATCAGCCAAACCTCTTCTCGTCAATCGCGTGCAGCACGCAGGGCAACACCATCCAAGCCGCGTACACAATATAGCCAGGCCACGGCGCCGGCACCGAAAGCTGAGGGTAAAACGAATACTGCGTCGTCGCGGTCCACGCCACTGCTGCCGTGGCCACGCCAAACAGCGCAAGCCCAACCAGCGCGGCAACATCGCCGCGCCCCAGCCGATACCGCGCGTACGTCGTGCGACGCGTCACGGCGCCCCACCCACGGGAGCGCATGGCGTCCGCGCGCTCCAGCGAATCTTCCATGCCCCAGCCCATCAACACGCTCGATGCCCGCAGACGCGAGCGCACGGGGCCGGCCGGCGCGCGCCCCGGCACATCAATCGCATCCTGCACCGCCAGTACCGTACGACCGCGGCGCAAAAACTGCGGGATAAGCCGCATACACATCGAAATCATGAGCGCGATCACCGGCGCGGCGTTACCCAAAAGCGCAAGCACCTTGTCGTAGCCAAGCATCGACGCCGCGGCCTCAAACCACAGCACGCTCGCCACAAACAGCCCACCCATGCACAGGCCGTATACCATGCTCTCCAGATACACCGCGCGCATGCCGATACGGAACAGCTCCGTCGAGCCCGAGGCGCTAAACAGCGGATTGAGCACCGCAATGATCAAAATCACCGGCAGCTGCCAGCGAAGCGCCCCCAACGTGCGCGCGGCGCCGCGCGTCGCAAGCCCGTACGCCAACCCGCCCGCAAGCGACAGCGCAATCAGCACCGGCTGCATCGAGAACATGGTGAGCCCCAATGTCAGCACCATGTAGAGGGCCGGCACCGCCGGATGCGACATCGAAAATGCCGCAACGGGCTCGTTGCCCGATTCCTCTCGCATGATATCCACGGGCACCCCCATTCCCTCGCTCAAACGCCAACGCCGCAGCGGCGCCGCCATGCACAACCAGCGCAAACACCACGCCGGCGGCAGCGACATCGGCCGCCACGCATCAATCGTTACGCGCTCATCATATGCCTGCGGTATCATATTGTGCCGTGTATCGTTTCCAAACGCACGTCTCTATAACGTAACAGGAGATCACATGGACGCAACCGCAATTATCCTCGCTGCCGGCGAGGGCACCCGCATGAAGTCGAACCACTGCAAGGTTTCGCACAAGATCCTGGGCAAGCCCATGGTCCAGTGGATCGTCGACGCCACCATCAAGGCCGGCTGCAGCCGCGTCGTGGTTGTCATCGGTAGCCACGCCGACGAGATGCGCGCCCTCATCGACGGTGCCTACGCCAACAGTGCCACCAAGGTCGAGTGCGTTGAGCAGACCGAGCGCCTGGGCACCGGTCACGCCGTGAAGGTCGCGCTCGAGGCCTGCGGCATCACGCAAGGCCCCGTCGTCGTGCTCAACGGCGACCTGCCGCTCATCACCGCCGACACCGTCGCCAAGTTCGCGCAGACCGTCGCTACCGGCGAGCTCGCCTGCACCGTCATGACCATGACCCCGCCCGACCCCTTCGGCTACGGCCGCATCAAGCTGGGCGCCGACGGCCAGATCGAGCGCATCATCGAGCAGAAGGACTGCACGCCCGAACAGGCCGCCACGCTGCTCGAGTGCAACGCCGGCTGCTACGCCTTCGACGGCGCGCAGCTCGCCGCCCACATTAACGAGATCGGCAACGACAACGCGCAGTCCGAGTACTATCTGCCCGACATGCTCGAGATCCTCAAAGGCCACGGCCAGGCAGTCTCCATCTTCCACTGCGATGACTACCGCGACGGCCTGGGCGTCAACAGCCGCATCCAGCTCGCGCAGCTCACCGCCATCGCGCGCGACCGCATCAACGAGCACTGGATGACCGAGGGCGTCACGTTCATCGACCCCACGCAGGCCTGGATCGGCCCCGATGCCGTTATCGGCCGCGACACCGTCGTGTGGCCGCAGACGCACCTGATCGGCCACGTCACCGTGGGCGAGGAGTGCCAGCTCGGCCCCAACAGCCGCCTCACCGACACCACCGTCGGCAGCGGCTGCACCATCGATGAGACTATCGCCATCGAGGCCGTCATCGAGAACGGCGTCGACTGCGGCCCGCGCGCCTACCTGCGCCCGGGCACCCACATGCTCGACGGCTCCAAGGCCGGCACGCACGTGGAGATCAAGAAGTCCACGATCGGCGAGGGCTCCAAGGTGCCGCACCTGTCCTACATCGGCGACACTACCATGGGCTCCGGCGTCAACGTGGGCGCAGGCTCCATCACCTGCAACTACGACGGCGTGCACAAGCACAAGACCGTCATCGGCAAGGACGCCTTCATCGGTTCCGACACCATGATGGTCGCGCCCGCCCAGATCGGCGACGGCGCGCTCGTGGCCGCCGGCTCCGTCATCACCGAGCCGGTCCCGGCAGACGCACTCGGCCTGGGTCGTGCCCGTCAGGTAAACATTGAGGGCTGGGCCGCCGATTATCGCCGCCGTCTGCACGAGGACGACGAGGTATAACGTTTTACCAAGCATCTAAGGAGCTGTTCCCATGGGGGCGGCTCCTTTTTCTATCGTGACCTGCGCAACCGGATGAGTGGTCGGTTCGTGTCCGTTGACGGTAAAGACGTTATCAAGACTCGATAAACCCCGTCGCGCGGTTACAATGCAAAAAGGCATCTATATGGCATTCGATATATAAAGGAGAAGGGTAATGCCGATTAATGATCCCGAGAAGTCGGAGAATATGCGCAAGTCCATCCGCGTGTATTCCGGTTCCTCCAACCGTCCCCTCGCTCAGAAGATTGCTGAGTACCTTGGGGTCGAGCTTTCGGGCCTTACGCTAAAGCAGTTCGCCAATGGTGAGATTTACGCCCGCTACGACGAGACCGTCCGCGGCGCCGACGTCTTCCTGATTCAGTCCGTGGCCGGCGGCAACGTCAACGACATGCTCATGGAGCTGCTCATCGCCACCGACGCTGCCAAGCGCGCATCCGCCCGCTCCATCACCGCCGTTATCACCCACTACGGCTATGCCCGCCAGGACCGCAAGGCCGGCCCGCGCGAGCCCATCACCGCCCGCCTCGTCGCCAACCTGCTCGAGCGCGCCGGCGTCAATCGCATCATCACCCTCGACCTGCACCAGGGCCAGATCCAGGGCTTCTTTGATATCCCGGTTAACCACCTGTCCGCGCTGCCGCTGTTTGGCCAGTACTACAACGACATGCACTTCGACACCGACAACCTGGTTGTCGTCTCCCCCGACGTGGGTCGCGCCAAGGCCGCCAAGAAGCTGTCCGACATGCTCGGCTGCGACCTGGCCATCGCCCACAAGGGCCGTCCGCGCCACAACGCCGCCGAGGTCATGGGCATCATCGGTGACATCAAGGGCAAGACCTGCATCATCAACGACGACATGATCGACACCGCTGGCACCCTGTGCGCCAACGTCAAGGAGCTCAAGGCTATGGGCGCTGGCGACATCTACGTCTGCGCCACCCACGGCATCTTCTCCGGTCCGGCCATCGAGCGTCTGAACGACGCCCCGATCGTCGAGTGCCTCGTCACCGACGCCATTCCTGTCGAGGTCGGCGGCAAGATCAAGACCATCTCGGTCGCCGAGGAGTTCGCTCAGGCCATCTCCGCCGTTTACCACGAGGAGCCCGTCTCCACGCTCGTCGGCGGCGACTTCGCGCTGTAGTCGCATCGTCCTTGTAACCCGGCGCATCGCCGTCGGAACAGAAGAAACCCCCGCGCTCCCCCTTGCTTCGCAAAGGTCGCGCGGGGGTTTCTTCTGTTCCGACGGCTCGCTCTGCCGCGGCCGCGCTTTTGTCTGGTGGGATTTCGCTGAAGCAAAGCCTCGCCTTCGGCGGGCGTGGTAGCCTTTGTCGTTGATTGAACTATTTGTGTAACGGAAGGACAAATATGGCAGCTGCACAGCCGCTTAAGATTCGCATGGTTGCCGGACTTGGCAACCCTGGCGAGGAATATGCCGAGACCCGTCACAACGCTGGTTTCAAAGCAATCGACGAGCTGGCCCGTCAGGCCGGCGTCACGTACTGGAAAAACCAAGCAGGCGCCGAGGTCGCGCTCATCAACATCAACGATCCCGAGGAAGAGGGCGGTAAGCGCCAGATCGTGCTGGTCAAGCCGCAGTCGTACATGAACACCTCGGGCGGGCCCATCTCCAAGCTCTGCCGCGAGTACAAGATCAAGGCCGAGGAGCTGCTCGTGATTCACGACGAGCTCGATATTCCCGCCGGCGACGTGCGTGTTAAGGTGGGCGGCGGCCACGCCGGTCACAACGGCCTGCGCTCCATCATCGACAAGATGGGCAGCCGCGACTTCAGCCGCATCCGCACCGGCATCGGCAACCCTCCCGGCAAGATGGCTGTCGCCGACTACGTGCTTAAGCAGCTGCGCGCCCGCGAGGCCGAGGATTTCCAGGACACCTGTGCCCGCGCCGCCGACGCCGCCGGTCTGGCCATCGTCCACGGCGTAATCTACGCCCGCGATCACGTAAACGGCGCCGCTTCCGCCAACGGCAAGCACTAAAACCTATCATTTAGGGACAGGTTTATTTTGGCAAGTTTTACCTGCGGAAACTCCCCAGTTGCGGCATCGCAATCAACCGCGCGCCGACATACATGCATAGCACCCCAAAGGGGGCCGGCCTCATCACAGCCCGAGGCCGGCCCCCTTTGCCGTTTTACCTGATAAAACCGACCAAAATAAACTTCTCCCCCTTTGATAGGCCAAAGTGGATAAACCCTGCTCCCAACCGCCGAAGACACACGTAAGTGACATGTCCATGAGGGTATAATTTGCACCGTATGTCTGCACAACGCCTGTGCACGTACGGTTTTATTCGGGCTACCGTCCATTTCCGTGGAGGCACGGTTCGGCGGCCCTAACAAGAGAGGGGTTCTATGTATAAGATCCTGGAGAAGACGCAGTTCTCGGAGAAGGTGTTCAAGTTCCGCATCGAGGCGCCTGCAATCGCCAAGCATGCGCACGCTGGACAGTTCCTCATGGTTCGCGCCAACGAGACGGGCGAGCGTGTCCCGTTTACCCTGGCCGGCTGGAACGGTGACGAGGGCTGGGTCGAGTTCATCTTCATGGTGATCGGCAAGACCACCGAGATGCTGTCCACCTACGAGGCCGGCGAGTCGCTGCGCGACGTCGTGGGCCCGCTGGGCGTTCCCACCGAGATGGCCGAGGGCCCCTGCGCCGTCATTGGCGGCGGCGTCGGCCTGGCAATTGCCTTCCCGGTCGCCAAGCACCTGGTCGAGACCGGTCATGAGGTCCACGCCATCATGGGCGCCCGCACCAAGGACCTCCTGCTCATGGAGGACCAGTTCCGCGAGCTCCTCGACGAGGACCACATCCACATCACTACCGACGACGGTTCCTACGGCGAGCAGGGCGTTGTCACCGCTCCGCTGGAGCGCCTGCTGCAGGACAAGGCCGTGAGCCAGGTCTTCTGCGTCGGCCCCGTTCCGATGATGAAGTTCTCGACCCTCACCGCCCAGAAGTACGACACCCCCATCACCGCGTCGCTCAACCCCATCATGGTTGACGGCACCGGTATGTGCGGCTGCTGCCGCGTCGAGGTGGGCGGCGTGACCAAGTTCGCTTGCGTCGACGGCCCCGACTTCGATGCCACCCTGGTCGACTGGGATGACCTTCGTGCCCGCCAGGCCGCTTACCGTTCCGAAGAGGGCGAGTCCCTCAAGGCCTATGAGGAAAAGAGCTGCGCATGCCACTAGTTAACGGTCGTTTCGTTGCCGATATGAAGTCGCCCCGCACCCCCGATAACGAGGAGCCGGCTGCCGAGCGCGCCTGCGACTTCCGCCCCGTCGACAAGGGCTTCACCGAGGAGATGGCGCTGGCCGAGGCCGAGCGCTGCCTCAACTGCAAGAAGCCGTTCTGTGTTGAGGGCTGCCCCGTCAACATCAACATCCCCCGCTTTATCGAGCAGATCCGCGAGAAGGACTTCGGCGGCGCTCTCGATACCATCCGCGAGGACTCCATGCTTCCCGCCATCTGCGGCCGCGTCTGCCCGCAGGAGAACCAGTGCGAGGGCAAGTGCATCCGTGGTAAGAAGTCCGAGCCCGTGGCCATCGGCCAGCTCGAGCGCTTCCTGGGTGACCGCCCCGAGCTCGCCTCTACGCCCAAGATGGCCCCCAAGAACGGCAAGAAGGTCGCTGTCGTCGGCTCCGGCCCGTCCGGCATCACCTGCGCCGGCGAGCTCGCCCGTAACGGCTTTGACGTCACCGTCTTTGAGGCCTTCTTTACCGGCGGCGGCGTGCTGGTCTACGGCATCCCCGAGTTCCGTCTGCCCAAGGCGGTCGTCAAGCGCGAGATTGACGGCCTGGAGGACATGGGCGTCAAGTTTGAGTACAACTCCGTCGTGGGCAACATGGCCACGGCCGAGGAGCTGTTCGAGCAGGGCTTCGACGCCATCTACGTGGCGACCGGCGCTGGCCTGCCCAAGTTCCTCAACGTCCCCGGCGAGAACCTGCCCAACGTCTTCTTCGCGAACGAGTACCTCACCCGCGTGAACCTGATGAAGGCCAACAAGTTCCCCGAGTACGACACCCCCACCAAGCACGGCAAGAACGTCGTTGTCTTTGGTGGCGGCAACGTGGCTATGGACGCCGTCCGTACCGCCAAGCGCCTGGGCGCTGAGCACGCCATCATCGCCTACCGTCGTACCGAGGACGAGATGCCCTGCCGTCGTGCCGAGCTGCACCACGCCAAGGCCGAGGGCGTCGAGGTTCTGCCGCTCGTTTCCCCGCTCGAGTTTGTCGCTGGCGAGGACGGCTCCGTGTGCGCCGTCAAGGTCCAGAAGATGGAGCTCGGCGAGCCCGATGAGTCCGGCCGTCGTCGCCCGGTGCCCATCGAGGGCGCCATCGAGGAGATTCCCTGCGACGTCGCAATCTCGGCTATCGGTACCAACGCCAACCCCTTCGCAAAGAAGATCGGCGGCAAGATGGAGCTCAACAAGTGGGGCTACATCGTCGCCGACGAGGAGACCGGCCAGACCACCGATCCCCGCATCTGGGCCGGCGGCGACATCGTCACCGGTGCCGCTACGGTCATTCTGGCGATGGGCGCCGGCAAGAAGGCCGCCGCTTCCATCACCAAGAGCCTGCTGGGCGAGTAATCACCTACAGCGTTAGCCATCAAACGGCAAAGTCCCCGTCGAGCACACGCCCGGCGGGGACTTTTTCTATGCCGATCGCCCTACCACCGCAAAGGTGCCTGTCCCCTTTGTGGTGGTTTTGGTCGACTAGCCTTCGAGCTGCGCCACCTTGTAGCGGTAGGCAGCGGCGATAACGTCTTTACAACCCTCGCGGCCCAGCTTGGCGCGGTTGACGACGATGTCCTTGCCGCTCGTCATCTTCCACTTTCCGGCACTGTAGCGCTTATAGAACGCCTCGCGCGCCTTCTGCTGCTGTTTGACCAGCTTGGCGCCCTTCTTTTTGTTAAGGCCACGCTTCTTGCGCACGATCTCGACGCGGTCCTCAAAGGGTGCGGTCACCAACACGGCAATGTGGTTGGGGTTGTTACGCAGCAGGTAATCGGACAGACGGCCTTCGATAATGCAGCTCTCAGTCTCGCCCAGATCCAAAATCACCTGGCTCATCTTTTGGAACAACTTATCCGAGTACGAACGCGCATCGTAGCGGTCGGGCAGAAACGCCATGTTCTCCACGGCCAGACGCTCATCATAGGCGGCCATCTTATCGAGCGACTCGCCCGCGCGCAGCGACGCACGTACCAGCAGCTCGTTATCGTACAGCGGAATCCCCAACTCGTCGGCAAGCATGCGGCCAATCTCGTGGCCCTCGGCGCCAAAGTCGCGCGCGATGGTAATGACCACAGGATTCTTCTTATTCTCCAGATCGCTCATCGCGATTCCTTTCTCTATGTGACAAAGGGGCTGTCCCTTTGCCACATTCTACGCTGCCACCATTCGCCTCTGATATGCGCGAACCAGCAGCGAGATACCAAAGTTGAGCACAAAGTACATCGCAAACACCAGGCCGTAGAGCATAAGCACCTGCGATAGGTCGATCGCGTGGGCCATCACCACGTTTGCCGTGTACATGAGCTCGGCCACGTTAATGCCCGAAAGATACGAGCTGTCCTTAATGACGGTCGTGCACTGGCTAAACAGCGCCGGAATGATCGTCTTAAACGTCTGAGGCAGAATGATGTAGCGCATGGTGGCAAAGAAACCGAAGCCCTGGCTCTGCGCTGCCTCAAACTGGCCGCGCGGAATCGAGTTGAGGCCGCCGCGCACAATCTCGGCCATAACAGCGCTGGTAAACAGCGTAAAGGCGATGGTCGAAATCACAATGTCCAAACCCTGCACCGTAAAGTAGATAAACAGGATCCACAGCAGGTTTGGCGTGCAACGGAACAGCTCGATATAGGCGCTCACCAAAATACGGAATGGACGGGGCGCATAACTTTTAACGAGCGCCAGCACCGTGCCAAAGATGAGCGAGAAAAAGATCGACAGCGCCGAGATCTCGATCGTCTTAACAAAGCCGCCCCAAATGTAGAGCAGGTTGGTCGCGTTGAAGATTTCCATGCGCTAGGCCTCCTCTACGTTGTCGAGCCCCAGCTCGGCCAGGCTCACGCCGCGCGGACGCTCCTTGGAGCGGCGCTCGAGCCACTGCACCAGCATGGCGAGCGGAAAGCAGATGATGAAGTACATAAGGCAGCAGACGATGTATCCCTGCAGGTAACCGTACAGACTCACAAAGTTGTCGGAACGGTACATAAGGTCGCCGCCGGCCACAAGCGCCAGCACCGACGTGTTCTTGACCAGGTTGAGCGCCTGGTTACACAGCGGCGGCAGAATGATCTTGAATGTCTGGGGCAGCACGATGTACCAGTAGGCCTGCGCACGGGTGAAGCCCTGGCTCTGGGCCGCCTCCATCTGACCGCGCGGAACCGCCTCGATACCAGTGCGGATGACCTCCGAAATGTAGGCAGCGTGATACAGGCCCACGCCCAAGAAGCCCAGCATGAACGGCGCGATACGCACCGGCTGATCGGCACCAGTTATGGCCTGCAAAAACTGCGGACCGGCCATGTACATAAAGAGCACCTGCACGGGCAACGGGGTGTTCTGGTAAAACTCCACGTACACGCGGCTTATGGCGCGCAGCACGCGCGAACGAGTGGTAGAGAACACGCCCAGCAGCGTGCCCAGCACCAGCGACAGCAGCAGGCCGGCAACGACCACCTGCAGCGTCACGCCAAAGCCCTCCCAGAAGGGCCCCATGTTTTGGAATGTCGTCGACCAACGGTCGGCGTCAAATAATCCTTCGAGCATTTGATTCCTTCCTTGGACGATGCGCCTATACAAGACCCCAGGTCTTGACCTCTTGGTCGAGCCAGCCGTCGGCCAGGCGATCGCAAATCACCTGATCGACCACGGCCGAAAGGTCGCAGCCCTTCTTGGTCGCCACGCCGTAGCCCTGCTCACCAAACTTGACCTCGGGCTGCAGCAGCTCAACGGTCTCGTTCATGTAACCGGCCAGCGTGGAGCGGTCCATGGCAAAGACGTCGATATTGCCGGCGTCGAGCGAACTCTTGATGATGGGGTAGCCGCTAAAGGCCCTAAACTCGGGCTTGCAGCTAAAGCCGTTGTCCTTGATCATCTGCTCGATCAGGCCCTGCGTGGTGGCACCCTGGCTCACGCCAATGACCTTGCCGTCCAGGTCCTCAATCGAGGTAAAGCCCGAACGCTTCTTGACCATGAGTCCCACGTAGTCGGTGCGGTACGGCGTCGAGAAATCCCAGCTCTTCTTGCGCTCGTCGGTGATGGTGTAGGTCGCCGCGACCACGTCAAGCTGGCCGTTATCGATCAGCGGGCCGCGCGTCTTGGGCGTTACGTCGGTAAACTCGACAAGCTCCTGGGCGCGGGCATCCTTGTAGCTCACACCAAAGACGGCAGCGGCGATCTGGTAGCACAAATCGACTTCCATACCCTCAAAGCGACCCTTAGCGGTGTCGTAATAGCCGTAACCGGGAACGTCCTTCTTAACGCCGGCATTCAGATGGCCACGCGACTTAATGGCCGCAAGCTTGGACCCCTTGTCGGAGCCCTCGCCGCTGGCGGAGTTGCCGCAACCGGTAAGCGCGGCCCCCGTCAGCGTAAGCATACCGGCGCCCGCCAGCTGCAAAAAGTGACGGCGCGACACGGCCGCCCTCGTCATATCCGTCATGTCCATCACCGCGCCTAGTGCAGAATCTTGGACAGGAACTCGCGGCAGCGCGGGTTCTCGGGGTTATCGAAGAAGTGCTCGGGCGTGCCCTCCTCCAGGATGCGGCCGTCCTCCATAAAGATGACGCGGTCGGCCACCTGGCGCGCAAAGCCCATCTCGTGCGTCACGCAGATCATGGTGATGTCCTCCTGCGCGAGCTCAATCATAACGTCCAGGACTTCCTGGACCATCTCGGGGTCGAGCGCCGAGGTCGGCTCGTCAAACAGGATGATGGGCTGCTTGGTGCACAGGGCACGGGCGATGGCGATGCGCTGCTGCTGACCGCCCGAGAGGTTCTGCGGATACTCGCCGGCCTTATGCGCCATGCCGACGCGCTTGAGCGCGGCGATGGCGATCTCGGTCGCCTCCTCCTTGCTCTTCTTTTGCAGCTTGATGGGCGCGAGCGTCAGGTTGCCCAGCACCGTCATGTTGGGATACAGGTTGAACTGCTGAAACACCATGGAGCTGTACTTGCGAGCCATCTCCAGGTGATTCTTTTTGGTGAGCGGCGTACCGTCGATGACGACCTCGCCCGACGTGGGCTCCTCCAGATAATCGACGCAACGGATGAGCGTCGATTTACCCGAGCCGGAAGGCCCGATCATTACGAGCTTCTCGCCGCGTTTGACGGTGAGGTTGATATCTTTGAGCACATGCAGGTCGCCAAAGTACTTGTTGAGATGCTTGATCTCGATCATGTCTGCCATGAATGTCCCTTCCCTGCGTTTACACGAGTTGAACTATTGTACGGAAAGAACCGCGTTTCCGCAGCCCACACTACATTCCCGTAAAGAACCCGCAACCTTCCACCTAGTCATTGGGGACAGACTTAAATGAGTACCTGCTCATTGGGCACTCATTTAAGTCTGTCCCCAATGATTGCCCAGCCCAGCAAAAAGGGGCGCGGCCGCAATGGTCACGCCCCCTCAGCCTCAACTGTGTGCCACTCGGCCCCTACGCGAGGCGGGCTCCGACGATCTTTGCCGCGGCCGGCTTGTCGAAGTTGCCGCCGGTGGCCTTGCCCAGGGCACCCATGACCTGACCCATCTGCTTCTTGGACGTGGCACCCAGCTCGGCGATGACCTGCTCAATCAGGGCCTCGAGCTCCTCGCCCGAAACCTGCGCGGGCAGCAGACTCTCCAGAATCTTGACCTGCTCGGTCAGGTTGTCGGTACGCTCTTGGTCGGTGCCGGCCTTGATGGACATCTCCAGCGTCTCGCTCGTCTGCTTGATCAGACGCTTGATCATGCTGTTGACGTCTTCCTCGGTCACATCGCGGCGCTCGTTGACCTCGATATTCTTCACCTCGGCCTTAACCTGGCGAATGATGGACAGGCGAACCTTGTCCTTGGCCTTCATGGCCGCGATCATTTCCTTCTGCAGTTCTTCGTTGGTCATCTGCAAATCCTCTCTAATAGCGTGGGCGGAACTCACACGAGCGCCGCCCCATGATTACTCAGTCGTCGACGAATCGTCGGTCGAACTCTTGGTGACGCCCTTCAGGCTGACGTTGTACGGCACGTCCTTGGGCATGGGGTTAACGGTGATGTCGGCATCCTTCTTGTACTGCTCCAGCCACTCGCTGTACGCGGTGCTGGCCGCTTGCGTCTTCACCACATTGGAAACGTACTTCTTGATGGCCTTGGGCACCTGGTTGATGTCATCGACCTGATTATCGACATGGAAGTAGTCGGTGCACTTGATGATGTGGTAACCATAGGTCGACTCGACGACTTCGCTCACGTCGCCCTTGTTGAGCCCCTCGAGCGCCGTCTGGTAGCTGTCGACGAAAGTGGTGAGCTTATCCCAGCCCACATCGCCCTTCTTCTCCTTGGAACCGGTGTCCTCGGAGTACTGTTCAACGGCGTCCCCAAAGCTCAGCTCACCGGAGTTGATCTTGTCCAGGCACTCCTGTGCCTTGGCCTTGGCGGCAGCCTTGTCCTCGTCGGAAGCGTCGGAATCAACCTTGATCAGGATGTTCGACGAGCGGCGAGCATCGTTATAGTTAGACAGGTTCTCGTTGATGTAATCGACGATCTCGCTGTCCTTGGGCTTGCTGGTGGGCGCCACGGCATCCTTGAGTTTCTGCTGCGCCAGGCTCTCCTTGAGCGAATCCTTGTAGGTGTCCTCGGTATAGCCGTAGGTCTTGAGGGTCTTCTTAAAGGCCTTGGCACCGCCCGCGCTCTTGCACGCGTCCTTCCAAGCCTTCTCGACCTCCTCGTCCGACACCGTCACGCCGTTCTCCTTCTGTGCCTGCTGAAGCAGAATCTGCTGCGTGTAGGAGTCGATGAGCTGCTTGCGGTACTTCTTGGGCGTGAGGTCGTTGTCAACCAGATACTGCGCCCAATCCTCATCCTTGGTGTAGCCGTAGGACGTGCGCATGCTCATGATCTGCTTGGTCACGGTGTCCTCGGTAAGGTTGGTGCCGTTGATAGTGGCAGCAACACCGCCGGTCAGCTTGTAGCCCGAGGTGTCCTCGGCCTGCGACATAAGGCCGGAGCACGCCATCGCCGAGACGGAAAGCAGCATCGCCAGCACGCCGATGACCACCAAGACGATCTTGACGGTCTTAGACACGTACGTCTTGCGCTGCTTCTTGCGAGAGCTGGAGGCAGCGCGGGCCTGCTGCTCGGGCGTCGGCGCGGCCTCGGAGTTCTTTTTCTTATTTGCCATAGTTGGCCTTTCGCATAACGAATCGAACAAACGCCATTGTGTCACAACGCAGCCCCCGCGGCACGCTTGGTGCATTGGGGACAGATTAATCTGCACCATTTTGGTGCAAAGGGGACAGCTCTGGCAGCCGGCAGTTAGGGACAGTCCCCAAGTGCCGGCTTCCCAAGTGCCGGCTCAGCCCCACCTTAGAAGTGACGGCGGATGGCGTCGACCATGCCCTGGGACGTGGTCTGGCCGAGCACGTCGGCTGCGGCATCGGCGTCCATAAAGATGTTCATGAGCGCCTGCAGGGCCTCGACCTGGCCGCCCGGCTCGGCGATGCCCAGATTAATGACGATCTGCGCCGGCACCGGAGCGCCCATGCCAGCCATAGCGTTAAATGTCACGGGCGCGGTGGGCTTCACCACCGCGATATAGGGCTTGGTCACAAACCCCGGATCGGTATGCGGAATGGCAATGTTTGCCGCCGGCATGGCAAGGCCCGTGGGATAGGCATCCTCGCGCGTGAGAACGGCGTCGAGCCAACCGTCGGCAATGTAGCCACGTGGTGCAAGCTCGCCCTCGAGCCGCGCAAACACCTCATCCGGCGTCGCACACTCCCAATCAAAAAACACCAGCTCAGGCGTAAGCAGCGCTTCGTTATCCGCCATGCGCTCACCTCTCTCACCTAGCCATCGGGGACGTTCTTAAATGACTAGTCGTTAAAGAACGTCGCAGGTGACTACCCAAAACAAAGGGTGGCCACGCGCGCCTTGGCGCCAATGACCACCCTGACTACTCGGCTAAATTGTACTGTGCGCCGCTAGCCGCGAGGCGCGTCAATTGCGACCTTGCCGCTCTCTAGAACGTGAACGCGGCCGTCGGCGAGCATCTGCACGACCTCGGGATACAGCACGTGCTCAATCGCGTGGATGTGCTCCTCGAGCGTGTCGACATCCCAGCCCTCCTCGACAGCCAGCGCACGCTGGGCGATGATGGGACCGTTGTCGTAGATCTCGTTGGCAAAATGCACGGTCACGCCAGTTACCTTGACGCCGCGCGCAAAGGCGTCGTCGATCGCATGCGCACCGGTAAAGCTCGGCAGCAGCGCTGGATGCAGATTGACCACGCGGTTGGGAAACGCCGCCAGCAGAGGCGTGTGCACCATGCGCATGTAGCCGGCCATGACCACATACTCGCAGCCGCGCTCGAGAAGCTCGTGCGCGATGATCTCGTCGGCGGCAATAGGGTCGGCATAGACATCCTTGGACAGCGTGAGCGTCTGGATGCCCGCGCGCTCAGCGCGCTGCAAACCCTTAGCCGAAGGACGGCTCGACACCACAAGCTCAATCGAAGCGTTGAGCTTGCCGGCAGCGATCAGATCGATCAGCGCCTGCAGGTTGGTACCCGAACCGCTGATGAGCACACCGATCTTGAGCAGCTCGGCCGTATCGGTGCCGGTCGGACGGGTGTAGGGCACAAAGCCCAGGCTCGCGGCAGCAGCCATCTGCTCGTTAGCGCTCATCGGAGTACACGACCTTACCGGAGCCCTCGACGCACTCGCCCACGCGGAACGGCTTCTCGCCCAGCGCGACCAGGGCCTCGGTCACGGCAGCCTCGTCCTCGGGGGCGACGATCAGGCACAGGCCAACGCCCATGTTGAAGGTCTTGCATGCCTCGTTGGGCGCGAGCTCGGCCTGGCGCGACACGTAGGTGATGACGGGCGGAACGTCCCAACCCATCTCGGCGCCGTTACGGGTGACCACGGCGTCGACGTCGTCGGCAAGCGCGCGGTTGAGGTTCTCGGTAATGCCGCCGCCAGTGATGTGGGCGATGGCGTGCACCGGAGCGCCACCGCGCAGCAGCTCCAGAATTGGCTTGACATAGATGCGCGTGGGGGCCAACAGGGCGTCTGCCAGCGATGCGCCGCCGAGTTCCTCGAGCGGACGGCTCAGCTCCTCGGCCTTAGCGGCGGCCTCGGGCGTGCCCGGCTTAATACCGTCGACGCCAAAGACCTTACGCACGAGCGAGTAGCCGTTGGAGTGCACGCCGGTGGAAGGCAGGCCCAGGATCACGTCGCCGGGGCGGACGTTCGCGGGGTCGAGCATCTTGGGACGGTCGACGACGCCCACGGTAAATCCGGCAAGGTCGTAGTCGGCAGGAGCCATGACGCCGGGGTGCTCGGCCATCTCGCCGCCCACGAGCGCGCAGCCCGCGAGCTTGCAGCCGTCGGCCACACCCTTGATGATCTTTGCCATGTGCTCGGCCTCGATGTGGCCGATGGCAACGTAGTCCAGGAAGAACAGCGGCTCGGCACCCGAAGCCAGAATGTCGTTGACGCACATAGCAACCAGGTCCTGGCCCACCGTCTCGTGACGGTCCATGATCTGGGCGAGCACGAGCTTGGTGCCCACGCCGTCGGTACCGCTAATCAGAATCGGGTCTTCCATATCCTTAAGCGCGGCAGCCGAGAACAGGCCACCAAAGCCACCGATGCCGCCGATGACCTCGGGGCGGTTGGTGTCCTTAACCATCTGCTTAATAGCGTCAACGGCGCGGCCGCCCTCGGCGGTATCGACGCCGGCATCCTCATACGTCACATGCTTGCTGTCGCTCATCTGAGCCTTCCTCTCCCACTACCGTGGCGCCGCGCGGGCGCCAAACGGTGCTCATAGTTGCGTTCATTTCGGCGCGCGCCATAACAACGCGCGCCGTCATATCAACAAAACAGCAGGTAAAACCTACCAAAATAAACCTGTCCCTACATGGCAGGTTTTAGGCCTCGCCGTGTTCCTCTTCCCAACTGCGATCGTCGTATTTCTCGACCACGGCGTCGTCATCAAAGTGCAGCGGCTTGTCCAGGTTGCGGGGCTTAAAGCCCTCCATGAACTTGTCGCGGCCAAAGCTCTCGGGAATCGCCACGGGGTAGCGGCCGGTAAAGCACGCATCGCAGTAACCGCCCTTGGGCATGACCTTAAGCAGGCCCTCGACCGAAAGGAAGGCCAGCGAATCGGCGCCGATATACTCGCAAATCTCGTCGACCGTCTTGTTGGCGCTGATAAGCTGCGACTGCACGTCGGTATCGATGCCGTAGAAGCACGGCCAGATGACCTCGGGCGAGTTGATGCGGATGTGAATCTCCTTGGCGCCGGCGTTGCGCAGCATCTTGACGAGCTGCACCATGGTGGTGCCGCGCACGATGGAGTCGTCGATGACGACCAGGCGCTTGCCCTCGATGTTGTCGCGCAGCGGGTTGAGTTTCATACGCACGCCCATGGCGCGCAACTCCTGCGTAGGCTCGATAAACGTACGGCCCACGTAGCGGTTCTTGATGAGGCCCTCGCCAAAGGGAATACCGCTCTCGTGCGAATACCCCTCCGCGGGCGGCAGGCCGGAGTCGGGTACGCCGATGACCAGGTCGGCCTCGACGGGCTCCTCGTGTGCCAGCTGACGACCCATGTCATAACGGCAGGCATAGACGCTCTTGCCGTTCATGATGGAGTCGGGGCGGGCAAAGTAGACCTGCTCAAAGATGCAGTTTGCGGGCTCTTCGGCTGCAGGCACGCCCTGCTCGGATACCAGACCCTCGGCGCTGATGCGCAAAATCTCGCCGGGACGAACGTCACGGACGTACTCGGCACCCACGATGTCGAGTGCGCAGGTCTCGGAAGCAACGACCCAGCCGCCGGCGCGCGTGACACGGACGGCGGAGTCGACCGTCGCGGCGCCGTCCTGCGACGGCAGCTGCGAAACGGATGCGGCATCGGCCTGGTCCAGGCCCTCGTCCACCAGCTTGCCCAGCACGAGCGGGCGAATGCCGTGTGGATCGCGGAATGCGTAGAGTGCCTGCTCGTTGATGAGCGTCATGGCGTAGCCGCCGCGCACGAGCTCCATGGTCTTGCGAATGCCCTCGCGCAGATGGCCTGTACGCTGAGTAAAGTAGCCGATAAGCTTAGTCGCGACCTCGGAATCCGAATTGGAAAGGAACGGCACGCCCAGCTCGATCAGCTGGCGGCGCAGCTCGTCGGTGTTGACGAGGGTACCGTTGTGCGCGAGCGCGATAATGACGCTGTTGATGGTAGAAAGATGCGGCTGCGAGGCTTCCCAGCTCTTGGCGCCGGCGGTGCCATAGCGCACGTGGCCCACGGCCAGCTGGCCGGAGAGCGTCGACAGGTCGGCGTTGGAGAACACGCGATCGAGCAGTCCCAGGTCTTTGCGAACCATAACCGTGCCGCCATCACCCACGGCGATTCCCGCCGATTCCTGGCCGCGATGCTGCAGCGCGCGCAGACCAAAGTACGTCAGTCGAGCCACATCGCGATCGGGTGCCCACACACCAAAAATGCCGCATTCCTCATGCAGCTGGTCGGAGTCCGGATCATACGTCGACATGGTCTTCACCTGTCCCGCGGCACGCTCGGCCGCGCGGATGGTTTCTTGAGACATGGCATCCCCTCAGAGCCTCGTTATTTGGCGTTACCTGCCCTATTATACGCACGGCAAGACAAGCACTCCCGCGCATGAACAGCGCTTTTTAAAAGCCCACCGAGCTTATAATCCGTTTTGCAGCCAAACATTTTATTGGGCAACCGCTTCGGGGCCGACGATCCCGCATACTTCCGTTGCGACGCGTCTCGCCCGCCGTTGGGGCTTGCATTGTTGCAATTGGGACGTTCGTCCTGTCTTTTGGCAGGTCGGCGGCGTATCCTTGTACCTACAGCAAAACGAGAAAGGTTATGTATGGATCGAAACGAACTCGACCCCAGCGTCCCCAGCGCCACGGAGGTCAAGAAGATCCCCCTCATCATTAAGGTATACGCCGTCCTGTGCATCCTGTCCGGCGTGGGCACGCTCCCGTCGGTCGGCGCCTTTATGTGGCAGGTCATCACTGCGCTCATCAACGGCAACGCCGCCGCCAAGCTCGGCGACAACACGCTCGTCGCGGTCGGACTGATTGTCGCCGGCATCATGCTCTCGGCTGCCAGTGCCGTCATCTTGATCATCTTTGGCCTTGACCTCATCAAGAACCAGCGCCGCAATGCCGCCCGCCTGTCTTACGTCCTCATCGCATTTACCGTCGTGGAGCTTTTAGTTGACGTGATGCTCCAGGGCATCGGACCCTTCCTGCTGCGCCCCGCCGTCCAGCTTGTCATCCTCATTGCGCTGTCGGCCACCGTCGACCCCACGCTACGCCAGGAGCGCGAACTGCAGCGCCGTCTGCAAGAGATGCTCGACCGCGATGCCGCCGCCGAGGGGATGCTCGGCCGCGACGAAACCGGCGAGGGCTACATCAAGCTCAACTACTTCAACCTGTTCTGGGTATTCTTCGTCTGCAGCGTGTTAGGTCTCATTCTCGAGGAAGTCTGGCATATGGTCGTCGTCGATCCCGGCGTCTATCAGGACCGTGCCGGTATGCTATTTGGCCCCTTTAGCCCCATCTACGGATTTGGCGCGGTGCTCATGACCATGGCGCTCAACCGCTTCTATAAAAAGAATCCTCTGATCATTTTCCTGGTAAGTGCCCTGATCGGCGGCGCTTTCGAGGTGTTTGTAGGCTGGTTTATGCAGACCTCATTTGGCGTGGT
>DBFDVR010000020.1:0-38140 GCA_048321375.1 Collinsella sp.
TCCGCAGCCACACTCGGGCACTTGGAACGGGGGAAACGGCGGTCGACGAAACTGGAGAGGAGGTATTACGAGCTCCTGTGCGAATTGGAGAGAACGCTCCCGCAAACTGCCTCTTGACAACTTATAGGAGCGTCGGTTTTGATTTCACGATTTTCCGTGTGGACGAGGGCAGTCGGTAAAACGTAGTAGATAGGCCCATTTCGTGGCAAGCGAGACAACTCGGGGCACAGGGCAACCAAAATGGCCCCGTCCCAAATTGGCTGCTTTTGAGTTGCGGTGATATACGGACTGTTTGAGGCTTCTGGCTTGTAAAACAGTCCGCATTTCACCGCAACTGATGAGGGGATGGGTTAGCGCAGCAGGCCTGCTACTTCGCCGGCTAGGGTGATAGTGCCGGCTGCTACGAAGGACTCGCCCGCGGCATCGAAGGCAGCGAGGGCCTCGGACACGCTCGGGTATACGCCCGCGAGCTTATCGGCATCAACGAGGGCGGCGAGTTCCTCTGCCGGCAGGGCGCGATCGGAATCGGTCTGGGTCACGACCACGCGCGGGAAAGCCGGAACAAGCACGTCGACGATGCCCGCCACGTCCTTGTCTGCCAGCGCGGCACATAGCAGCGTGGGGCGATTCTCTACACACGGATCGATCTCGTCCAGTGCGCTCACAAAGTTCTCGCAGCTCTGGGGGTTGTGGCAGGCGTCGATCAGCTTGAGCGGATCGGTTCCCAGCACATCAAAGCGACCCGGCGTGGGACAGCCCAAAAGCGACGCATCGAGCTTGTCATGGTCGAGTTCGCGACCCAGATACCCCTCGCACAGCATAATCGCGCACGCGGCATTCTGCGGCTGATAGGCCGGCTTGACCATGCTCGACGTATAGATCGCACGCGGCGTGGTGCAGCTGAACTCAACTGTGTCGCCCACGTGCTCCGGCACCTTGGTCGTGGCGTGGCTGACCACCAGCGGCACCACATCACACTCGCGGCAACGGGCATCCATCACACGCTGAACGCTCGGCTCATGCGTGCCCTCGCCCAGTACAACCAGGCGTCCGGGCTTAATAACCGCAGCCTTCTCCCCCGCAATAGCCTCAAGCGTGTCGCCCAAAATACGAGTATGGTCGAGCCCAATGCCCGTAATGGCCACGGCGACGGGATCGGTCGCACTCGTGGCGTCCCAACGACCGCCCATGCCAACCTCGAGCACAGTAACGTCCACTGCAGCCTCGGCAAACACCACCAGTGCGGCAGCCGTCAGCAAGTCAAATGGCGTGATGGTATAGGCGCGCTCCCCCGCCGCCACACGGTGCGCATTCACGCGACGCCCCGCCTCAACAGCAGCAGAAACGCCACGGGCAAACGCCTCATCGCTCACGACGCGCCCATCAACCTCCATGCGCTCGGGATAGCGAACAAGCTGCGGCGACGTATACAGCGCAGTCTTGAGCCCCTCGCCGCGAAGGATGGCAGCCGAAAAACGCGTGGTCGATGTCTTGCCATTGGTACCGGCAACCTGAATGCAATCGAAATACTCGTCCGGACGTCCCAGCTCATCGAGCATATCGACAACCGTCTCAAGCAGAGGACCAGCATCCCCAGAAATCCGCCCCGTATCAGCAGCCAGCCCAACAGCCTCATCAAACGAAAGCAACTCAAACGAGAACGGAACGACATAAGACCCAGAACGCTTAGCCATAACCCAAAGTCCCCTCAACATAAAAAGAGGCCCGAATCAACAACGAGCCCCTCCCATACAAAATATCAGCCAAACACCGCTTTGCAGCGACCTCAAGGCCACAACCAAGTGGCCCCACCAGGCAGCGGACGCCTCCGTAACCGCCATGGAAGCGGTTTGGGGCTTTGCTCGATACAAGTTCCGCACGAGCCGAAGGCCACTTAATGTGGCCTTCGTGCGAGCAGGACTGTCCGCAGTAGCGAGCAATGCCCCAAACCGCGTCCCCCAGTAACGCCTACGAGAAGTCAGCAACCTGAGCAGTCAGCGCCGCCAGGATCTCCTTGAGCTCAGCTGCACGGTCCCTCTTCTTCTGGACCACCGCGGGAGCGGCCTTGGCCACAAAGCCCTCGTTGGCGAGCGTCTTCTCGCAGCCGGCGAGCTCCTTCTGAGCTGCGGCAATCTCCTTCTCCAGGCGTGCCTTCTCGGCCGAAAGGTCGACCTTGCCCTCGAGCACCACAAAGACCTCGACGCCGCTATCGACCACGGCGATGCTCGCGGCCGGCTTCTCAACGTCGGTACCCATAACCAGCGAAGCGGTGTTGGCCAGCGGCTCAATCGTGGAGCGCAGGCTCTCGAGCTTCTCGATGTCCTCGGCACCGGCACGCACGACCACGTCGAGCTCGGCCTTGGGGCTCAAGCGATAACGCGAACGCGTGGCGCGGGCGGCAGACACGACGGTGCGGCACAGCTCAAACGCGCGCTCGGCGTCCTCGTCGACGTACTTGACGTAGTCGGCGGGCTCGGGCCACTTGGCGATCATAAGCGCCTCGGCGCGGTTCACGTTGCCCTCGGCGTCTAGGTCGAGCACGCTCGCCGGCATGTTGTCCCAGATCTCCTCGGTGACGAACGGCATGAGCGGGTGCATCAAGCGAATGGAGGTGTCGAGCACAAAGATCAGGTTGCGCTGAGCCTGCAGACGGCCCTCGCCCTTCAGGCGGGCCTTGGTGACCTCGACGTACCAGTCGCAGACCTCGTTCCAGAAGAACTGCTGCACACCGCGGGCCATATCGCCAAAGGTGTAATTCTCAATACCCTCGGTGACCATCTTGACGGCCTTTGCCAGGCGGCTGAACATCCAGGCGTCGGCCGGCGTCTCAACGACGGGCTCGCCGGGCGTGTAGCCCTCCATGTTCATGAGCAGGAAGCGGCTGGCGTTCCAAATCTTGGTCACAAACGACTTGGCCTGCTCGGTGCGCGGGCTGTCGATGAGCTTCTTGGTCTTCTTGTCGATGTTCGCGTCGAA
The DNA here is from genome assembly GCA_048321375.1 of Collinsella sp. Taxonomy (GTDB): domain Bacteria; phylum Actinomycetota; class Coriobacteriia; order Coriobacteriales; family Coriobacteriaceae; genus Collinsella. Next base: position 2,977 of record DBFDVR010000020.1, read on the forward strand.
CTTGACGTCCTGGTTGTTGGTGCACAGCGTAAGCAAGTTGAAGCGCATGGCGTCGGCGCCGTACATGCCAATGAGGTCCATGGGGTCAACGCCGTTGCCCTTAGACTTGGACATGCGGCTGCCGTCCTTGGCAAGAATCGTCGGGTAGATGACGACGTCCTTAAACGGCACCTCGTCCAGGAAGTACAGCGAGCTCATGACCATGCGGGCGACCCACAGCGCGATGATGTCGCGCGCGGTGACCAGCGCCGTCGTGGGGTGATGGCCCTCGAGCAGCTCCGGCTTCTGCGGCCAGCCCTGCGTGGCGAAAGTCCACAGCTGCGAGCTGAACCAGGTGTCCAGCACGTTCTCGTCCTGATGCACGTGATGACCACCGCACTTGGGGCACACGTCGGTGTCCTCGGTAAGGGCATCCTCCCAGCCGCAGTCCTCGCAGTAGAACACGGGGATGCGGTGGCCCCACCACAGCTGGCGGCTGATGCACCAGTCCTTGAGGTTCTCCATCCAGGTGGTGTAGGTCTGCGTCCAGCGCGCGGGGTGGAAGGTGACCTTGCCGGAGTTGACGGCATCGAGCGCCGGCCCCTTGAGCTTGTCAACGGCCACGAACCACTGCTCAGACAGCCACGGCTCAAGCGCGGCGTCGCAACGGTAGCAGTGCATGACGGAGTGATCGAGGTCCTCGACGTGATCGAGCAGGTCGTGCTCCTCGAACCACTTGATGACGGCCTCGCGGCACTCGTCGCGGTTCATGCCGGTGAACTCGCCATAGCCCTCGACGACCACCGCGTGCTCGTCGAAGATATTGATCTGCGGCAGATCGTGGGCCTGGCCCATGGCGTAATCGTTGGGGTCGTGAGCCGGGGTAACCTTGACGAAGCCGGAGCCAAAGTTGGCGTCGACATGCCAATCCTCAAAGATGGGGATCTCGCGGTCGACGATGGGGAGCTTGACGGTCTTACCCACAAAGGCTACCTTCTCGGGATCCTTCGGGGAAACGGCAACGCCCGTGTCGCCGAGCATGGTCTCGGGACGCGTGGTGGCGACGACGATGTAGTCCTGGCCGTTGACCGGCTCGGTCAGCGGGTAGCGCAGGTGCCACAGGTGGCCCTTCTCGTCCTTGTACTCGGCCTCGTCGTCCGAGATGGCGGTGGTGCAGTTGGGGCACCAGTTGACGATGCGCTTGCCGCGGTAGATCAGGCCGTCGTGGTACCAGTCGCAGAACACCTTGCGCACGGCCTGGGCGTAATCCTCGTCCATGGTGAAGCGCTCGTTATCAAAGTCGACGGAGCAGCCCATGCGCTTGATCTGCTCGACGATGATGCCGCCGTACTCGTGGGTCCAATCCCAGCAGGCGTCGACAAACTTGTCGCGACCGATCTCCAAGCGGCTGATACCCTCGCTCTTGAGCTTCTTGTCGACCTTTGTCTGCGTGGCGATACCGGCGTGATCGGTGCCCAGCACCCAGCGCGTGGACTTGCCGCGCATGCGGGCCATACGGACGATGGCGTCCTGGATGGAGTCGTCGGTGGCATGGCCCATGTGGAGCTTGCCGGTCACGTTGGGAGGCGGAATGGTGACGGTGCAGTCGCCCACGCCCTCACGGCGCTTGTAGTAGCCGCCGTCGAGCCACTTCTGTAGGATCGCCGGCTCGTTGGTCGACGGATCGTAGTTCTTGGGCATCTCTTCCATATATCTCTCCCTTGCCCATCGGGGAGGAATGTAGGCCCGATTTTCGCTCGGTCAAGTCCTGGCTCGCACGAAGACCACATTAAGTGGTCTTCGGCTCGTGCGGAATCTACGAAAATCGGGCCTACATTCCTCCCCTTAGGTATCGATTACTTCAGTCTGAATGGACTTTGCTGAGACTTTAAACAAACACACAGAATAACACAGGTAGTTGGGGTTATTGCGTATATATAAAATAGCCTCCGACCGCGGGTGGTCGGAGGCTATTTGCAAACACGTTTTAGGCTGGTTTAGCCGTAGATGCGTTGGGGCTGTTCTTCGCCCTTTACGGAGGCTTCGGTCACAACGACCTTGGAAACGCCCTCCTCACTGGGCAGGTCGAACATTGTCTGCTGCAACACGTCCTCGCAGATGGAGCGCAGGCCGCGGGCGCCGGTCTTGCGGGCGAGCGCCATGCGGGCGATCTCGTGCAGGGCGGCGTCCTCAAACTCAAGATCGACGTCCTCGAGCTGGAACATCTTGCGGTACTGACGCACCACGGCGTTCTTGGGCTCGGTCAGGATCGAAACCAGGTCGTCCTCGTCGAGCGCCTGCGTCTGGGTCACGACGGGCGTACGTCCCACAAACTCGGGGATCATGCCAAAGGCGTTGAGGTCCTGCGGGAGCACCTGGCGCAGCAGGTCGTTCTCGTCGACCGAAGTGGGGCCGGCGATCTCGGAGTTAAAGCCCACGCCCTTGTTGCCCACGCGGTCGGCGATGATCTTGTCCAGACCCACAAAGGCACCGCCGCAGATGAACAGGATGTTGGTCGTGTCAATCTGTAGCAGCTCCTGCTGGGGATGCTTGCGGCCGCCGGTGGGCGGAACGCTTGCCACCGTGCCCTCAAGAATCTTAAGGAGTGCCTGCTGAACGCCCTCGCCCGAAACATCGCGGGTAATGGAGAGGTTCTCGGCCTTGCGGGCGATCTTGTCGATCTCGTCCACGTAGATGATGCCCACCTGCGCGCGTTCAATGTCACCATCGGCAGCATTGATGAGCTTGAGCAGAATGTTCTCCACGTCCTCGCCCACATAGCCGGCCTCGGTGAGTGCGGTGGCATCGGCGATGGCAAACGGCACCTCGAGGATGCGCGCAAGCGTCTGGGCGAGCAGGGTCTTGCCGGTACCGGTGGGACCGAGCAGCAGGATGTTGGACTTGGCGAGCTCTACCTCGTCCATGCCGTCGTCGAACTGCGAGCCCATGCCGTCGTCAAAGGCAGACACCGCAGCGCCGCCCTCGATCACGCGGCGATAGTGGTTGTACACGGCCACCGACATGGCGCGCTTGGCGTCCTCCTGACCCATAACATAGGCCGAAAGCTCGTCATAAATCTCATGCGGCGTCGGCACATGCGTAATGACCTGGCGGTCGTCCTCGAGCTCAAAACCCTCGGACTCGGGGTCCACGGCGGGCTGGGATGCAGCCTGGCCGTGGTCATTGAGGAAGCCCGGCAGCTTGCCGTTGCGGGCAGCGTCCATAAAGTCCGAAGCCAGCGACTCCTCCAGAATCTCGGAACAGGCGGCGACGCACTCGTCACAGATAAAGATGTTGGTCGGACCCTTTACGAGGCGGCGAACCTGCCCCTGCTCTTTTCCGCAGAAGGAGCAGCGGATGGGGTTGCCGTTCTCGTCAAAGTTGTCCTGCATGTTTCCTGCCATCCTAGGCGTCCTTCGCGGCGAGGTCGCGCGAGGTGACGATACGGTCGATCAGGCCGTAGTCGAGGGCCTCGGCAGCGGTCAGGTAGTTGTCGCGCTCGGTATCGGCCTGGACCTTCTCGATGGGCTGGCCAGAGGCGTCGGACAGGATCTGGTTGAGCTCGCGCCGGGTCTTCTTGATCTCCTCGGCCACGATCTCGATCTCGGTCTGCTGACCCTGGGCACCGCCGCTGGGCTGGTGAATCATGACCTTGGAGTGCGGCAGGCAGAAGCGCTTGCCCTTGGCGCCGGCCGAAAGCAGCACGGCGGCCATGGACGCAGCCATACCGACGCAAATGGTGGAGACCTGCGGCTTGATGAAGTTCATGGTGTCAAGAATTGCCAGGCCGGAGTAGACCTCGCCGCCGGGCGAATTGATGTAGAGCGAGATATCCTTCTCGGCATCCTGGCTCTCAAGATGCAGCAGCTGGGCAACGACCAGGTTGGCACTGACGGAGTTGATCTCCTCGCCCAAGAAGATGATGCGGTCGTTGAGCAGGCGCGAATAGATATCGTAGCTGCGCTCGCCGCGCGGCGTCTGCTCGATAACGTATGGCACGAGGGCGGAATCGAACTTGGCGATCATACGCATCTCCATTTCTCTCTTGCGGACCAAATTGGTTCTAGATAAACGTACGGTGCCCGCATGCTATGCATTGGCTGGCACCGTACGAAGCAACCGGATAACCGGTGTATAACTTTACCCCATCACGGGCGCACCCATGCGCTCGCGGGCAAGGTGGCGAGAATTACTCGGCGTCCTTGGCGGTCTCGTCGACCTCGGTCACCTTGGCGTTCTCGACCAGGTGGTCGACGGCCTTGGAGCGACGGATGGACTCGCGGACGGCAGGCATGCGGCCATCGGCGATGAACTCGGCCTTGGAAGCCTCGACGTCCTTGACGCCGGCCTTCTCGAACTCGGCGTTGATGTCGTCCTCGGTAACCTCAATCTTGAGCTCACGGGCGAGGGCGTCCAGAGCCAGGGACTCACGGGCAACGTCGTTGGCCTGCTTGTGCAGGTCGCCGATGAACTGCTCCATGGTCAGACCGGAAGCGGGCAGCCAGGTGTCCAGCGTCATGCCACGAGCAGCGAGATTGGACAGGAAGTTCTGGCCGAGCTCCTCAAAGACGGACTGCTCGTAGTCGGCGTCCATCTCGTCGAGCTGCAGACGCTCGGCGAGAGCGGAGACGCAACGGTTCTCCTTCTCGGCCGGGAGGCGGGAAGCCTTGTCCTGCTCGATCTCGACCTTGATGGCGTCGCGCATAGCGTCGATGCTGTCGAAGCCAAAGTCGGACTTGACGAGCTCGTCGGTGAGCTCGGGGGTGTTGCGGACCTTGATGCCCTTAACGGTGACCTCGACGGTGTGGGTCTCGGCCTCCTCGCCCTCCTCGACCTCGTCGGTCCAGGTGACGGTCTTGACGTCGTCAACGTTAGCGCCGATCAGGGCCTCGTTGAACTCCTTGGGGTTGCTGTCGCCACCGGCGATGAGCATACGGCCCTCGGCGGCAAAGTTGTCGGCGTTCTCGACGGCCTTGAGGTCGACAGTGACGTAATCCTCGGCCTCGACGGCGCGACCCTCGACGTCCTCGAAGGTGGCACGGTAGTTGAGGAGCATCTCGACCTGGTTGTTGATCTCGGACTCGTTGACCTCCGCAGGGGGCATCTCGATCTCGACAGCGTCGAAGGAGGAGAGCTCAGCGGCGGGACGCAGGGAGAACTCGACGGTGTAGGTGTAGTCCTCGTGATCCTTGGCGAGGTCGAGCTCCTTGTAGTCACCGTTCTTGGTGGGGACGATGTCCAGCTCGTTGAGGACGGCGGGCTCGTTGGCGGCGATCAGGTCGTTGGTGGCCTGAGCGAGGGTAGCCTCGGCGCCAAGAGCGGAGTCGATGACCGGACGGGGGGCCTTGCCGGCACGGAAGCCCGGGAAGCGGTACTTCTTGGCGGTGTCCTTGTAGGCCTTCTTGATCGCGGCGTCGACGTCGGCGGCCGGGATGGTGACCGTAGCGGTGAGCTTGGCGTCCTTGACGTCAGAAGCGGTGATGTTCAACACGTTCCTCCTCATACTGCCCAGCTTATCTGAGGTGCTGGTACCTTTATGCAACAAGCGTCGCGAGGGCATAAGCCGACGCGGGTGCGTTGGTGCGGGCGAAAGGACTCGAACCTTCACGGGAATCCCACCAGAACCTAAATCTGGCGCGTCTACCAATTCCGCCACGCCCGCATGAGCGCACAGACTAGGAATGATAGCAGATACGAACGACAAGCGCACGCACACGTTTTACAGGCTCACGACCTCACCACGAGTGCAAAGGGCGGGGCGAGTTGCCCCGCCCCCGCCAATTACGACTTGTTCGCTGACCCGCTACTCCCCCAGCAGGGCCTTCTCGGGCGTGATGGGCAGCGAGCGAACCTGATGTCCGGTGGCGTGTGCCACGGCCGAGGCCACGGCGGCGAGCGGCGTGTTGATGACGACCTCGCCGATCGACTTGGCGCCAAACGGACCCGTCGGCTCGTAGCTCGGCTCAAAGGCCACGCGAATGCTGCCGATATCCAGACGTGTGGGCAGCTTGTAGCTCATAAAGTTGCCGGTACGCAGGCGGCCGCGGTCATCGTGCTCGACGATCTCGTAGAGCGCGTGACCGATGCCCTGGGCAATGCCGCCCTCGGCCTGGACGCGCGCGAGTGCCTCGTTGATCACGGTGCCGCAGTCCACGGCCGCCGCGTAGTCCACCACGGTCACCTTGCCGGTGGCCTTGTCGACCTCAACCTCGGCAATGCCGGCCATAAACGGCGGGGGCGAAACGGGCAGGCAGGCAGAGGCATGCGAGGTGAGCGCGTCGCCGCCCGCGATGTTCTTGACGCACAGGTTGGCAAAGTCGCGCAGCGTGAGGTAGCGGTTCTGCTCGCGCGCGGCACGCTCGTCGGACAGACGCACGTACTGGCCATCAAATACCACATCGGCGGTGTCCACGTCCCACATCTGGGCTGCCTTGGCGCAAATCTTCTCACGCAGCTCGGTCGCGGCGTTCTTGGCGGCAAGGCCCGTGACGTACGTACCCGAGCTCGCGTACGAGCCGGCGTCGAACGGCGACACATCGGTGTCCACGCCGCGCACCACGATCAGCGAGCTCTCCACGCCCAGCTCCTCGGCGGCAATCTGCGCCAGGATCGTATCGACGCCCATGCCGTTATCGGTGGCGCCGGTGCCAATGGTAATGAAGCCATCCTCTTCCAGGCGCATGTCGATGCCGGCGATGTCCACGTTGGAGATGCCCGAGCCCTGCATGGTGAGCGCGCAGCCCAGGGCGCGCACGCGGTCGCCCAGGTCGACGGCCAGCGGCTTGTCGCGCCAGCCGATCATGTCCATCGCGCGCAGCAGGCAGCGGTCGAGCGCGCAGGCGTTGAGCTTCTCGTTGTAGTACTGCGGCATGATCTCGCCCTCGCGCACGATGTTCTTAAGGCGCAGGTCGGCGGGGTCCATGTGCAGCATGTCGGCGAGCTCGTTGACAGCGCTCTCCACGGCAAACTGGCCCTGGGTGGCACCGTAACCGCGATACGCGCCGCCGCGGTTGGTATTGGTGTAGACGGCGTCCCAGCTAAAGCGGCTCGCCTTCACGTGGTTGTAGATGGGCAGGCTCTTGTGGCCCGAGAGGCCGATCGTCGTGGTGGCGTGCTCGCCGTACGCGCCGGCGTTGGACAGCGTGTGCAGGTCGATGGCCGTGATGGTGCCGTCGTTCATGGCGCCCAGCTTAACGGTCATCTGCATCTGGTGGCGCGAGTTGCCCGCAGTGATGGTCTCCTCGCGGGTGTAGCAGCAATAGCTCGGACGGCCGGTCTGCTGGGTGACGAACGCCACGAAGATCTCGCAGCAGCCCGTCTGCTTGGAGCCAAAGCCGCCACCGATGCGCGGCTTAATGACCTGCACCTGCGACTGCGGAATATCGAGCGACTGCGCGACCATGCGGCGCACGTGGAAGGGCACCTGCGTGGAGGTGGTCACCGAGATGCGCCCAAACGCGTCGGTCGTCGCGAAGGCTCGGAAGGTCTCCATGGGCGCGGTCTGCGTGGCCTGGCTAGTGTAGGTGCGCTCAAAGACGATGTCGCTCTGGGCGAACGCCTCGTCAAGGTTGCCAAAATCGCTCGTGCCACTGCACACCAGGTTGCGGGGCACGTCGCCGCCCTGCGGGAACATAAAGGTCACGTCGCCCTCGGGGTGAACCACGATGTCGTTATCGAGTGCCTTGGTAAAGTCGAGCAGCGGCTCAAGCACCTCATAGTCGACCTTAATGAGTTTGAGCGCTTTGTCGGCGGCCTCCTCGGTCTCGGCAGCGACGATCGCCACCTCCTCGTTTTGGTAACGGACGAGGTTCTCGAGAATCAGGCGGTCATAGGGACTCGGCTGCGGATAGCTCTGACCGGCGATGGTAAAGCGGCGCTGGGGCACGTCCTCATAGGTGTAGACGCCCACGACGCCGGGCACCTTCAAGGCGCGCGACGTATCGATGGAGCGAATCTTGGCGCGGGCATAGGGGCTGCGCTTGAGTTTGACGATGAGCGCACCGGCGGGCACCATATCGCCGGTGTAGACGGGACGACCCTCGAGCAGGGCCTTCGAGTCCTTCTTGGGCTGTTTGTGGGTAATCTGCTTGTAGGAGACGCCATCGCAGCTGGTGTTATTGACCGGCAGCTCGGGCATCTCAAAGCCCACCTGCACGCCAGACTCGTTGAGGAAGCGAACGATGGCGCGCAGCTGGCTCTCGTAGCCGCTGCAGCGGCAGAGGTTGCCGGCGAGCTGGCGCGAGAGCTCCTCGCGCGTGGCGACGAGGCTCGGGTCCTCCTTGGCGGCGCGGGCGAGCGCCAGCACGTTCATGATGAGGCCGGGGGCGCAAAAACCGCACTGCTCGGCGCCTTCGGCTGCCATTGCGCGGGCGAGCGCCTCGGACTCGGCCTTGAGGCCCTCGAGCGTGGTGATGGTATGGCCCTCAACACGGGCGGCGGGAACCGAGCAGCTCAGTACCGGGTCGCCGTCGAGCCACACCGTGCACAGACCGCAGTTGGTGGTCTCACAGGCACAGCGTACCGACGCGCAGCCCTGCTCGCGCAGCAGCGCAAAGAGCATGGTGTCGGGGGCAATCTGAACCTTGACCTTGCGGCCGTTGAGCGTAAAGGAAAGATCGATGAGTTTGGCAGCCATTAGCGCACCTCGCTAGAATCGACGCCGGGCACGCGGCGGCAGGAATACTCGTCCGTGGCAAACTTAGGAATCTGCACGCCCTCGAGCTCGCGGGCAAGCGCGGCCGAAAGCTCGATGCCGGCGGCGCGGCGCACGGCCTGAATCGCAAGCGGGGCCGAGATGCGGCGGCGGTAGTCGGCCGAGCCCCACAGGTTGGTACCGTAGCTCAGGGCACGCACGGATGCGGCCAGAGCACGCAGCTCGTCCTCGGAAGGCTGCTCGCCGGAAAGGCCACACGCCTCGCCCTGCAGCAGGGTCGCGCGCAGCGGGCGGGCGCCCACGGTGACGTGCCAGGTGTTGTCCCACCAGGCGGCGGTGACGTTTAAGGAGGGGAAGTCGGTCGCGGCCTTGCGCACGGCCTCGTAGCTCGCACGGTAATCGTGCTTGACGACCACGATGTGCTCGATCACGTCGCGCGCGTAACCCATGTCGACGAACTCGGCGAGCGGCACGCGACCGGCGCCCGTCAGCTCAACATAGGAATCGAGCGCCAGGAAAGCCGAGAGCACGTCCGAGAAGCCAAAGCGGCCGTAGATGCTGCCGCCCACCGTGGCGGTATTGCGCAGCTGCACGCCCACGATATCGTGGACGGCGAACTCAAAGACATGGTTGACAAGCGCGTTGAGCTCGGCATGGCGCTCGAGCTGGCGCAGGGTGCACATGGCGCCGATGCGAAACTCGGTCTCGGTCTCCTCGATCTGATCGAGTCCGCAGGCCGAAAGGTCAATCGCCGTCGCCACGCGACGCGAACCCAGGCGCATCCAGATGCCGCCGCCCACAATCTTGTTGTTGCGGTTCTTCTGTAAGAGCTCATAGGCTTCGGCCGCGTTTCCAACACGGACGTAGGTACCGAACTTGAGCACGTTCTCCCCCATCTCTTCACTTGTCCAGTACTTTTAAGTGTACCAAACGAGGGGCCGCACACTGTTTTAGGACAAAATCCACCCACCCATCCATAACTTGCGGTGATATACGGACTGATTAGCCGTTCTGGAACGCAAAACAGTCCGTATATCACCGCAAGTTATGAGGAGTCCTCCGGGATAGAAAAGGCTCCCAGCCGGAATGGCTGGGAGCCTCATCACATGCTATGTCGAGCGAAGATTTAGCAGACGCCCTGGGCGAGCATAGCGTCGGCGACCTTCAGGAAGCCGGCGATGTTGGCGCCCATAACGAAGTTGCCCTCCTGGCCATACTCCTTGGCGGTGTCGTCCACGTTATGGAACATGCCGCGCATGAGCTGCTCGAGCTTGCCGTCGACCTCCTCGAAGGTCCAGGACAGGTGCTCGGCGTTCTGGCTCATCTCCAGGCCGGACACGAGCACGCCACCGGCGTTGGCAGCCTTACCAGGCATAAAGGCGACGCCGTTCTCCTGGAAGTAGGTCGTGGCCTCGATGGTCGTGGGCATGTTCGCGCCCTCACCGACCACCTTGCAGCCGTTGGCGACGAGCGCCTGGGCGTCCTCGAGCAGCAGCGTGTTCTCGCGAGCGCAGGGCAGCGCGATGTCGCAGGGCAGCTGCCACACGCCGCGGCCGTCGCCCTCGTGCCACGTGGCATTGGGCTTCTCGTCGACGTACATAGCGAGCGTAACGCCCTTGTCGTGGCCGGAGCGCTTCTTGTTGTAGACATGCTCGAGCACGGTGTAGTCGATGCCGTCGGGATCCTCGACCCAGCCATGGGTGTCGGAGCAGGCCAGCACCTTACCGCCGAGCTGAGAGACCTTCTGGACCGCGTAGATGGCGACGTTACCGGAGCCGTGAACGACGACGTTCTTGCCCTCGAAGGAGTCTCCGCGGCTCTTGAGGTACTCGTCCACAAAGTAGGCCAGGCCGTAGCCGGTGGCCTCGGTACGGGCGAGCGAGCCGCCAAAGGAGAGGCCCTTGCCGGTGAGGACGCCGGTCCACTCGTTGGTCAGGCGCTTGTACTGACCGAACAGGTAGGCAACCTCGCGGCCGCCAACGCCCAGGTCGCCGGCGGGAACGTCGGTGTTGGGGCCAATGTGGCGATAGAGCTCGGTCATGAAGGACTGGCAGAAGTGCATGATCTCGTTGTTGGACTTGCCCTTGGGGTCAAAGTCGGAGCCGCCCTTGCCGCCGCCCATGGGAAGGGTGGTCAGGCTGTTCTTGAGGATCTGCTCCAGACCCAGGAACTTGAGCATACCCAGGGTGACCGTCGGGTTAAAGCGCAGGCCGCCCTTGTAGGGTCCAATGGCAGAGTTGAACTCGACGCGATAGCCGCGGTTGACCTGAACCTTGCCCTGATCGTCGACCCAGGGGACACGGAACATAACGATGCGCTCGGGCTCGACGAGGCGCTCCAGCAGGGCGGCCTCCTCGTACTCGGGGTGGGCGTCGAGCGCCGGCTGGATGGTGCCGAGGATCTCGGTCGCGGCCTGGATGAACTCAGGCTGCTCGGGATAGCGGGCCTTGAGCTCGTCGAGAACTTTCTGCGTGTAGCTCATGCTTCCTCCAATTGATGGAAAAGAAAGGTGTCGTTCGCGGCGTACCATGCGCCGCGAGCTTTATCGAGTATGGATAATATCGCACTGTTGCAGCAAAGTTTCGCATAAGCCGACGAGCGGATGTTTCGTTTTGATTACGATGCAGGTAGAAGCGTTTTTGAGCACCTGACGTGCAAAACCCGTGTTTCAAACCTGTTTCGTCCACGTGTTCCAAACCACCACATTGGGGACAGGCACCTTTGTGGTAGTGTTGGTGGCTAGAGGACGAGCTGATGGTAGTCGGCGGGGGTTATGCGGCCTTCGGTGGCGGCGCGGAAGGCGGCGAGGGCATCGCCCGAGAACGGCATGGCCCAGCACAGGCCGCAACCTGCGGTAATGGAGCCGGGCAGCGGCATGATGCGCCCGGGCACACCGGCGGCAAGGCACAGCTGCTCGCATTCCATCACATCGAAGGTGCTATCGAACGAAACGATGATCTTGCGTTCGTGATCAGGGGCATCGTCAAACGAGGCCTCGCGGTGCGACTCGCGATACGCAGCCGCCGCTGCCTCTTCCTCGGCCGTATGTCCACAGCCACCACAACCGCAGGTACAAGGCTCGGACCCATCGCAAACGCAAGGTTCCCCGGTATCGGGGCAAATATCATGTGACACGGCATCTCCCGTCATTGATGTATGCAGATCTAGGCGAGCAGCTCGGCTGCCGCAAACTCCTCGGGCGTATTGACGTTTTCGAAGCAGAGCGTCGAGCCGGCGGCCTTAACGATCTGCGGCTCATCCATATAACCGGCCTGAACGCGATTGATCAGGCAGCGAATGCGCTGTCGGTCGCAGGAGAGCAGCTCTTGGGCAACCGGCGCACACGCGTCACGGCGCCAGACGGCGCAAAGCGGCTCAATCCCCCGCTCCTCGCGCGGCACGCACACGTCGAGTGCCTCGGCCTCGACACAGCCGGCAAGGGCACCGATTAGCTCTGAAGAGACAAACGGCATATCACAGGCGACGATAGCAACGAGAGGCAACCGAGCGGCAGCCAGTGAGCTCGCGATGCCACGCATGGCACCGGCGGGACCGTCAATGTCCATGACTACGCGGGGGCGCAGTCCGTCAAACGTGCATTCCTCAAGGTAGGCCAGCTCACTGAGTCGCGAGGTCGTCACGACCAACTCGCCGGCAACTGGTGCCAGCCGACCCAGCACGCGCTCGATGAGCGGTTCGCCGCAAAACGTCATGCGCGCCTTATCGCGGCCCATGCGTGAGGACAGCCCGCCCGCTTGGACGACGCAAGAAAGATCGGCCCGTCTTACGGTAGTCATACGGCAAAACACCCCCATCGGCATGCTCAAAACCCGGCATGCGAAGCAAAATACCGTCGCCGATAAAGCGGGCGGCACGGCAAACCCATGCAAAAACAAAACAGCGCCTTTGCGGCACGCAGCAAGACCGCGAGCACAAAAGCGCTGGTAGCGTATGGCGGGAACGTATGTGAATCGAACACATCCAAGACGTTTTGCACGCCTCGCAACGGTTTTGAGGACCGCGGAGCCCACCGGAGCCCATCCGTTCCCAAGTGCGGCGGTATTTTACCAAACCGAGCAGCCAATCTAGCGCAGGGAGCGCAGGCCGCCGGCATCCTTGTCGAGCACCGTAAAGCGCACGGCATCCAGGTGCTCCAAAATGCTGATGGCACGTTTGCGCGACACGCCCAGGGCCTCGCGCAGCACGCTCGTGGTGGCAGCGCCGCCGGCTGCCTCAATGGCGGCGGCAACAAGCTCGCGCGCATGGGCCTCGGCGGCAGCGGACAGGGCAACGTCGCGCTCGACCTTCACGATCGAGCGGTTGAGCGAAAGCTCGCGCAGGGCACGCGTCATGGTGTCGCGGCCGAGCTGCAGCTGTTCGCCCACCTCGGGAAGCGCCGGTGCATCCAGGCCGGCCTCGTCAAGCAGCGCGACGATCCGCTCGCAAGCCTCTCGCACCACGCGTGCCGCCGCGGCGGCCGAATGCGGATCGAATACCTCGGCGCCCTCGGCGGCGCAAACGCCACGCGAGCAGCCCTCGGCAATCAGAGCCGCGGCAACGCCTTCATCAGCGGCAGGCCACGCAGCATGGGCAACGGCGCCGGGCGTAAAGCCCGTCTCCTTGGGAGCCGCCGCGTGCATGGCCGACAAGGTCGCCGCCAGTGCATCCATCGCGGCGTCGAGCACCGCGGCGTCCGCCAAGAGGCCCGCATCACCCACGGCAAGCTTGCGAACGGACCCCTGAGCCACCAACCTGTGCAGTGCGGCATCGACCTCGCTGACACCAAGATCCAAAGCCTCGGCAACATCAACCGCCGTAACCGGCAGCGCCTGCAGCGCCAGCCAAGCGCTCACACCGCCCGCGATATCGCCGGACTCGAGCGCCGCATACAGCGCACGCTCTCCTTCGGCAAGCTCGCGCGAGCGACGGCAGCGCGATAGCAGCACGCGCCCGCCGCCGATGAGCATCACGGGCGAATACGACAGCACCACGGCACGGTCTCCGGCACGCAGCGGCAGTGGATTATCCAGGCGCACCTGCACGGTACGGGTCTCGCCCACCGCCATGGGGGCCTCGCCCTCCAAAAGCATGATGCGGCCGACAACCTCGGCCGTACCCGCCATCACGTGCACACGCGCGCCCGACTCGAGCACGCGCGGCTTGGCACCCTCGCGACCCAGGTAGGTGAACGTCATCATAAAGCGTAACGTCTGACCAAAACGGTCTGCCACGCCCAGCATCTCGCCGCGGTCAAGTGCCGCGACACCGTCACCAACCAGGTTGAGCGCCACGCGTTGCCCAGGCAGCGCGCGCGGCGTATCGCCATGCACCTGAATCCCGCGCACACGACAGACCGTACGCGATGGCAAAGCCATCAGCTCGTCGCCCACCGCAACCGGCGCATCGTGCAGCGTTCCCGTCACGACGGTGCCGACGCCCTTGATCGTAAAGCAGCGGTCGATAGGCAGGCGAGGCGCGGCATCGCTCCGCTCGGCACGGTCGCGACAGGCATCCCAGCAAACACCCACCTGCTCGTCGAGCACCGCAAGCAGCCCGTCGATCCCCTCGCCCGTCTTGGACGACACGGGCACGATCGGCGCGCCCGCAAACACGGTACCCGACAAAAAGTCATCGACATCGAGCTCGGCAAGCTCGGTCATCTCGGCGTCGGCCAGGTCGCACATCGTCAGCGCGACCACCATATGCGTAACGCCCAACAGCTCCAGCACATGCACGTGCTCGCGGGTCTGCGGCATTACGCCCTCGACGGCCGAAACCACCAGCACGGCAACGTCGATGCCCGTCGCACCCTGTACCATGGCGCGCAGGTAATGGGCATGCCCCGGCACATCGACCAGGCCGACGATCTTGCCGCTCGGCAGTGCCAGCTCGCCAAAACCCAGCTCCACGGTCATACCGCGACGGCGCTCAACCTCCAGACGGTCGGGATTCTTGCCGGTCAGTGCCTCGATCAGCGCCGACTTACCGTGGTCGACGTGGCCCGCCGTGCCAACGATAACGGGACACTCCACCAGCGCTTTAACCTCACTCATCGAGCAATCGCCTTCTTAACGCACGCGACGAGCGTCGTTGCCGCCGTCTCGATATCGCGGTCGCCCACGAGCGTACGCACGTCAAACAGGACACGATCGTGCGAGGCTCGCGTGACGACCGGCGTGTCGAAATCTTGAACGAGCGAGCGCTTGAGCGCGTCAACGGAAAGACGCTCATCGACAAGACGCACGGCAACGCACATGGTGGGCAGCTCGACGGTAGGCAGCGAGCCGCCGCCGGGAGTCGACGACTCCTCGACGATTTCCAGCTGCACGGCACACGGGCAGCCAGCCTTATCGAGGCCCGCCACCATCAGCTCGCGCAGCTTGCGTGCACGACGCTCCAGATGTGTCTGCGGAAGCGTGAGCATGTTGAGCACCGGCACCTCGCGATGGGCCACATCCGCCCCATCCATGTAAATGCGCAGTGTGGCCTCGAGCGCCGCCAGTGCGAGCTTACCCGGGCGCAGAGCACGCATAAGCGGATGTGACCCACAGGCCTGGACCAGGTCACGACGGCCCATGATAATGCCCGCCTGTGCTGCACCGAGCAGTTTATCGCCCGAGCACGACACCAAATCGAGCCCCGCCGCAACCGAAGCCGGCGTGGTTTCTTCGCCGCCGCGCACCAAGATGTCGTCGGGCAACAACGCGCCCGACCCCTGGTCCTCGTAGAACAGCAGACCATGTTTGTGGGCCAGAGCGGCGAGCTCCCTTGAGCTCACTTCCTCGTGAAAGCCCTCGATGCGATAGTTAGAAGGATGAACCTTCAGGATCATGGCCGTTTCGGGCGTGATGGCGCGCTCGTAGTCGCCCAGATGCGTGCGGTTGGTGGCGCCGACCTCGACGAGTTTGGCGCCCGAAGCCTCCATAACATCGGGGATACGGAAGCTGCCGCCAATCTCGACAAGCTCGCCGCGGCTGACGATAACCTCTTTGCCCGCAGCATGAGTCGCCAGCACCAGCAACACTGCGGCGGCGTTGTTGTTGACCACAAGCGCGTCCTCGGCACCGGTGAGAGAGCGAATCAGCCGCGCGGCGTGCTCCTTGCGCGACCCGCGCGAACAGGTGTCGACGCTGTACTCGAGCGTGCTATACCCGCGCGCGACCTCGGCCACGGCTTTGGCAGCTGATTCCGCGAGCGGGGCGCGACCCAGGTTGGTATGGATAACCACACCCGTGGCGTTGACGGCGGGACGCAGGCTCGGCAGCGCGGAGCGATGCGCACGCCACTCGATGGCCGAGGCCAGCTCGCGCTTGGAACGCGGGGCGGCGCCGGCACGAATCGCGGCGCGCTCCTCGTCGAGCTCGGCCGTGACGGCGGCATGCACCACCGCGTCGCAGGTCTCCCCCGCCGCCTTCACAACCGGCCACTCTGCGAGCAGCTCGTTGACGGAGGGAATGGCGCGCAGGCGGGCGCGCACCCCATCGGACATGTTCTGGCTATCGCTCATGTGCGACCTTTCAAAACCAAAGGTGAATCAATCGTTCGAACGTCAAACTATCAGCCAATTCGATCGGCTGAGTCAATCAATCGCTATTATCCTCGCGTGCCGCGATCTTTTCCACGCGAACGGCGTTTTCCTGGGTGAGCGCGGCGCCCGTCAACGGGTCCCAACGCAACGGCGTATGGTCGAGCGGACCCACGCCCAAGGCTTGAGCGCCACCGGCATCGGCGCCAAACGAACGCCCGCCGGGAGCGGCCGAGGTGAAGATGCACGCCGGATGCAGATACGGCGTCGTCTCCACGCGCACGCGGTCGCGGCCCATATCGCTCACGAGTTCGACGACCTCGCCGTCGGCGATGCCCATGTGAGCAGCAGCATCGGCATTCATCTGCACGGCATCCAGGTCCGATCCAGCCTCGGCGGCACCTGCCGCCGCGAGCCTGCGCGAGGTATGCGACTCAAAGGGACGGTTGCCGCTAATGAGACGAAACATCCCCGGGCCGGGCTCCACCATGGGCGCGATCCAGTTGGGCACGCGACCCAGACCGGCTCGTTCCCATACGTCGCTTGCCAGCGCGATCCTGCCGCCGTTCAAGGGAATCACCGGCTCGCCCGTACGCGACGGCTGCGCAACGCCCGTGTCGGCCCAGCCGCGCTCCTTGAGCTCGTCCAGATCAATCCCAAACGGAGCCACCTGAGCAGCGGCCAGATCGTCGGACGTAAAGTCGAAGTACTCGCCCACGCCACACGCCTGCGCCAGACCGGCAAAAATCTCCCGACCGGGACGTGTGTCATCATGCTGCACAGGCAGCACGGCGTTGCGGTAGAACACGCGCGCATCGTTGGCGCCCACCAGCGTTCCCACGCCGCGGTCAGCCTCCAGATACGTCACGTCGGGCAGCACGAAGTCGGAAGCGCGCGCCGTCTCGGACCAGCGAATATCAATCGTCACGAGCAAGTCGAGCTGCTGCAAAATACTCAACCAAGCCCGTGCATTGCCATAGCCCGCACCGGGGTTACTGGCATAGACGATGAGCCCACGCAAATCGCCGGCAAGAATCGACTGACCGATAGTCGTGCACAGGCCGCGCACCGGATCGACCAGCGGATAGCGCTCGGACCCCAGCTTGGGCCCGCGCGGCACCGGCGGCGTCGCAAAGCGTGCGGGATCGAGGTCGCCCAACACAAGCGGCGTGGGCGGGTTGAGGGCACCGCCCGCGTGTCCGATGCAGCCCAGCAGCACGTCGACCAAGCAAATAGCGCGCGCGGTCTGGGTGCTATTGGCATACGCGATTCCGATGCCGCCATGAAAGCCCGCATCCACCACGGCGGCAGGCGCGGCGCCAGCGAGATCGCGCGCCGTGGCGACAATCTCTGCGGCTGGCACGTCGCACATCGACTCGGCCCACTCGGGCGTCCAAGCACTGGCCGCCTGTGCCAGCTCGTCAAAGCCTGTGGTGTAGCGGTCCACGAACTCGTGATCGTACAGGCCCTCGGCAATCAAGACGTGGACAATACCCAACAGCAGCGCCAAGTCGCAGCCCGGGCGTACGCGGAGCCAGCGATCGGCAAGCGCGGCCGAGCCGCTGCGCCGGGGGTCAACCACGATGATCTTCGCCCCGCGCCGGCGCGCATCGTTGAGCGCGTCAACGGCCCCCATCGTCGACGAATCGACAATGGAACGCCCCAGGTACATGATGCAGTCGGTATGCGACAGGTCGGAGGCGGGACTATAACCCAGGCTGTGCTCCCAACCGGTAAGTCGGCTTACCTCGCAGGCACCGTCGGCACCGTACATGTTGGGCGAGCCCAGCGCATGCATAAAGCGATACGCCCAGTAGCGGTCGAACGAGGGCACGCCGAGCGTCATGCCCAGTGCACGAGGCCCGCACTCGTCAACAATCCCCAAAAGACGCTCGGCAATCTGCGCGAACGCCTCGTCCCAGGTAATCGCATCAAACCCCGAGCCATCTCGGCGGCGTCGCATGGGGTGCACAATGCGGTCACGCTCGTCAAACGGCATTGCCAGGCGATGCCGTCCGCGGGCGCACAGGGCACGCGCCGCGCACGGATGCCCCGGCACCGGCAACTCGGCCACCACACGCCCATCCTCAACATGGGCCGCAAAGGCGCAATCGGCATAGCATCCCCCGCATGTCGTCACCACGAAGCGACCGTCATGCATAGTTCTCGATGCCATCTCGATTATTCCTTCCAGCTCAGGGGTTCAGGCCCCACCGCACCACAGCTCTGCCGCCAGCTGCCGCGACGCAAAGCCCGCAGCATCTACCGCAGCAAGACACGAAGAGCCTCCCAAAAGGCAAACGCCCCTCGGGAGGCCCGTACGTCATTCCGGCTTATTACGCCTCGGACTTCTTGGCGTAGATAAACCAGTAGCCGAGCGCGACCAGAACCGCGCCGCCCACGATGTTGCCCAGCGTGGCGGCGGACAGGTTAAACGCAATGCCCGCAGCGTTGAGCGCATCGGCGCCGGCGACGTCGGCACCATAGCCGCACGCGTGCATCACGGCACCCATGGGCAAAAAGTACATATTGGCAACGCAGTGCTCAAAACCGCAGGCCACAAAGGCGGCGATGGGCAGCAGAATGCCCACAACCTTATCGACCACGGTCTTGCCGGCGGTACCGATCCACACGGCCAGGCACACAAAGATGTTGCACAGGATGCCGCGGAAGAAGATCGTCACCCAGTCGACCGTCACCTTGCCGGCGGCGACGCTCACCATGGAATTGGCGACCGCCTCGCCGTTGAGCTTGTAAATGCCGGCCATGTACACCAAAAAGACGATGAACAGGGCACCGACAAAGTTACCGACCCATACGACGACCCAAGCCTTGAGCATCTGGACCAGGGTGATCTTTTTGCTCTTGAGTGCGCAGACCATAAGCGAATTGCCGGTAAACAGCTCGGCGCCGCACACCAGCACAAGCACCAGGCCCAGGCAAAAGCACAGGCCGCCCACGACGCGCTGGGCGCCCCAGCCCAGCGTGCTATCGCTCAAGAACACGGTAAAGAACAGGCCACCGAAGGCAATGAACGCGCCGGCGAACATTGCCAACAGAAAGGCCTTTGCGACCGGCAGGTTGGCCTTGGTCACGCCGGCGGCCTCGGTCTTGGCCTCGATCGCGGCGGGCGCCAGGCAATCGGGAGCGGGATATTCTGCCTTGGAATCTGCCATGTCAATCACTTCTTTCCTAATCAGCAGGGACAAGCGCTCCTATTGCTCTTGTCCCAAGCGGACAAAGTGGGAAAAGTCGTTGGCGGCCACGGCGTCGTACACGGCGTCGACGGCGTCAAAGACCTCCGGGGACATAGGGTTGTAAAACTCCGTATCGCCCGGCTGAATCCCTATGAAGACGATATCTTCGCACGACTGCTCGATTTCCTCGATCAGAATCGACAAAGGGAGCGAATGCGTGGTGAACATCGACTTGCGGGCCACATCGCGCTTATCGAGCAGGCGGATAGACCCGACGGGCAGCGCCATGTCGGCGGCATCGACCAAGACCAGACGAGGCGGACGCTCGCGCTTGACCTCGATGATGTCGTCCTCGGGCGTTTGGCCACCGTCGATGGTGTACCAACCGGCAATGGGCGCGTCCTCCATCTTTTTGGAGAGCACGGGGCCGGCGGCATCGTCGGCACGCAGCACGCTTCCTGCCGTGAGCACGATACCCGCAAACGGGGCGCCGTTCACACGTCCATCCACAACGCGACCCATTACTGCAACCTTCCCGTCAGGTACACGCCCGACACATCGCGCACGCGCTCAACCAGATCGCGGAACTTCATCAGAAACGCGACCTGCTGGGCATGCAGGCCAAAGTCGTCGTCGAACACCGAGATGCCGGCCTTGGCCGAGCCGCGAAAACCGCGCTCGTCGAGCAGCGTGTCGCAGGCCTCGAGCAGCGAAGGCACCGCCGCCTTGTCGAGCTGGCACTCGCCAAAGGAGCGGATGGCCTCGAACTTGGTCTTGGCCTCCCCCTCCGGCAGCGCGTCGACGAGCGAATAGAAGACATCCACCGGCACCGACAGACGCGGCTCAAAGCAGTCGAGCACGCCAGTGTGGTGGCCCACGGCGAGCGTGTAGTACAGCACGTCGCAGGCCTCCTGGGGAACGTCTTCCTCGGTCTCCACAAACTTACGCGTGAGCTCGTAGAAGACCACCTGGTCGGGCGCATGGCCCAGGCAGGGGTCGGCGACGCCCTCGGCGGCCTCGTCGCTTGCGCGCGAGGCATCGCCAAAGGAGCCGCCGAGCATGCCGGGGCCCGCAAAGTAACCAGAGCGGTCCGTGAGCTCCATCTAGCGACCTCCGGCCAGCACCAGATCCTGCAGCGCCGAGTACACCTCGACGCGGCGCGGATCGTCCTGCTTGTCGATGAGCAGCGCCATGGCACCGCGGATATCGCCCTTGGGCGCGCCCTCGAGCGTATCCATAAACTCATTGGCCAGGTCGCGGCCGTAACGGTAGCCGCTCATGGCGCGAGCCTCGCGCTCGATGGCAACGCGCAGCTTGTACGGCACGCCAGGGTGCAGGATATCGGCCTGCTCGCCGGCGGCCTCCACCGTGGTCTCGGCATGGAGCTTTTGGTCCAGCAGACCGAGCGCCATGGCAAAGCCGTAGATGGTCTGCGCGGGGCTGGGCGGGCAGCCGGGGATATAGACATCGACCGGCAGAATCTTGTCCGTGCCGCCCCAGACGCAGTAGTTGTCGTAGAAGATGCCGCCGGTGCAGCCGCACGCGCCATAGGACACCACGATCTTGGGATCGGGTGCAGCCTCAAAGGCGCGCAGGGCCGGCATGCGCATGGCACGCGTCACGGCGCCGGTGTACAGCAGCACGTCGGCGTGACGGGGCGAAGGCACGACCTTGATGCCAAAGCGCTCGACGTCAAAGACGGGCGTGATGGAACCGAAGATCTCAATCTCGCAGCCGTTGCAGCCGCCGCAGTCAACACGGTAGACGTACACCGAGCGCTTGATCTTCTTAAGAAGGGTCGCCTTGGCCTTCTCGATGCTCTCGTCGAGCTCGATCTTGGTCGGGCGGTACTGAAGCCGCTCGGGCAAAAGCGTGGGTTCGGCCATGGTTACTCCTCCTTCGTATCAAAATCCATGATGATGCCCTCGACCGGTGCAGGTCCAGCGGGGATCTCGGGCGCATCGGGGTTGAGCTCGCGGTCGACATACTCCGGGTTCACGCCGTGGCCGCCCAGATACTCCATGCCGGGGCCCTGGGGCTCACCGGACGCAAGCGTCTCGTTGGCAGCCATGCCGCGCGCGTTGCCGGTCTTTACGGCCGAGGCGGCGCGCAGGGCGTCGAGCTCGCGCTTGCACTCCTGGCACATACCGACGGTACGGGCGGCCTGGATGGCCTCCATGCCGCCGGTCTTTTGCAGCAGGCGCTTGGCGTAGTCGATCTCCTTATGCGGGGCAAACGGCTTGCCGCAGCGCGAGCAGTGCTCGAGCGTGTAGACGCTCTTGCTGGTGAGGTCGTCCTTGCTCATGACGGCCAGCTCAAACTCCTCGGTGAGTTTGATGGCCTCCATGGGGCAGGCCTCCTCGCAGCGGCCGCAAAAGATGCAGCGACCGTAGTCGATCGACCAGGTGATGGTATCGGCCGCAAGGTCGGTGTCCATGCGAATGGCATCGGCCGGGCACGCCACGCCGCAGGCACCGCAAGCGATGCAGAGCTCGGCATTGTGCTCGGGCTTGCCGCGCATGTCCTTATTGGTGGGGAACGGCGCAAACGGGTACTTGACCGTCGCGTCGCCGGCCTTGGCGTTAACCTTCCAAAGCTTCAGCATATTAGAGCGCCTCCTCATCGAGCGGAGCGGCCATGGTGCCCTCGCCCGCAAGCGGCGACTTGTCGCGCCAGACGTTCTCGAACTGCTCCTTGTCGAGCACGTGGTCGCGCTTGGCGGCGACATCGGTCACCGTCACGCGGTCGGTGCAGGAGTAGCACGGGTCGAGAGAGCCGACGATCAGCGCCGCGTCGCCCACGGTGTTGCCGCGGAACATGTAGCGCAGGACCGGCCAGTTGCTGTACGTAGCTGCCTTGGCGCGCCAGCGGTAGCACTTCTGGTTGTTGCCGAGCATGGCCCAGTGCACGTCCTCGCCGCGCGGCGCCTCGGTGGCGCCGATGGCGTACTTGTGCGGGGTGTACTCCCAATCCGTGGTGAGGATGGGGCCCGACGGGCAGTTCTCGAGCATGGTCTCGATCATGTCGATCGAATCGTAGACCTCCTGGATGCGAACGGCGGTACGGCCGAAGGCATCGCAGGTGTCGGCCGTGGCGGCATGCATCTTTTGGACGTCCGGATCGGCGTAGCCGTCGAAGGGATGGTCAAAGCGCACGTCGCGGGCATAGCCCGAGCCACGCATGAGCGGGCCGACCGGCGAGAAGTCGCGTGCGATCTTGCGGTCCAAGATGCCGATACCGCTCGTACGCTCAATGAAGTTGGGCGTGGAGAGTAAGACGTCGACGAGCTCCTGAACCTCGGAGCGCAGCTGGTGGATGGTCGTGAGCGTGGAGAGCTTCTGCTCGGCCAAAATGTCGCGACGCACGCCGCCGATCACGTTGAGGCCGTAGGTCTTGCGGTGACCGGAGAGCTTCTCGGCCAGGTCCATGGACTTCTCGCGGACGCGGAAGAACTGCTGGAAGCCGGAGTCGAAGCCCGTGTAGTGCGACGCCAGGCCAATGTTGAGCAGATGCGAGTGCAGACGCTCGACCTCGAGCATGATGGCGCGGATGTACTGGGCGCGCGGCGGGACATGGATGCCCTGGGCGCGCTCGACGGCCTCGGCATAGGCCACCGAGTGGGCGCAGCCGCAGATGCCGCAGATGCGGTCGGCGAGGAACGTCACGGCGTCATAGTTCAGGCGCGTCTCGGCGACCTTCTCCATGCCGCGGTGCACGTAGAACAGGCGGTAGTCGGCGTCGACGATCGTCTCGCCCTCGACAAACAGGCGGAAGTGGCCGGGCTCGTCGGAGGTAATGTGCAACGGGCCCATGGGGACGAGCGTGGTCTCCTTGCCCTTGGTGTCGGCCAAGAACTCGTAGTTTTCCATGTCGCTCGCGGGAGCGGGACGGAAACGGTAATCCATGGAGTCCTTGCGCAGCGGATACAGGCCGCTGGGCCAATCGTCGGGCAGCACCAGGCGACGACGATCGGGCAGACCCTCGGGGATCAGACCGAACATGTCGCGCAGCTCGCGCTCGCCCCACACGCAGGCGGGGACGAACGGCGTCACGGACGGGAACGTCATCTTGGCGGGATCGACCTCGGTGCGCACGGTCACCCAGCCGGGATCCTCCCCCTCCATGGAGATGACGTAGTACACGGCGTAGCGGCCGCACAGGCTGCGCTCATCGTTGCCGATGATCACGGGAATCCAGCCGTAGCGCTCGTAATACAGGTAGTGGACGGCCTCGGGCAGCTTGTCCTGCTTGACGGTGATCGTCAGCTGGTCCTCGCACTGCCACTCGACCTTCTCGATGCAGCCCGGAACGGCGCGGCGCAGGGCCTCGACATGGCTCTCGCAGCGACGGGCGTACACCTTGTTCTCAGTTTCAATCATTCGTTACTCCACCTCGCTCTGAGCGGTCTCGGTACCGAACACAGCGCGGTACATCGGCGTCGCGTGAAGTTCCTCGGTGCTCTGCTCGAGCACGATGCCGGTCGCGGTCTCCACACCGTGCACGAGAGGCAGCGGGGTGGCGATGCCAAACCACAAGATCATGACAGCCAGGATGATTTCGGGGATAAGCATGAGCGCCGGGGCCTCATGCTTGCCCATGCCCTGGGGCGCATGGCCGAATACCGACTTGAGTGCGATGCGGGTGAGCGCGGAGATGGCCACGGTAAGACCGAGGGCGACCACGACGACCAGCCACATGGGACCGGCGGTAACACCGGCGACAAAAGTCAGGAACTCGGAGATAAACATGCCGAAGGGCGGGAAGGCACCAAGACCGAGCAGCGCCAGGACGGCGAGCGCGGCGGTTGCGGGGGCAACCTCGACGACGCCCTGAATCTTGGCCAGGCTACGCGTGCCAAAAGCGTGCTGGATGTTGCCGGACACGCAGAAGGCGAGCGTCTTGGTAAAGCCGTGGAACACGCAGTGCAGCAGGGCCGCGGCGATACCCAGCGGGCCACCGATACCCAGGCACAGGGCGATAACGCCCACGTTCTCCACAGACGAGTACGCAAAGCGGCGCTTGAGGTCGTCCTGGCGAAACATCGAAAGTGCCGCCACCAAAATGGACAGCGTGCCGACGATCAACAGCAAAAGTTGCGGATACTCGGCGCCCACGGCCTGGATGGTAAAGCCGTAGAAGCGCATGATCACGAGCATGGCGCACTTGAGCAGCACGCCCGAAAGCAGGGCCGAGACAGGGCTCGGGGCCTGGGAGTGGGCATCGGGCAGCCAAGTGTGCATGGGGAACAGGCCGGCCTTGGTGCCAAAGCCGATCACGATAAACGCAAAGGCGAGGCGCATGAGCGTCGGGTCGAACTGGTCGGCATACGGCAGCACGCACGACAGGAATGCGGCCTCGTGGGCGTTGGGAATCACGTCGGCGGCGTTGGCGTAGATCAGCAGCGTACCGAACAGGCCAAAGGCCACGCCGGCGGTGCAGACCATCGCGTACTTCCAAGAAGCCTCGAGGGCCGTCTTGTTCTTGTAGATACCCACGAGGAACACGGTGGAAAGCGTGGTTGCCTCAACGGCGGCCCACGTGAGGATCATGTTGTTGGACAGACACGCGAGCAGCATGGTGAACACAAACAGGCTAAACAGCGCAAAATACTGCTTGGCGCGCTCGGCGGGCATGGAGCCCTCCTCGATATCGGCCTTTACATAGGGCAGCGAGAACAGCCCGGTAAGAAAACCGATAAAGCCGATGAGCAGCACAAAGATGGCGCCCAGCGAATCGAGGTGGAACCACAGGCCAAGAGCGCTCGCGGTGTCGCCGCTCATAAGGACGTCACCGGCCGTCACAATCGACAGCACCAGGACGGCTGCGACGGAGACCAGGTTGAGACCGGCAAACACGTTATAGGACGCGTTCTTGGGCAAAAACGCCATGACCAGCGAGAACACCAAAGGAGTCGCGAGCAGGGCGAGAATCAACGTTTCCATGGACTACCCCCTCAGCTCGGACAGGTCGCGCGCATCGAGCGAGTGGGAGTCGTCCCAAATGCGACGCACGACGATGGACATGATGATGACGGCAAAGATGGCATCGGTGGCGATACCGATCTCGATGATCTCGGGAGCGGTGGGGGCCAAAAGCGCGAGCGTCACGTGGCTGCCGTTTTCCATAAGGCAGTATCCAAAGATCTGCTTCATGATGTTGCGCTGCGAGATGATGCAGGTGAGGCCCACAAAGAAGTGAGCGAAGCTAATAGCGAGCGCAGGCGTTGCGACCTCGGCCGTGGGCAGGCTGATCTGCGTCACGACGGCAAAGCAGATCGCGACCTCCACGGCGATGATGCAAATGGCCCACGCAGGCTTAAGGCCGGCCTTGAGCGATGCGTCGCTCGGCTCACCCATCTTCTTGTATGCGCGGTTGAGGATATAAGGGACCAGGACAACCTTGGTGATAAAGGCAGATCCAGCCCACATAAGCAGCTCCTGCGCACCGGTAGTGGCACCGAGCGTGGCGAGCAGTCCCACGAGCACCAGCGACTGCACTGCATACCAGCTGATGGCATGCTTGATGTTCTTGGAGACGACCACCATGGTGGACGTGACGATCAGAAGGCCGCCAAGGATGTTGACGATCGAATAACCCATGTCGTTCTACCTCCTAACCGATCCAGCTGGCCGAAAGCGGGCCGCTGACGATAACCATGATGATGAGCACGATGAACACGAACGCCATCGCGCGGGGAAGCGGGGCTCCCGCAGCGACCTCGTCGCTCGGCTCGCCGGGCAGGCAATAGCCCATCCACTTGAGGAACCAGGCAAAGGTGGCGACGGTCTCGGCGACCATGATGCACACGAGCACCAGGATCGCGACGTTGCCGGCACCCACAGAGAAGCCGCCGGCAATGATCTGGAACTTCGAGAAGAACGTGTTCATGGGCGGCACGCCGGCAATGGCGAGCGCGGCGACACCAAAGCCCACGCCCGAGATCGGGTACTTCTTTACGATGCCGCGCAGCTTGGGCAGCATACGCGTGCCGAGCGTAAAGGAGAACGAACCGGCGATCAGGAAGAACAGGGTCTTGGCGAAAGCGTGGTTAAAGATGTGGCACACGGCACCGTCAAAGGCCAGCTGGCTGCCAAAGACCGAAAGGCCCAGACCAAAGAACACATAGGAGAGCTGGGCGATCGTGGAGAAGGCCAGCAGGCGCTTCATGTCCTTTTGCGGCAGGTACATAAGGAAACCAAAGAGCATGGTGACCATGGCGTCGATAATGGCGACCCAACCCACGATCTCGGGAATCTCACCGGCAGAGACGAGTGCACGCGCGAACACGCACACGCCGACCTTAACCATCGAGGCGCCATGCAGGTAGGCCGAAACAGGCGTCGGCGCCTCCATGGCCGAAGGCAGCCACATGTACATGGGAACCTGTGCGGACTTGGCCCAGGCCGCAAACAGCACGAGCAAAAGGACGATAGCCTTGAGCTTGGCGTCGAGGCCGGCAATCGCGGTAATGGCGAAGGTGCCGGTGTGGGCAAACACGATGGCGGCGCCCAGATACAGGCCGAGCGCACCGATATGCGTAATGATCAGGGCCTTCATGCCGGCCTTCTTGGCCGTAGGCGTCATGTAGTAGCTAATGAGGCCCCAAGAGCACGCACCCGTGATCTCAAAGAACACAAGCTGGCCCAAAAGGGTCGAGCTGTACACGAGGCCGGCCATGGCGCCGATGAAGGTCGCGAGGTACGCGTAGAAGCGACGACGCGGTGCGTCGGGATGCTCACGGTTATTCTCGCTCATATAGGGAATCGAATAAATCACGACAAGCAGGCCGATACCCACAAAGGCGGGCGCGAGCAGCGTGCTCATGCGATCGAAGGTGAATCCCATGACGAGGGTCTGCCCAAACGAGATCAGGGGGACCTGCGTGTCGGGCATGCCGGCGCCAGCGAAATTCGCGGCGAGGGCGACGGTGCAGACCGTCGAGACGGCGGCACCCAAAACGCTGAACCACTTGGCGTACGGACGGGGGAACAGGGCGACGAGCACCGAGGCCACCATCGGGGCCGCGATAGCGACCAAGCCGAGAAGGGACAGACTGACTGCAAATGACATTGTTTCTCCCTTCTCCTACACGCCGACGACCACGAAGACAAACGCCAGCACGGCGATGCCAACGACGGCCCAGGTCTGATTGCCAAGCACCTTAAAACGCGAGCGCGAGCAGGAATTCTCGATCACGCCGCATACGACAAAGTCGATCAGGCACTTCACCAGGAAGATGACTGCACCCAGAACAGCGGCGGCGCCCACGGACGCGGGCTCGCCCCAGGGGACAAAGATCGCGCAGAACCAGGCGACGACCAGGACCTGTTTCATGGACATGGCAAGCTTGGCCATGGCGAGCGACGGGCCGGAAAGCTCGGCGAGCGGACCTTCCTGAAGCTCTTGCTCGGCCTCGGCTTGATCAAACGGCAGCTTGCCGAGTTCCATGTAGCAGGCAATCGCAAAGGCAATGCCGGCGAGGATCACGGCAACCGGCGCGTCGATGGCGCCCGTCATGATGTGCTGACCCATGGTGGCGATGTCGGTGGAGCCGCACACCAGGGCGGCGGCAAACAGCGCCAGCAGCATGGAAGGCTCGATGAGCACGCTCATGAGCAGCTCGCGGACGCCGCCGATACCGGCGTAGGCGTTGGACGAATCCACACCGCAGAGGGCGAAGAAGAAACGGGCGAGCGCCAGGCTGTACATGATGGTAATGGCGTCACCAAAGACCGGGATGGGGCTTTGTGCCGTAAAGAGCGGCAGACCCATCGCGAGCATAAAGGCGACGGCGAAGAACAGCGGCGGCATGATGCGCAGCGCAAAGCTCGCATCCTCGCTCTGGGACTCGGGGCGCGCAAAGAGCTTGGCCAGGTCGCGGTAGTCCTGCATGATGCTGGGGCCGCGACGGTTGTGCATCTTGGCGCGGATCACGCGGCCGAGACCGGAGAAGAACGGTGCGACGGCCATGACGACCACGCCCTGCAGAACGGCAAGTACGATGTTGTTCATGCTCTCCCCTCCTTAACCCATTTGCACGGCGAGCACGAGGAACACCACGAGTGCCGCGACGATGTAGCAGATATAGATGCTGTAGTTGCCGCCCTCGAGCTTAGTCGCGAGATCGGCGAGCTTCTCGACACCCTTATGCGGGGCATCGACGAGAACCTTGTCGGGTACGGGCTCCACAGCCTCGGCCACACCGGTGAGCTTCTGGAAGAAGTGCGCGATGGACCAGCAGACGGCCGTGCAGCGGTCGCGCAGCGTGTAGAGCGGCTGCATGAACCAGGACACCTCGGAGGCAAAGGTCGTGGCCACGACGGGCATATGCTCGTTGGGAGCATAGCCGCATGCCCACGGCTGGGACTTCTGCACCTTGCCGACGGTCTTGAGCTTGCGATAACCGCAGGCAAGGCCGACGAGCACCACGAGCGCAATGGCGATCGCGGGCGTGGAGGTGGCAGCGCCGGAGTACTGGTTCATGAGCTGCATGCCCTCGGCGGCAAACACACCACCGTACGGATGCAGCACGGACGCGGCGACATCGACCAGCACGGGAGCGATCACGGGAGCGCAAATGCCCAACACGACGCAGATGGCAGCGAGCAGGCCCTGCGCAAACACCATGGGGGCGGGAACCTCCTTGGCATTGGCCGCGGCCTCGGAGCGGGGCGCGGAGGCAAAGGAGACGCCGTAGGCCTTGACGAAGCACGTGACAGCCAGCGCGCCGGTAATGGCGAGCGCGACGGCAGAGAACACGGCCACGATCATGACGGCCTTGTCACCCTGCATGGCGGCATTAAACAGCGACTGATAGGTAAACCACTCGGACACAAAGCCGTTGAAGGGCGGGATGGCCGAGATGGCAAGTGCGCCAACGAGGAAGCAGATGGCCGTTGCCGGCATACGACGGAACAGGCCGCCCATCTTCTCCATATTGCGCGTACCCGTGGAGTACAGCAGCGCACCGGCGCCCAAGAACAGCTCGCCCTTAAACATCGCGTGGTTAAACGTGTGGTAGAGGGCGGCCATCAAAGCCAGGACGGCGATGCCGACAGAGTTGAGCGCCATGGCGGCCATGGAGGCGCCGACGCCGAGCAGGATGATGCCGATGTTCTCGACGGAGTGATAGGCCAGCAGGCGCTTGATGTCATGCTCCTGCAGGGCGAAGGCCACGCCGAGGACCGACGAGATCGCACCGAAGACCATGACCATAAGGCCCCACCAGACCTGAACGCCCGAGGCGGAGAGCAGGTCGAGGCCCACCTTGAGGATACCGAAGATACCGATCTTGATCATGCCGCCGGACATGAGGGCCGACACGTTGGACGGCGCCTCGGGATGTGCCTTGGGCAGCCAGCCGTGCAGCGGGATAATACCGGCCTTGGCGCCAAAGCCAAAGAAGGCGAGCACGAAGCACACGGATGCGACCGCGGGGCTAAACTGCGTGGCGCGGAAATCCGCAAAGGCAAACGAGCCGCCGGCGAAGTTGGTCATGGTGAGGAAGCTCGCCATGATGAGCACAAAGCCCACGTGCGCGATCACAAAGTAGAGCCAACCGCCATGGATGGAGTTCTCGTTCTCCTCGATCACGACCAGGAAGTACGAGGTCAGCGACATGAGCTCAAAGGCGACCAGGAACCAAAACACGTTGTCGGCGGTGATGACGAGCATCATGGACGCCACGAAGGTGTTAAAGAAGAAGCCGGCGCGGCCCTTTTTGCCCGGGTACTCATCAAAGTAGTTGAGACCGTAGATCGAGCCGGCAAACGCGAGCACCGAGATGAGCGCCACGAACAGGCCGGACAGCTGGTTGAGCAGCAGCTGGAAATGGGCAAACGGGAAGAACACGATGGCGTCGACCGACGTGACATCGCCCAGCACGGCCTGGATACCGGCCACAAACGAAAGCACCGCGGCGACGGCGCCGATTAGGCAGCCGGCGGACTTGGCGGCGTTATCGGCCTTGATCAGCAGAACCGAGGCGAGCGCACCGATGCACGAGACGGCAAGCGATGCGATAAACAGCGTCATGCTATCCATTGTTTACGCTCCCTTCTGCTTTCTCGGACAGGCCCTGGGCCACAGCGGTAACGTCGACGACGGGACCGTTTTCGATCGAGCGCAGGCGCTTGGCCTCGTCGAGCTCGCGATCGGCCGCGCCGCCCATGACGGTCAGTGCCTTAGTGGGACAGGCCGCCACGCAATGCGGGCCGTCCGGGTCAAAGGCGCACAGGTCGCACTTAACGGCGCAGGTGTACTGACCAGGAGCCCACGTAAGCAGGCTGCTCAGGGACTTAGGATACGAAGGCGTCGGGTCGCACATGCCTGCGACGCCGGCGATAGACGTGCCATCGGGATGGATGGCTCCGAAGGGGCACGCGATGGCGCACAGCCTGCACCCGATGCACTCCTGCTCCTTGACGTGGATGCGGTCGCCATCGTGCTCGATGGCATTCACCGGGCAGACCTCGGCGCAGGGGGCACCCTCGCAATGGTGGCAGGCAAGGGCGGCCGAAATACCGCCGGTCTTCACGAGCGCCAGGCGCGGCGTATCCTGAAGACCCTGCATCCGGTGGGCGTCGGCACAGGCGGACTGGCATGTTCCGCAGCCGATGCACCTCTCCGGGTTGATGTCGATGAAGCGGTTCATCCCCACTTCCTTTCAAAATAACGGGCCGGGCTCCCGAACGTACGGGACGCCCGGCCCAAAAAGCCAACGAGAACGGGACTACACGATTTGATTCACGTGCGTCTCGTCGTCGAACTTGGCGGCGCCGGGCTCAACGTCCTGGGGAGCGGCGGCGTCCACCAGAGCCTGCTTGAGCTCGGTGTACTGACGCTCCACCTCGCCCTCAGCCCAGACCTGGTCGGCGATAGCGTCGACCTGGCAGGCGGAGAACTTGTCCTCGGGCGTATGCGAGACCGGGTCGACCTTGTGAATGGTCAGCTCGTTGCACTTACCGATCCACCACTGGTAGGTCATGTAGACCGTGCCCTTGTTGATGCGATCGCTCACGTCGGCGCGGCTGTATACCTGGCCGCGGCGGCTGTGGATCGAGACGATGTCGCCGTTCTTGATGCCGCGCGCCTGGGCGTCCGCGGGATTCATGCGGACAAAACCGGGCTCGTCGGCAAGCAGCGCCAGCGTCTTGCAGTTGCCGGTCATCGAGCGGCAGCTGTAGTGGCCGACCTCGCGGACGGTGCACAGGATGAGCGGGTACTCATCGTCGGGAAGCTCGGAGGGCGCCTCCCAGTCGTGCGCCATCAGGTTGGCGCGGCCGTCCTTGGTGGTGAACTTGCCACCAGCGAACATGTCGGGCGTACCGTGGTCGTTCACATCGGTGCTCTTGACGGGCCACTGGGCGTAACCGCCCTCGGGAGCCATCTTCTCGTAGGTCGCGCCCACAAAGTTGGGGCACAGACTAATGCACTCGTTCCAGATCTGCTCGGTGTTGTCGTAGTGCATGGGGTAACCCATACGCGTAGACAGGTC
The DNA here is from genome assembly GCA_048321375.1 of Collinsella sp. GTDB lineage: Bacteria > Actinomycetota > Coriobacteriia > Coriobacteriales > Coriobacteriaceae > Collinsella. Next base: position 34,827 of record DBFDVR010000020.1, read on the forward strand.
CGCGAAGATCTCCCAGTCGTGACGGCACTCGCCCTTGGGAGGAACGGCCGCGTCGAAGTGCTGGAAGCTACGGTCGGATGCGGTAAAGACACCCTCGTGCTCGCCCCAAGAGGTGGCAGGCAGGATGACGTCGGCGAGCATGGTCGTCTGCGTCATAAAGATGTCCTGGCAAATGAACAGATCCAGCTCGGAGAGCGTCTTGCGCATACCGGCCGAATCGGGCTCGGTCTGCACCGGGTCCTCGCCGTAGTTGTAGAAGCAGTGCACCTTGCCCTCGTCGACCAGGTGGCCCAGGTCGGTGAGCTTGTAGCCCTCCTCGAGCGGGAGCTTTTCCTCGGGCACGCCCCAAGCCTTGGCAAACTTGGCACGCACTGCCGGGTCGGTGACCTTCTGGTAGCCAGGGTACAGGTTGGGCAGCATGCCCATATCGCAGGAGCCCTGGACGTTATTCTGGCCACGCACGGGCGCGAGGCCGGAATTGGGTTTGCCGATCTGGCCGGCAACGCAGGCGATGGAGGCGATGGTGTGCACCGTCTTCAGGTTCTGCTTCTGCTGGCATACGCCCATGCCCCAGCCAATGATGGCAGAGGGCTTCGCCGTGGCGTACATCTCGGCAGCTTGGTGGATCAACGCGGGCTCGACACCCGTGATGTCCTGTACGGATTCGGGAGTGTAGTTCTTGATGGTCTCCCACCACTCGTCAAAGCCGTTCGTATGCTCGGCGACGAATTCCTTGTCGTAGAGGCCATCGTTGACCAAGCAGTTGGCAAAGGCGTTGAGGAACGCAACGTTGCAACCGTTCTTGATCGGAAGGTAGAGATCGGCGATACGCGCGGTTTCAATATGGCGCGGGTCGGCGACGATGATCTTGCAACCCTTTTCTTTGGCTCGCACGATACGCCTTGCGACGATGGGGTGCGAATCGGCAGGGTTATAGCCGAAGAGGAAAATGCAGCCCGCATCCTCCATACCGGGGATGGAGCATGACATGCAACCTGAACCAACCGTGTCCATCAGACCGAGGACAGTAGGGCCGTGTCAAGTACGGGCGCAGTTGTCCACGCTGTGGGTGCCGATGCACGCACGCGTAAACTTCTGCATGACGTAGTTCGCCTCATTGCCGCCGCCTCGCGAAGAGCCGGTGGTCATGACAGCGTTAGGACCATATTCGTCAATTATGGCCTGCATCTTAGATGCGGTGAAATCCAGTGCCTCGTCCCAGCTTACGCGCTCAAGATCCGCGCCCTTGGTGCGGCGGATCATCGGGTGCAGTACGCGAGGAGTCAAGATCTTGGTGTCGTTGATGAAGTCGTAGCCGCTCATGCCCTTAAGGCACAGCTCGCCCTGATTGGTGATGCCGTTGAGCGGTTCGGTACCCACGACCTGGCCGTTTTGGACCAAGAGGTTAAACTGGCAACCGGCGCCGCAGTACGGGCAGATCACTTTATGCTTCTCCATGACACCCTCCTTCCTTTCTCTGCTACCGATTAATCGGTACGTATTTGGCAATCGTTGGGCTTGTATGGCCGCCCGCCTACGCCTCGTTTTCGATGGTGGCGCGGGCACGCTCGGCAGTCAGTTCTGCCAGACGTTCCTCGTCTACCAGGGTGAGGCCCTTGGTCGGACACGCCTCGGCACACGCCGGACCGCCGGGACGGTCCACGCACAGGTCGCACTTGAGCACGAAGCTCTTAGTCTGCGAACCCACGCGCACGTCGCCCATCAAGACGGGGACCTGCGTGGTCGCCACGCTCACGGCGCCAAAGGGGCATGCCATGACGCAGCTCTTGCAACCGATGCAGTTGTCCTCGTTGACGCCGATGCGATGGTTCTTTGGATCAAAGAACAAGGCGCCCGTAGGGCAGGCCTTGGCGCACGGAGCGTCCTCGCAGTGGTGACATGCCACCGGCGCGGAAATCTCGTAGGTGCGCGTTACGCGCAAGCGAGGTGCGGCGATGTTGCCGGGAATATCGTGCGCCTCGATGCACGCCGCCATACAGGTTTGGCACCCAATGCAGCGTGAAGAATCAGCCACGACTCGTTTATTGCCCATGTTGTTCACTCCCTCCTGAATCCCATGCCGGAGAGACCCTGTCGACGTTGCCCCAAGCCGCCCGTGGCCTGGCATCGGCTATCGAGCGCATGCGGCGAAACAGGCGCTTCGATAGAGTTCCTCCAACGATATACAGGCTAAATATACGCAGTTGCAGGGGGCAAACTTGAGCATAGGCCCTGCAATACGGGTGTATTGCAGGGGTTTTGGCAGGTTGGAATTATTCTCTAGAAGCTATAAAGGTGAGTGTATTACATGCGTACGCTCAAGAAAGATTTCACGTTCGCTTCTGAAGGATGTAGTACGTTTGTAATATTGTTCACAATCAATTACTCTAGTGCAATAAAGTAGTGGTTATAAGATTGGCTATTATTAGCCGATGCTGTATTTGACTGTTCATATTGCACGCTCATTAAGGGAGGCCAGTAATGTCATCGACTCAAAAACGAGCCATCCTGCAGGTGCGCATTCGCGAGGAAGACAAGCAGCATGCCGAGCATCTCTACGACGCCATGGGCACATCGCTCGCCGAGGCTGTCCGTTTATTTGTCGCGCAAAGCATTTTGATGCGCAAGCTTCCCTTTCAGCCGGTCGCCGTGCGCTCAAAGGACGGCACCGCCGCCTATGGATCGCTCAAAGCATATGGTGACCCCAATCGCCGCGCCGAGGAGCGCAATGCCTGGGTTGAATACCTTGCCATGGAAAGCGACGATTCGATTTTGGGTCCCGAGGAAGTAGATATCCATGAGTAGCACCATCATCGACGAGACCGTCATCCTGCGCTACCTGCTTGACGACGACGAAGTTCTGTCACCGCGCGCCGCCAAGGTCATCGCCACGCGCACCGCTCGCGTCTACCCCGAGATCATCACGCGCGTCGTGGTCACGCTGCGCGACGTCTATAAGGTTCCCCGCGCTGAGATTGCTACGGCCATGAGAAGGCTGCTCGATGACGTCATGGTCGACGAGCCCACCGTTGTCGCCCTTGCCGTCAAACTCTTTGGCAAGACCCATATGGACTTTACCGACTGCCTCCTCGCAGCCCGAACCGCCATCTACAACGATGATGTCGTGAGCTTTGGCAAGCCCATCATTCAAGGCATGATCGATTACCGCCGCAAGCGCCAAACCGCTGCCGAAGTCCGCGACCGCGCCGCCGAAGCCCGCAGCCGAAGCACCGACTCCACCATCGACAAACTCCGCCACCGCCCCCGCAGCTAACCCCATCCCCTCCTAAGTTGCGGTGAAATACGGACTGTTT
>DBFDVR010000021.1:0-25088 GCA_048321375.1 Collinsella sp.
GCGAGAGGCTCGAGGCGGTCAGGCTGGCCGCGCACGAGGCCATAAGGGAGGTCCTTGACCGCCACGGCGTGGCGGAATAGCCTTAGGCGCAAGGGGCGCTGACGCGGCCCTCCCTCTTACACCACAAAAATTCGCGCGATCCCATCCACATGGCGCCATTTGAAAGCCGTCCGATCTCATTCTATAAAGAAATCGGTACCCTCGAATAAAGGGACCTCCAAGAGCCGGGGGATGTCCCCCGGCATTGTTTATGCTAGTCAAGACTAAATACTTCTCGGGAAAACGCCGGCCCATTGCGTCAGCAATTTACGAGCCGCTCTACCCACCTCTGGACGGCTAAGGACTTTTCGCAGGTAGTTTGACGAACATATGTTTGCTTATTATAATATTACTTGAAAGCACCCCTTATCTCATGGTATAAAGAATACGGTTCCCTCCAAAAGAGGGGCCTCCAAGAGCCGGGGTCTTACCCCCGGCATTTTTTTGCAAAAATGGAGGCCCATCATGAGCGAACTCTCCGTCTTTGTTGACGAATCTGGCGACCTCGGAGGCGTCTCCAACTACTACCTCGTCACCCTCGTTTTTCACGATCAAAACGATGCAATCGTTGAACGCATTGACCGCTACGAGCGCGCCCTGTCGCAGTCCTCGCTTCCCAATACGCCTTTTCATGCAGGACCCCTACTGAATGGAAACGGCGACTACAAAGATCTTCCCAAGGAGCAGCGAAGGCACATGTTGAGCGCATTTCGCGCGTTCATTCAGCATCTCCCCATACGCTATCTCTGTCTGCAATACCGAATGAGCGAATTCGCCGGCAATCAAAACGGTCTCGCGGAGAGAATGAGGCGAGACCTCACAGTTGAACTTTTCGACCATCTGGAATTCTTCCAGCGATACGACACCGTTAAGATTTACTACGACAACGGCCAACCGATTGTAACGGAGGTCATTCATTCTGCGCTTGAGTACGTTCTAGCAAGGGATGTCATCGTATACCGAGAAGCCACACCACGAGCCTACCGGCTATTCCAAGTTGCTGACTACATCTGTACGATCGAGCTAACGGCTATCAAGTTTGACAGCAAGGAAGATACAAAGACTGATCGGCTATTTTTTGGAACCCGAAGGACGTTCAAAAAGGGATTTCTCTTATATCTCAGGAAGAAAAGGATGAACTGACCCGGGGTCACCAGTCGTCAGACGCTCCGCAGTCGTCATCGACGGCAAAGTCGCGGAGGTCGAGGCCTTCGCGTTCGGCTCGGGCTAGGAGCTCTTGGGGCGACTCGTCCTCGATATCCACTACGTCGAGCATGGCAGCGGGAAAGCCCACGCCCGCCGCGCTCCCAGCGCGATCGAGCAGGCTCTCGCGCAGCTGGTCTACATCAACTTCGCTCTTCATGGTGAAACCTCCTACCAGACCAGGACTCTACTCAGCAGTGCCAAGCTCATCCACGGCAGCAACAAAAGCCGCCACTTGCTTGTCGTCCATCTGCACAGCCAAACGCCCCACGGGCTGAGCTTTTTGAGTCCATACCAAAACGCATTCACATGACGCGCGGGATCCTCATCCAGCACGCCATCGTAACGGCTTCCATTGAACTCGCACATGCGTGCCACGGCAACCTCGAGCGAATCGCCGCCCTCGGCAGAAGCCTCATCCACAAGCTCGGGAATCGGAACCTCACGGCGAACATCATGCCTTGTAGTGCCATCGTACTCGCCCACCAGCACGTCTTCGTCAAGCCGTGAATCGTAGTCTAAATAGCTCGTGCCGCAACAAATGCCGTGCGGCGAGCCCGTGCCAAACGCGCAGAATAACCCGCCGTCGGCAACAACACGACGTAGGTCTCAAACGACTTCTTAACCTGAGTGAGCAACTCGGAAAGCTCCCCGGCATCACACGCCGTCTCGCACGCAACGCACGCAGACTCGGACAACGATACCGGATCAACCGTGCTCCCCGCAACGCGGGCGGCGCGCTCGGCCCGATACGCCTGCGCCGCCAAGCGCGCTCGCTGCGCAGCGCCGCGCACATTGCTAAGTTCACGCTCCAACGCCACGTCACCAGCAACATCGCCAGCCAAATCGCCCGTAAACCCGTCGGCGCCCTGCGACCCCGTCGCACTCAGCTCGGACTCAAACGTCGCTGTGATCATGCCCGCAAGGTCCGTCGCGTCGGCGGCACAGCGCATCTGCTCCAGCTGCGTACACAGCAGATCGGCATCCAGAGACACGGCCTCGGCAACGTGCACGTCGCTCAAACGCGCCGCGTCCTGCAACACCAAAGCCCCCGCGGCATCGTACGCCGCGCGAACCCTGTCCGCCGTATTGACGCGCAGCTTTACCTCGATAAACGCAAGCGTCTGCTCCAAACGGGCCAGCAACTCGGCCTTCTCCTCCATGCGCAAAAAGGCAGCATAGCGGCGCTCCATCCGTAGCGGTCCAACAATGCCCGCCTGCTTGCGAGCGCGTGCAAGCGCGGCGCCCTCAACACGGCGAACATACCCGTCAACAGCCCGCACGGCAGACTCGCGCGCAGCGTGCTCGGAAGCCTCGACGCCCTTAAGCACACCCAACAGCTCACGGGAGCGCGCCTTGCGCACCAGCTCCCCGCGATCGTACTGCTCAAGCGCCGTCTGACGCTTGCCTACCGATTCAAAGCCAAACAGCTCGTCGAGCAGCTCGCCAACAGAACGCTCGCCCGCCATGGCAAGGCCTCCTCACGCGCTACGCACCAACACGCCCGCGGCCCCACGCGCACTCAAGCCCGCTCGCCCGCACTTCTACAGATCCAGTGCCTTCTTCGCGGCGTCGACCGGGTCGCCATCCATGTAGAACACCGGGCTCAACCCCGAAATAATCTCGAACGAAACATTCTGCAAACCCGCAATAGCACTCAGCGGCAAAATCACGCGCTTGGCACCAGCGTTTTTGGCCACGCGCATAATGTCCTCGAGCCCACGGATCTCGTCCATAGAACCCGACATGCGCAAGATTCCCGGAACCGCCAGCGCAGGCATCACCGGGCGGTTGCACGCCGCAGAGCACAGGCCCACAAACTCGGCGAGCGAAACTTCTTCGGACAGGCCCTTGCTCTGCAGGTCGTTGTAGAACAGCAGGTAATCCTTGGAGCCAATGTGCATGCCCGGCGCCACGCGGTTCGCCAGGTTCACAAAGTTGTCGAACGCGGCCTCCAGCGTATCGCGCACCGGCTTGTTAAAGGCCACGCCCTCGTGCTTAAACTTGCACTCGCCGGCAACGGCCTTGTTCTCCAGCTTGTACACGGCAACCTCGCCGCCCTGCGACCTGCCCACGCCAAATACGTGGCCGGACAGCAGAGGCCCATCGGGAATCAGCGTGTCCTCGGTCTGCTCGGGCACGCGCACAACGTGCACGTCCTGCGGGTTGTCGGCATCCATATAGCCCAGGTTGACGTCGATAAACTCGACGCCCGCCATAATCTTGAGCTGTTCCTTTACGCGACGACGGCCCTCGATGGCGTAGTCCAGCAGCCAGCGCACATCGTCCTTGTCCATGGCCTCGTCGGGGAACAGCAGCTTGGCCAGACCGCTAAAGGTCTTGCGCACGGCGATCTCGTCGCGCTTGTTAAAGTCGCTGTTAAAGCGGAAGTAACGGTCGATATGGTGCGTAAAGTCCTTGCGGCGCATCTCTTTGCAAAACTCCGACAGACAGTCGGTAATCAGACCGTAATGCCCGGTCAGCAGGCTCGAGCGCATCTTGGGAATCTCCCAGCCCGGCAGGTAATAGTGGATGCGGTCGAAGAAGGCCGAATCGTTGTTAAACTCCGGCGGGAACGGATCAAACAAGTGCGTGGTCTTAAGGACGTTTTGCACGGTGTCGTTGATGTTGCCCTCAAAGACCATGGAGGCATCGGCGTTAATCTGGTCGCGGCCGCGCGCGTAGCTGCCGCTCGCCATGTAGTCCTTCATGATCTGCACGGCGTTGGTGTCCTTAAACCGCATGCCGGCGACCTCGTCGAACGTCACGCAGTCCCAGTGACCTACCAAGCCCACGCGGTCGGCGCGCATGGAGTTCATGCGGCCGAACAGGTTGGCCGTGGTGGTCTGGCCGCCCGAAAGCAAAATGGCGTAGGGCGAGACCTCTTTGTAGATGTGGCTCTTACCGGTACCGCGGGGACCCAGCTCGCACAGGTTGTAGTTGCGCTCGATGAGCGGCACCATACGCTCGATAAAGTGCAGGCGCTCTTTCTCGGAAAGCTCGCTAGGCTCATAGCCAGCGGAGCGCAGCAGCATGTTGAGCCACTCGTCGCGCGTAAAGTACTGGCGCTCGTCGACCATGGCATCCAGGTCCAGATTGGGCATCTGGATGGGCGTGAGCGACGCCACGCTAAACGGAGAGTCCTCGGGTCCGCGCTTTTTGCGCTTGGCCTTGGAGCGACGCGGTGCATCGTCGCCAAAGACCTCCATGCCAAACTCGTCTTCCTCATCCAAGGGGTGACGATACTCGATGCTCATAATGCACCAAATGCCGCCCTGCAGAATCTTGGAATAGTCACGCACGTACTCGGCCGGCATCACAAACGGCTCAATGGTCAGGTTGGCAAACGACGCCACGTAGATATCTTTGTACTCGTCGAGCTTGGCCGTCACCTTATCGATGATGGTAAAGCGGCCCAGTTCGCGGATCTTGGACTTAATGCGCTCGGACTCGTCGGGGCGCACGTAGTTATCAGCGAGGATCCTGCGGATGCGCTCCAAACCCTCTGCCACGGCATCCTCGTCGTCAGTTGAGCAGTACATGCCCAGCAGATACTCCAGCACAAAGGTGGGCACGTTGGCGCCGCGCTTCATAAGAGCCGTCAGGTCCTTGCGCACGATCTTGCCAGCAAAGTGCTCGAGCAGCTTGCCGTCCAGCCCATCCATGTCGTAGCCGTCGTCCTCGGGGGCCTCGTCCACGGCCTGGTCATAGCCATCGGTCGAGGATTCGTCCTCGGCGGGCACCGCAGGCTCCGCCGGCTCCTCGCCGGTCACCGCGGCCTCAACGGGCTCCGGGGCAGGCGCCGCAGCCTCCACAACCGCCGCAGCATCCACCGGCACATCCACATCAATCGAGGGAACTTCCCACAGATCGTCGTCATTGCTATCAAACATAGGGCACACTCCTAAAAACCAAAATCAGCAACAGGTGCAAACGAAACAGCGATGGTGTACGTCTCGCGCCAAACGATCTTGCCCGTCTCGCGCTCGCGGCAGACCAGATAGTACGGACCCTTGGCCGAGAATCCATCCGCTGCACGCAGCGCAAACTTGGCATGCACCACGCGCTCCTGCGAGTTAGCAGAAGTCTTGTTGGCATGCGCCTTGACTGTATCGCTCACCTCGTTGCCGCTTGCGTCGGTAAACACCAGCTCATACTCGCACGGCAAGACCTTGCCTTGGGCGGGTTCTTCCTGGATCAAGTTGACCGAGAAGAGCGAGTTGGTCACTCGGCGTCCCTCGCTTAGCACGCGCAGCGTCGCCACGCGCGTATCGACAAAGTCCTTGGAACCCGAGCGCGCACGCCAAAATCCGATAACGGGCACGCAGAGCTCCTGCAGGCTCATGCCGCCGTGGACGTAGTTGTTAGTGCCGCCGGGACGCTTGAAGTGCACGTTCTCGCGCGGGGCAAATCCCTCAAAACCGGCGCCCAAACGTCCCATGTCAACATTAACAAACACCTCGCGTACCTCGTCCGAAAGCTCGCCCACGGCCTCGTTGGGAACCACCAGATGACGCTTGCCGCACATGACGGGAGCGTCAAGGACGGGAAGGTCCGGCTTGCCGAGCATCTGGCACTCGCTGAGCTCCCGACGCGTGTAGATAAAGCCGTGGTCCGCCGTTATAACAACACGCGCGCCCGGGGCGTCGGTGCACACGCGACGCGCCAATGCAGCAAGTTCCTCCACGGCGTCCGCACAGGCACCGAAGACGTCATCCTGCGTAGCGGCCTTCTCACCCGTGGCATCGATCTTGTTGTGATAGAGGTAGACGAGTTTTGAGTCCTTGAGCAGCGTCTTGCGTTCGGTTCCCGTCATGTTGAGGTATGTGCTCGAGCGTAAAGCGCGGGCCGTGGGCTCAACGTGGGCAAGCACGGCCTCGCGCTGCGGAGTCGTGGCAGTGGGCATGCCGTCAGCCAACACAAACGAGCCATCCGCTGCAAGCTTAAGCGCTTGGTGTGGCAGCAGCGCGGGCATGCCCACCTCGGTAATGGAGGGAAAGACCGCCTGCATGCTAGAGACCTTGACGTTGCCTCCGCGCTCGCGCTCGAGCAGCGCCGCAACGTCGCGGGCCACCTCATAGCGCAACGCGTCGCTCACGATAGTGACTGTCGTTTTGGCAGAGCCCACAAAGGTGGGCAGCACATGCCAGTAGAACTCATCCTGCCGCGCAGGGCCATCGATGTAGCCGCAATCGGCCCACTCCCCTTGCGCAGCGGCCGCCCAGCAGGTATTGGCGTCGGCCAAGAACCAGTTACTGTAGAGATTCTCTGCCCAATCCACCACAGCTCGGGCAGGTTCCTCGAGTACATCGCACTCGACGGAGCGCGCCCGCAGATACGCGGTGCACATATGACGATAGGCGGCATCCATGGCATACCAATCGGACGTGTAGGCATCCCACACCTGCTGGGGCTGCGCCAGATGGAAGCCGCCCGCGTGCGCCTGCCTAAACGCGCACATATCGGCCACAGCGGCAAGCAGGTCAAAGTAGCTCTCAACGCGACGGTACCAGCTTAGGTCGCAGCGACGCGCAGCAAATGCGCGCGCATCCTCAACACGGTCCGCGCCCTGGGCAAACGAGCAGAACAGCTGCGAGAGCACGGCCTCATTGACGCACGGAAACACATCAAGCGAGGTCAGCACATCGATCGGCAAGGTCTCGAACCGTGCAAAGAGTCCGCGGGCGTCCTCAACCAAACGGCAAATCTCAAATAGGTCCTCGCTCGATGCCTGGGTATCGGCGGTCTGGTCCCACGTACGCACCGCCTCAAGGCAATAGGGGCCGTAGGCGGGAGCCATATAGTTTTCGAGCCCCTTGAGCGCTCCCTCGGGAAGTGCGGTGGATGCCGCCGTAAGAAGCACATGGGATGCAAGCATAAGCAGTGAATCACGCTCGTGCAGCGGTCCATCAAACCCATAACAGCGCAGCATAAAGGCAGCGAGAACATCGCGCACACAGTACTTATCCACCAGCGCGGCCAGCGCCTCGGGACCCTCGTGCAGCAGCGTGGCCATGCAGCCGCGCAATACAAACGCGGGCCGCGCGTCGCCCGGTTCCTTGCCGCCAAAGATCACCGTAAGGATTCCGAGCTCGATATCGGATGCACCCGCGGCATGTGGAACGCATGCGACAAACTTAGCGCAGCGGGACTTGGCGACAAAGAACGCCTTGTGCGCTCGCAGGCTCTCGCGCACGGCATCGATATTCTCGATACCCAGCTGATCGGCCAAAAGCGAAAGATAATCAGCTTGAAACCGGTCAGCATACAGCTCAACATCGGCAAGCCAATCGCCCTCAAGCCTGCCGCGCGGGCAACGGCGATACAGCAAGATATCGCTCACAAGGTCATCGCGGTTGACGAGCTTCTTGACGGCAAACATGCGGCCCTCGCAGGCTTCAACAAACCGCACCGGGCGCTCAAAGTCACCGTGAACGGGCATAACGCCGTCATCAGTCCCCGCACCGTCGAAGCCCTCGGCGGCCAAACGTTCAAACTCAGGGGCAAACTCGCCGTCCGCATCGTGCCAAACCACCACACGACGCGGCGCGCATGAGGGCAACGGCTGCAAAAACCGCAGCTTGAGCTGTTCTTCTACATCGATCTTGGGCATGAATATCCTTACCGTATCTGCAGTTACTTAATCTTTGCCAGCACATCCTGAAACTTGGCGTAGTTGACCTTGACGCCGTCATCCAGGTCGATCTTAATCATCTGGTCTGCCAAGTGGTGCAGCTTCTCCTCGAAGGCAATAGTCTCTTTGAGCTGGTCGTTAAGCTTTTTGACGCGCTTGTCCAAACGCACGCGCACGCCGCGCTCGGCGGTGGCAAGGGAATCGTTGGCATAGCCGATCTGGGCACGGTAGCGCTCCTGCTGCCCATGCACATAGTCGGTGCGGATGCGAGCCAACAGGTCGGGCTGATAGCGATGCATGTAGACAAGGCACTTAAAGCCATTTTTCTTGCCGCTGTCGAACAGCCAGTAGATGGGACGCTTCTTATAGGTCAGGCAGTGGTCCCTAAAGAAGTCCTTCAAAAAGTAGGCGCGGATGACCTCGCGCGAGGCGCCCTTGCCGCCGAGTGCCTCGGCAATAAAGGCCAGGTTCTGCTCAAGCGTCTCCTCACCATACACGGTGCGCACAAAGTCGATAAAGTAGCGCACGATGTCGTCGTCAAAGTACTCGTCATCGGTAATGGGCAGCACGTTGTCGCTATCGGGCATAAAGGTCACATGCGCGGGATCGGGCATCTTGGCCAGATAGTCATCGACTGTGGCGCCTTGGTCGGCCAGAACCAGCCCGTCCACATCCAGCGAATAGCGGCCAAACATGCAGCCCACGGCATAGCTTATGAGCGAGGTGATCTCGTCTCGCTTGGTGCGCACGTATTTGTTGCCCTTATAGCTCTCGGGAATCTCGTCGGCGGTATCAAAGATGCGCGCCACCGAAACGTACTTATCCTCGACCTCGATGGGCACCTCACCCTCCATGTTGTAGATCTTGGCAAAGATTCGGTTGAGCTCTTCCTCGTTACTGCGAAGCTGCTCAAAGCGAGCATTAACCTCGGCCTTGCGAGCCTCGTATTTATCGGCCAAAAGCGTTGCCATTGTGCTGCCTTCCGTTTCCATGGTCTTGCAATTAATCGGTCACCGTAAAGGAATCAGGCTCGGAGCTCAGCCCTATGCGCCGCGCGACACCCGCGTATCTCTTGCTCGAAAGCAGCTGATTCGTCTTAATTGCGCGATATGAAATCGCTCTCCTATCCAATGGAAGCTTTCAAATCGACTTCATGCCACACGTATCTGCCAAACACTCCCAATGCTGGACTAAACTCAAATGCGCATTCTCGAGATTCGCTCCTTTCCGAAATTACAAGGAGCAATCGAGATCCCCCCAATAGATCGCGAGCGTTCCCACAGCGACAAATCGCATGGTAATCTTGCGAACCGACTGTCTTCTCGGTAATCAAAAATGAAAGCGTTGCTAAACCAGACGGATCAAAATAAGGGGTACCATGAGCGGAAACGTTGCACATGTGCGGCTCCCCACACATTATTAAATCGAGCTGCAAAACCGCACCCGTTATCGCAAAGTCCTCTGACTTTTCCTGCTCAACGCACTTCAGCTCAATGCATATTTCTCTGGTCTCACCACGGAGAAAACGATCGACCGCCTGTAGGTCGTAATTTTGAGGTTCATAAATACAACAATCAGACATGGTTATTACCTTTCGAAACTACAGCGTCCTTGCGGAAGCAGCTTATCTTTGGATAATTTGATTTATTGCACTTCCGGCAATAATACCCACGGCATCGGCAGTCCACTTCAGTGCCGTAGGCGTCTCATTTATAGCCTTGTCATTCTGACCGCGGCCAATCAAAGCAAGGCCCTTTTTCGTTATTTGTAAGCCAACACCTTCTTGTGAAAACGCCAAATAATCGGCGTCTTTCAACGATTGAATGCACCCAGCGATATCGACTGCCGGAATACCCCAAGCAGAAACGTCGATTTCGGAAATACGCTCGTTTTCAAGCTCGATTATCTGCCACAGCAGCTCCCTTATGATGCATGCATCTATGGGACGCTTCGCATCACAGGGGATGATCCACCTGAACGGGAAGGAGGTTTCTTTTACCGCACCAGAAATCAAATCAGCTCTACACCAGGCGGAAACATCTCGTTTATCGGCATTCCACTTTTCAGCACACTCCGCTGTAGTTCGTTTCGTCTCTTCGACAAGTTTGTAGGATTTAGCCACAATGCTCACCTACAACAGCGGATGACGTTTGAAATCCCAAGAGGTTTCAAACGAGTCCCAATCAATCTTCGAAATATCTGACGATTCGGCAACGATTCCACTCACTTTGTTCACCGATTTCGGGTCGCCTTCAACATAGGGGACCGAAGCTATATCAGACACCTGCATATTCATCGTTGGATTCTGCGCCGAAAGACACAGAGCAGAAAGAGAGCTGTTCAACAGGCCCAATATATAATTGAATTGTGGCTCCTTCGGAAAACAACAATGTGCCGCAATGTCATAAAAAGAATCTTCAGGAGCAGACCTGAAGCCAGGTCTTCCCGACGTCAGCATTGTGCATGTAATCTTAGGCTTTCGCAGCATTTCGAGCGGTAAAACGCGGGCATGAGGTTGCTCGAGGATGTAATTCGGATCATTGTTGTAGAAAAGCAAATACTCTAGATTGCCGTTCCATTTTCGATATTTACCTCCCTTAAGGTATTTAATCCACTTATGGTTCGAATCGTTTTGAGTCGGTGACCAATCTGTTTCCCACCACAAACGAAGAAACTTTTCGTTATTCGAAGTTTGCATCCCAACTTTAGGATGGGCCACCTCGTCAATAAATCGTCCGGAGGAATAAGCCTCCAATAGCCCATCCCCCAACCAGTAGGCTATGGGGGTGCCGGGGATTTGTTTGAAGGTGTCGGCGTCGCGACGGTAGAACCAACCACAGTCGGGGTTTTGGATGGCCTCCAGCGCCTTGGGAGCCTGAACCGCGGGGCCAGTAAAATCGGCAAGACGAACGTATCCGCCCTTATAGCCATCGATATGCGAATTGTGATAGGTAAATGTGCAGATAGGCACGGTTGCCCCTGCAAAGCCAGAATACTCGAGCTGAATGAGCGTGGTTAGGGTCTTATCATCGATAAGCCTATTTCGAAGCTTCTCGTAGCTACCGATAAACATCCAAACAAACGGAGTCATCATTCCGATTTCGCCGTGCTCGCCGGCAAAGTCCATAATACGCACGATGAACGAAGAGAACAGGTCGCTCTTCACGTCGGGGTAGTTCTTCTTGACCCACTTGCTCATAAAGGGGTTAAAGCTGCTGCTGCCCATATACGGAGGATTCGCCACGACGCAGGTAAAACGACGGGACAGTTTCTCGCAGATGACGGCAACGCTTTCGAGCTTAGTTTTGGTCGCAGAAGCAAAAAGATCGTCGGAACAGCTCGCGGCGGCGGCCTTAAGCTCGTCAATCTCGTCCTCTGAAGGATTAAGAAGCGAGCCGATCTCGCCCAAATGGCTCAGTTCCTCGGCGAGCTTCTTGTTACCCGGCAGCTCATCCTCTCCCAGCGGAATGCTCGTGAGCACGATAACATCGGCGCGAACACCACGCCTAAAGAAGCGACGGTCGTGCTCGCGAGCGCACATGGCAAGCGCCAGCTCGGCGATCTGAGCCGCACGGGGATCGATCTCCATGCCAGCGAGGTTTTTGGTCAGGATGAGCTCCGGGATCTCGCGCTCGCGGTAGCCGCGCTCCTCGTACATGGCAAAGAGCAGCTCAAACGCATAAACCAGGATATGGCCCGAACCGCACGCTGGGTCGCAGAGCGAAATCTCCTCGGGACTCGAGATGCGGATGAAGTCCTCGTGCTCAGAATCGGGCTCGATGTAATATTTCATGTGCTCGCGTAGCGAACTCCCCGGGTTGTTGAGCATCCACAGACGGCCGAGTGAGTTCTCGACCATATAGCGCACGATCCACTCGGGGGTGAAGAGCTGCGTGGCGGGCGCGATGTCCTCCGCCGCTGCTTTGCGCTTGGACTTGAAGAACTCGTCTTTAACGTCAGCGTTGTAGTACTGATACATCCAACCCAGAACGGTCACGCCCTCGCGCCAGTCCTCGTCAGCGAGGACGGCGTTGAGCTTGCCCACCACGCCGTCGGACATCATGAGGCCCTGGGGCAACAGCAGCTCCATGGCTCCGCCCACGCGTTCAAAGACACCCGGCAGGCAATCGGCAAGCTCCTCGCACTGAGCAACAAACAGGTAGCGCCACAACGGTTCATCCAAGCCCGCCATCTTGAGCTCGGCTATGCGATCGGTATCGACCGTCGTTATTTCCACGTCCAGTGCGTTCTCCACGGCCTCGCTGCCATGGCTGCCGTCCGCACGACTTAGCATGCGCATACGGCTGGGAAGCCATCCGCGTGCATCCATGAAGCGAATGGCCACGATGCGGTTGAACCAGGTGTAGGCAGCACGGTCGCGCAGTGCCTCGTGACCCACCTCTGCCTGCATGCGCAGCAGTTCGTCGCGTTGCTCAATCTCAGCCGGACTTAGGGGCAGGCCGTTGACGGTCTCGGACCCAGCGGGCGCAGGTGCAGGTTCGGTGATGCCGTAGCGCACCATCTGCGCCTCCACGCCTTTGATGAGCTCCGTGCGGGCCCAAGTGCAGAAGCTCTTAAGAGCAGAATCGTTCATGGTTGATGAGCCTTTCTAAACGCCATAAGCCACCGGTGCGCGCTTTGGCGCCAGTGGCTCTGCGGGCTAGTTGATACGAATCTCGTCGTTTGCAGCGAGTGCTTGCATAAGGCGGGAGCGCAGGTCGTCCACGTAGCGCTCCACGTCCTCTGCGGACAAGAGACGACTCGGCTTGGCCAGATCGGCGCGGCGCACAGTCTTGATCTTGCGCTGGAGCACGGGTGCAGGCGTGAGCGCTGACGACGCAACGGCCTTGTTGGAGACGGCCTTGTTGGAGATCTTCTTGACCACCTCACCCGTACTCGTGACCTCGGTGGTGCGGCGCTCGTTGTCCATACGGATGCGGGCCGCATCCACAGCGTCGTACATCCCGTTGGTTGCTGCGCTGAGCCAGTTGGCCCAGTTAGTCGCGGCAACACTCAGCTCGTTGAGGCTTTGAGCGCTGTGGGCACGGTTTTTGAACGACTCGTATTTGGCGCCGGCGTCTGCTATGGCATCCTTGGCTTGATTGACAAAGCCCTTTTGACTCTCAGCCTGTGCCTGCAGGTCTTGCAAATCGCTCTCGATTCGGCACAAAAACTCATTGCGGCGGATGCCCAGCAGCTTTTTCATGTCGTCCTCGACGGGATCCATAAGCGGCTGCAGGTCTTTAATGCGGCCGTAGGGCTTGGGATCTTTGAGAACCTCACGCACCTTTGCCACATTCTCAACCGCGCTGGGAATGTCATCGGAGGCATACTCGATACCCTCGGTGCGGCTCAAGAAATCCTTGGCGTGGTCAAACGCTGTTCGTTGGTTGGACTCGAAAAACTCAACCACCTTGTCAAAGTCTTCCTTGGCATCGAGCAAGCGCTCCTCATGCTTGGTGAACGTGGTCAAGAACGCCTCGGACTCGTTCTGGTCCTTAAGGACGTCGACGACCTCAGAGCGCATCTTATCGCACTCACTCTCGCCAGGATACGGATAGAGCGGTTTGATGCCCGTATAGAAGCCGTGCGCCATATCGAGGCAGGCTTGACGAAGGCTCTCAAGGCGCTCTTTAAGCTCGGCCACGAGCTTATCCTCGTTGGAGGGTACGGTCTTGAGATCAAACAGGTCACGCATAAGATCGCCCGTATCGCGCAGCAAACGGTCACTCATACGCACGCGTAGACGCACCTGCACCTTATCGGCATCCTTGCGCAAGAACACCACCATTCGATTGTCGTTGGCTTGGATCGTCTGACCGCCAAACAGCACTTGCGCGCGTTGCTCAACCACAAGCTGCGCCACCACATTTGCGATATTGACCTCGCGCCAGCCATAGGGCTTTTGCTGGTACTTGCGCTGAATATCACCCATAGCGGTATCCAAATGACGCTGATGCTGCACTCTGAGGTAATCCTCGACATCCTTGAGGGCACGCGCATTCCCAGCGTCCATGCCATCAAGCCCAGCTTGAATATTGCCCGCCAGCGTGGAGCGGATGTCGGAATCGCCCTCGACCGGCGCGCCGATATAGCCAGCCTTACCAAAGATTACGTCGCACAACTGCGCGAGCACCTGGTCGAAGACCTGCGCAGGCTTGGTGGCACGGACCTCAACCATGCGCCCGTTGACGGCGCATCGTGCATGAAGCACCGCCTCGGTCAAAAGGGTGTCAGCCTCTTTCTCGTTAGAGTCCTTCTCACGCATTTTGGCCTCGACAATCTGGCGGGTGCTCGGCGGTAACTCCTGCAGGTTGCGCGTCTGGGCGTACATGCAAATCTTGGCGGCGTTGACGAGTGGGGTCCAATAATCCACCTCGTCGCTCAAGGCCACGATGGCTTTATCCACAGATTTCAATGCTAACTCGGCATCGTCGGCGCAGCCCAAGTCACTGGCCATGGTCACCACGGAAAGTTCCATACCGCCCATGCTGGATCCATGAATCGAGCCATCCACGTAGCGGTCAAAGGGGAAGTCGTTGGCCTCGCGGGTGAGCTTGCGCGCAGTGTAGATGCTCTCGAACAGGTGCTTCTTGATAGACTCGATCACCTTTGCGTTGTCGATCGGGGTCTGCGCGATCTCCTGTGCAATTTCCTGCTCCTCATCGGTAAGGAAGCTGTAGGTATCACCCTGGCGCGCAACGTAGTTCTCGCGCTCCAAGCGGGCGAGGGATTCCTTGACGCGGTCCTTAAGGGCGCGCTTGTCCACGTCAAGGCTATCAATCATGAAGATGGAGATGTTCTCGACCGAGGCCTTAACGTAGCCGATGTAGCGGATCAAGTACAGGAGCTTAAGTACCCGAACATCGTAGCTCTCAAGACCTTCTGCGTTTTCAGCTGCGCGCTCCGCGCAGACGACGACCTGAATGATGCCGTGCTCCAGGTCTTTAGAGATTGTGTCGAAGAAGCGCCAGAAGGGCACGAGAGCGCCGGTCTGCTCATGCTGGATAGCCTGAGCACTCTCCTGGAAAGCGCTCAGCATGGAGCGCTCGCCCGTGGACATGTGTTTGGCCTTGACGCCGTGCTTGCGTACCTCGGTCATGACGTCGGGCAGCAGCTTGAACTGATAGCCTACAAACGGGTAGCTGGCGACAAACTCCTTGGCGTTGGCATAGCCCGCAAGATCGGCGCGTGAGCCTTCAAATGTGAAGTTGTTTTTGAGGACGGCGGAGTCCTGCTTATAGAGTTGGGCAAGCGCATCGGCCGCCGGTGCGGTCTTCCCCAAAATACGGCGCTGAATGACCTCGTCAGCGCTGGAGCTGGAAAGCGAAAGGCGAGTATCAAATCGACCCAAGATCTTAGAGAACATGCTCGTATCCAGCCCGCCCGGTAAACCGAGATTGTAGATGTCTTCTTGACTCGAAACCATCACCCAAACACGGCCACCACAAACTGATCCGAGTTCCTCGACTACCGTCTGGAGACTCAACAGACGATCCGAATTGCCGCCGTTAGCAATAAACTGGCCAACCTCATCAACCATGAAGACCAAGCGAAAATCGCCACCATTGGCAGCCGCCTGAGCGTCAATGTACTCCTTAACCTTTTGAGCAAATTCATCAGGCTGAAGAAGCTCGTCATCAGGAGCAGAGACCCATGCACTAATTTCATCGTCGCTCATGCCCAGAACAGATTTAAGAAGCTTACAAAAAGCCTTGTTATACCTATAGGTCTTGCGATTTTCGAGCCATGTTTTTCCTGTTAGACGCTCAAATTCGTCGCGAAACTCTTGAGTTTTACCTATCTCATCGATGTACTCCTCAAGCTGAGCAAGCTTGGGCTTAACGCCGTAAAACCCTCGCGCCTCATAAAACACGCGCTGGAATCCATAGAGAACAGCAACAGATGCCTTATCGCCCTTCCACGACCCCGCCTTGGTGTCGATATTGAACAGTAAGGTTTGCGTAGGAACGGAACAGGCGTGCTCCATGGAAGCAAACACCAACGGATCGGCAATCTTGCCATCAAAAAAAGAGATAGCGCGCTTCCCATCAACATTGAGATTCCCAAGCAAATAGCTCAAGATTTTAAGAAAGTGTGACTTACCGGACCCATAAAATCCACTGACCCATACGCCCATTTTGTTGGTAGGGTTATACAGAGAATCGCCGTAGGCTTTAAATAAAGTTGCGAAGTGACCTTGCAGCTCGCGCGTCACCACATACTCGCTAAGCTCTTGCCTAATTGACTCGTCTTTCTCATCGTCAGCGACAACAACACCATTAATGGAACGGTTGATGTCCTTCGCGAAGAGATTGCGAACAGTTGTGTTATCCATTGTAAACTCCTTAAAGCTGGAGAACGGCAGTCAACAAAGCGGGCGGAAAGTCACACTTAAGAGATATCGATTGCGCGATAGTAATTCTCTGCTGCAAGCCTGTTAAACAAGGTGACAGATGAACCGTTAAAGGTGCCGGGGTAAGCCGCAATAACGGGGACATCAGAAAAGTCAGACTGCATTGAATCGAACAGGTTATGGACTCTCAAAAAGGGGTAAACCTCGCCAACCCCAACGAGCAAAATCGCATCGCCCGGTACATGTGGTTGCGTCAGGTCCAAAACCACATCGGAGACAACATCAGGCTGGCAATAATCAACCACGTCATCGAGCACTGCCTTTGAGCCAAAATCAGTTTCTTGCTCTTGCATGGCTTCAAGAACATCGAGGTCATCAAGAATCGCCAGCACAACGTCATAGAGGTTTACGACCTTGAGCGCACAGGGGAGCTTGCCAGCCGCGGAGTCATGCGCCAGGGTGTCAAATAACGCGCGGGCCTCAAACTCGAGCGCCGGGTCGTAGCAGAAGGTATGAAATCCAATCTCGTTGCCGATGCCTTTGTTGGAGAGAAAATCCTCGTTGCTTAGACATGCGCGGAGGAGCTGAGAGCGCCGCTCGAACTCCTGGCGGGCGCGTTTGGTATGGGAATGGGCTGCCACGACGCGGTCGCGGGAGCGGATACCGATGTTGGCGGTGATGTCGGTCGCCGGAGTTATCGCGGGACCGTCGGCGGTGCTGATGTGCGCCATGCTAGATTACCGCCCTTCCTGTAAGGGCAACGACAAGCGACTGTTCGCCAAGCTGCAGAAGGGCATGCTCAATATCGGGGTCAAGGAAGAGCGCAGACAGGCGCTCGGACTCCGGGCCCTGGCCCTCGCCGATAAGGCCGGCATGGCGGAGCGTCTGGCGGAGCGAGCCCTTAATGCGCTTGACCGTGGCCTCGGTCCAGCGGGCCGCGTCCAGATACTCCGTGGTAAAGCGTGTCATAAAGGCGTTGAGGTCAACCGCCGTAAAGGCATAATCGAAGTTTTGTAGGCGCTCCCCTACCTCGACGAGCACGAGCTCGCGCACGATATCGTAGCGGCAGATCATGCTGTAGAAGATGGCCTGGTCCGCCTGCGTGGGAGTGCCGGATGCCATGAGCCTGGTTAGGGATGACGCAGCCTCGACGGCGGTTTTGGGGTCGATGCCGCGCGCGGCGCATACGGCATCCGTGGGCACCATGGCGTCAAGGCGGCGAAGGCACACGGTTGCGCGGTTGGCGACCATGCGCTCCGTGGGATATTGAAAGAGGTTCTCGCTCTTTACGCGTACAATGACCTGCTCGTCGCTTGCGCCCTGCATACGAAGGGCAGCGACGATGCGCATCTCATGCGGGAGGAATTGCTCGCGAGTGAGCACCCCCCCCCCGAACGCTTTTTGTGGTTACATCCACAGTACACGCTCCAAGGGTGTCAAAGGCTGTCACAAGTGCGCCGCAACCCGGCGGGCAGGCGCGGCGCACATGACAATAATCATACCTGTTGGTAAAAAAGTTACCACGCCCAGAGTGTCAAATGTTGAGCAACAAAATTTAATCCGGTTAACGGTCATTTTCGCAGCTTAGAAACTTTAACGAGGTCGCCCCAAATCACACTTGCCAGACAACCGCGCTTACGAATGCAGGCACGCACACGCCCAACGCCACCCTCCGCTATATTCAACATAGAGTTATACATATGCTTCTATGTAAGGAGTTTCGTATGCCTGTCGTAAAGCCTATTTCTGATCAGACGCGCGCGCTAACTACCATTCAGGAACGCGAAGATCACATTCAACGTACCATCGCTCATGGTTACGACGACCTCACCAACGGTCGTGTGCGCCCCTGGAAACAAGCAAAAGCTGAGGCAGATCGGATGCGAGCCATCAGATAAGGTCACCCCTCTCCCATGTAACCATCCTGTAAATCATAGCAGCGCGCTCGAGTTTTACCGTGATGCGGTCGCGCCTGGCGCTCCACTGTGCTAAAGTATCCCGAACGTTCAAACGACTACGAGGGGGAACTAGAAGATGGCACGTGTGCACAACTTCTCTGCTGGCCCGGCCGCACTGCCTACAAGCGTGCTCGCCGAGATCGCCGACGAGATGATGGACTACCGCGGTTGTGGCATGTCCGTGCTCGAGATGAGCCATCGATCTAGCATGTACCAGCAGATTATCGACGACGCCGAGGCAACCCTGCGTCGTCTGCTGAGCATCCCCGACAACTACCGTGTCCTGTTTTTGCAGGGCGGCGCCACGCTGCAGTTTGCGGGCATCCCCATGAACCTCATGCGCCGCGGGCGCGCCGGCTACATCGTGACCGGCAACTTTGCCAACAAGGCATACAAAGAAGCCGCCAAGTACGGCGAGGCCGTGCTGCTCGCGAGCTCCAAGGACACCAATTTCGACCGCATACCCACCATGGCCGACGTCAACGCGCGCATTGCCGCCGAGGCCGCAAGCAACGGGCTCGACTACGTCTACATCTGCCAGAACAACACCATCTTTGGCACCATGTACCACGAGCTGCCCAACTGCGGCGACGTACCGCTGGTCGCCGATGTCTCGAGCTGCTTTCTGTCGCAGCCGCTCGACGTTGAGCGCTACGGGCTCATTTACGCCGGCGCGCAGAAAAACGCCGGCGCCGCGGGCGTGACCGTGGTCATCGTGCGCGACGACCTCATCGCCGACGGCCCCGCCTTTGCGCAAACGCCGCAGTACATGGACCTCAAGGCCCAGACCGCCAAGGGCTCCATGCTCAACACGCCCAACACCTTTGGTATCTACGTATGCGGCAAGGTGTTCCGTTGGGTTGAGAAAACCGGCGGACTTGCCGCCATGGCCGAGCGCAACTGGGCCAAGGCCAATCTGCTCTATGACCTGCTCGAGCACAGCGAGCTGTTCCATAGCACTACGCAGGCCGACAGCCGCTCCATCGCCAACGTCACCTTCCGCACCGGCGACGCCGAACTCGACGCGGCCTTTGTCGCAGGCGCGGCCGGGCACCAGATTCAAAACGTCAAGGGCCATCGCCTGGTGGGCGGTATGCGCGCCAGCGTCTACAACGCCGTAACCATGGAAGACGTGCAGGCACTGGCCTCGTACATGAAGGACTTCGAAGCGCAGCATAGTTTGAGCCCGCGATCTAACTAGCCCGCAACGCGCGGGCCGACCAGCCACTTCAAACCACTTGTTTTAGACAAACCTGCTAAGGAGTTTTTCCATGCGTAAGATTAAGACCATCGACGACATCACTAAAGACGGCAAAGTCGAGTTTGGCGAGGGCTACGAATTTGTGAGCACCGCCGAAGAGGCCGACGCCATCCTGATGCGCTCGACCGACCTGCACGGCTACGAGCTGCCCGAGGGCATCCGCGCCATCGCCCGCTGCGGCGCCGGCGTCAACAACATCCCCGTCGAGGAGTACGCCAAGAAGGGCGTCGTCGTCTTTAACTCCCCCGGCGCTAACAGCAACGCCGTTAAGGAGCTCGTCCTAGGCATGCTGGTGCTCTCGAGCCGCGGCGTGGTGCAATCGATGAACTGGGTGCGCGACAACGCCGACGATCCCGAGATTCAGGTCGATGCCGAGAAGGCCAAGAAGGCCTTTGTGGGCCGCGAGCTCAAGGGCAAGCGCATCGGTGTCATCGGCCTGGGCAACGTGGGCTCCAAGGTCGCCAACGCCTGCGTCGACCTGGGCATGGACGTTTACGGCTACGACCCGTTCATTTCCGTCGAGCATGCGTGGGTGCTGAGCCGCGAGGTGCAGCGTGTGGGCACGCTCGAGGATCTCTGCCGCGGCTGCGACTACCTCACCGTACACGTGCCCAGCAAGGCCGACACCATCGGCATGATCAGCACCGAGCAGATCAACCTGCTGGCCCCGGACGCCGTGCTGATCAACTACGCACGCGAGACCATCATTGACGAGGACGCCGTCGACGCTGCCCTGCGCGAGGGCAAGCTGAGCTGGTTTAGCTGCGACTTTGCCACGCCCAAGACCGTCAAGATGCCGAACACGTTTATCACCACGCACTCGGGCGCCGGCACTGGCGAGGCCGAGGCCAACTGCGCCGATATGGCCATCAGCGAGCTCAAGGATTACCTGGAGAACGGCAACATCGCACATAGCGTCAACTACCCCGCCTGCAGCATGGGCAAGGCGCGCGCCGCAAGCCGCATCGCCTGCCTGCACGCCAACGTGCCCAACATGATCGGCCAGATCACGGCCATTCTCGCCAAGGACAACGCCAACGTGCAGCGTATGACCAACGAGTCCGCTGGCGAGAACGCCTACACCATGTTCGACACCGACGAGCACCTGGACAGCAGCACCATCGAGGCGCTCAAGCAGATTCCGTCGATGTATCGCGTGCGCGTAATCAAATAGCGCCGGCTGATCTGACGGGCAGTTCCCCATGTGGCCTGCCCGTCACTGACATTGAATGCCCGCGGGGGCGCCTTTCGCACGAGAGGCGTCCCCGTTTTTGTGAGCACTCCATTAAATGCACCGAGCCGCTTCTTGGCATACAATCTGTATGTTTACCTAACTATCTGTGAGGTGCCTATGGTTGATACAGATTTTGCTTGGCGGCTTACGCAAGGACTCGTGCGGATCGACAGCTCAGACCCGGGTGCGTATGAGGACGAGATTGAGCGCTATATCAAAGCGTTGGCTGAGGAACGGTTGGCGCAGCTGAGTCATCCGGTGCTCCATGCCGTGCAGGTTGAGGAACTCGAGGTGCTGCCCGGGCGCCGCAACCTTATGGTCACCGTGCCGGGACTGAGCGACGAGCCACGGCTCGTCTATATCTGCCATATGGATACCGTTACGCTGGGCGATGGCTGGGACGCGGACATTCCGCCGCTCGGAGCGATCGTGCGCAACGATAAACTCTATGGCCGCGGCACCTGCGATATGAAGGGTGGCCTAGCCTGCGCCATTGCCGCACTGGTCCATACGCTCGAGCGCGTGGCGGCAGAAGGCGAGCTGCCCCGCCGTGGCTTTTCGCTCATCTGCTCGGTCGACGAGGAAGATTTTATGCGCGGCTCAGAGGCCGCGATCGATGCCGGCTGGGTCGGCTCGCGTGAATGGGTGCTGGACACCGAACCCACCGACGGACAGATCCAGGTGGCGCACAAGGGGCGCACGTGGTTCGAGATTGAAATGGCAGGCGTAACGGCGCATGCGAGCCAGCCGTGGAAGGGCGCGGATGCCGTCGCCGCCATGGCCGAGGTCGTGTGTTCGCTCCGTCGCGCGTTTGTGGCGCTGCCCGTGCACGATGAGCTGGGATCTTCGACCATCACGTTTGGACAGATCGAAGGTGGCTACCGTCCCTATGTCGTACCCGACCGCGCCAAAGTCTGGGTCGACATGCGCCTGACCCCGCCGACCGATACGGCCGCCGCGACGCGCATGGTAGAGCAGGCCATCGCCGTCGCCGAAGCCGCCGTTCCCGGTTGCCATGGCAGCTACACCGTGACGGGCGACCGCCCCGCCATCGAGCGCGACCCAAACTCCCCCCTTCTAGCAGCGCTCAAGCGTGCCGCCGATGACGTGACGGACGCGGACACGACCGTCGGCTTCTTTACCGGCTACACCGACACCGCCGTCATTGCCGGCAAGACAGGTAATCGCAATTGCATGAGCTACGGCCCCGGGTCGCTCGCGCTCGCGCACAAGCCCAACGAATATGTGCCCCACGCCGATATCGTTCGTTGTCAGCAGGTGCTAATCGCGCTCGCCGATAACGTGCTCTGGGACGCGAGCGGCCAAGTTGGGGCATAATAAGCCGCGAACAAACCGACTCGTGCGTTAGGACCGCCCATGAAAGCACTTCCGTTTCCCTGCATCCGCCCGGCTCAGGACCGTGTGCTCGAGGCGCTGCCTGCAATGGGCAGTATCCTGAGCGGCAACGATGCTCTGCGCGGAGCCCTTGCCGATGGCCTGATGCTCAAGGACCCGGGTGCGGCGTATTACGTGTACGAATGCTCGGGCGAGCCGGGACGCGTGACGGGTGTCGTGGCGATTTGCCCGACGAGTGTACTTGCGGGCGGCAAGGGCGATGCCAGCGCCGACGTGGCCGCCGCCGCACGCGCGATCGCCGAGCTCAAGGTGCAGCCGCGCCCCGTGTCGCTCGCCTACGAGGCCTCGCCCGTCATGGATATCATCCTGGGCGCCGCCAAAGAGGGCGCGTCGCTCTACGCCGTTACCGACCCCGCAGGCATTACGCACCGCGCGTGGGAGGTCAAGCGCGAGGACGCCGTCGGGGCCATCCGCGCTATGCTCGACCAAGCACCGGAGCCGGCACTGACCGACGACCCCGCCTACGCCGCCGCTCTGACCGGGGCGTCGCAGCTGCTGGCCGATGAGGCCCGTGCCGCCGGAACGTACACCGGCAAGGAGCCGTTCAACTTTACCGTTGCCGTGCTCTTCCCCGCCGCGCAGGTCAGCGGCGCCGCGCCGCAAGTTCCGACAGGTCTGCTCACGCACCAGGTCGCGCGGTTCTAGCAAGACCAGACCGCCCAGCACAAAAATCGGCAGCTCAACAAACAGGGGGCGGAGATGCAGCAGGTACATGCATCTCCGCCCCTTTTGCGTCGAGAAGTATGCCGGCGACCCGTGCCGTCGCACTCGCGTTATCCGCGCTGCGGACCCGCAGTAGCCACGAGCGGTTCAAGCCCCAGCTCGCGCGCGTAATCCTCCTGCGTAAAGACTTCGACCAGCTCAAACGTGTCGGATTCGTCGTCAAACGCAAAGTGCAGCACCGAGCAGTTGCCCGGAACGCGATCGCGTTCATCGGCCGCCGCGCCCTTGGTATGGTCCATGAACTCCTTGATGGCCGAGCCGTGGCTCACCGCGAGCACGCACTCGTGGTCCGGACGCTGCATAAGCTCGGTCAGCGTCGCCACCATGCGCTCGCGCACCTGGATCTGGCCCTCGCCGCCAAATTGACGATAGAAATCGCGCCACGGGCGCTCGGGCATAAGCATCACGCGCTCGGCCTCAAAGTCGCCAAAGAACCACTCACGCAGGCCGTCCAGGCGCTCGTACGCCAAGCCCGGCCACAAGTTGGCGATAGTCTGCTCGGTGCGATGAAGCGTGGAGGTGTAGGCATGATCGGGCTCAATGCCGCGCGCACGTAAAAACATGCCGGCGCGCGCCGCCTGGTCGCAACCCAACTGCGTAAGCGGCGAGTCACTCCACCCCTGAATGATACGCTTGAGGTTGAATATCGTCTGTCCATGACGGACCAGATACAGATCTTTATTCATAGGGGTCCTTTCGTTCGTTACCAACCCAAGAGCGAAAACGCCCCGTCGCAATAGCCAAAATGAAGCACGGCACCGTTGTCAGGCAGCTCTCCCCCGCCAGTCACATACTCAAGAAACTCCTGGCAGGCTGAGCCGTGGGAAACCGCCAGCACGCAGTCGTGCTGCGGCCTGGCCATGATGCGGGACAGCACCGCGACCATACGTGTGCGAAGCTCACTTTCCGACTCGCCACCAAAGGCAACCGGATAATCGCCCCAGGGCTGCGGCGGCATCTCGCGATTTGATGTGCCCTCCAGCGAGCCCAAATGCCACTCGCGTAGGTCATCGACCAGCTCTATCGAGCAGCCCTCGCCAGCAATTAGCTCAGCCGTACGCCGCGCCCGGCCCAACGGAGAGGAATACACACGGTCAAAGGTCACGCCACGCGCCTCAAACGCCGCGCGCGTCGCCAGCGCCTGCTCGCGCCCGCGCGCCGTAAGCGGCGAATCGTGCCCACCCTGCAAAATGTTCTGCACGTTGAGCTCAGTCTGCCCATGCCGCACCAAATACAAATCTGCCACACGCCCTCCTCTCGCACCACCGCAAAGGGGACAGGTACCTTTGTGGTGGTTTACCGCCGGATCACACCGCGGTGACGCTCAACTACAGCAGTACGTCGGCGAGCAAACGCTTGGGTACGTGGTGCACCTGTGCCTCGTCGCGCCAATAATTGATGGAGCCATCGGGGTTGGAATCGATCGCATCGAGCACCTGCGTTTCGGCCGGAACGCCAAACGCCATGATCAGCTTGAGCTCATACTTGTCGTTATCGAGCCCCATGGCATCGATCGCGTGGGGCGTAAAGGCCTTGAACATGCAGGCGGCCACCTCGGGCGTGGCGCTGCGGGCGGCGAGCATCATCGTCTGCGCGGCAATACCCGTGTCGACCTCGGTAATGGGAGCGGCGGGCTTGCCCGGAACGGCGCGCTCGGCCAGAATCGCGATGTAGCCGGTCGGGCGCTCGCCCTCGGCAGGACCCGGCCAATCCTTGAGCGCACCGGCCCATGCAAGCTCGTCAAACACGCGAGCGCAGTCCTCGGAACCGCTCACCACATGAAAACGAAGACGCTGAGCATTGGCACCACACGGAGCCAGGTGCGCCAGTTCCGCCAGCTCGAGCAAAAACTCGCGCGGCACGCGCATGGACTCGTCAAATCGGCGGCACGTGCGGGCGCGGCGGACCAGCGCGTCAAACGTGTCCAGGCCGAGCTTTTCGCAACCTTGCTTTGCCATCGACTCCGCGCTCGACGGCGCCGCGGGAACTGTTTCGTTCATAGGGACCCCCAATTTCGGGCAATTGTTCTTAGGAAAATCTAACCTAAAACGTAGGCAATAACGAACAGGGCTGCAATGTTCTACACCTGTTGAATAGAAAATCGCGACGTGGGGAACAACGGAGATCGCGCGAATTTTTGTGGTGTAAGAGGGAGGGCCGCGTCAGCGCCCCTTGCGCCTAAGGCTATTCCGCCACGCCGTGGCGGTCAAGGACCTCCCTTATGGCCTCGTGCGCGGCCAGCCTGACCGCCTCGAGCCTCTCGC
>DBFDVR010000022.1:0-6511 GCA_048321375.1 Collinsella sp.
CCGCCATCAAGTTCGCCCGTTCCCGCAAGGGCCGCACCTGCATCA
The DNA here is from genome assembly GCA_048321375.1 of Collinsella sp. Lineage (GTDB taxonomy): Bacteria > Actinomycetota > Coriobacteriia > Coriobacteriales > Coriobacteriaceae > Collinsella. The sequence continues at coordinate 46 of DBFDVR010000022.1, forward strand.
TCGGCGCCCTGGACAAGGCCGCCGAGACCATGGCCGGCCTCTCCGGTACCCGCATCCACGAGTAGTCTCTACTCCGTTGCCTCTCTCGTGGGCGCCGGGCAAGGCGCCCACAAACTAGCCTCTCTTCATGAGCCCCGCAGTCCGCTCCGACTGCGGGGCTTTTGCTATTCACCTGGTCATTGGGGACGTTCTTAAACGACTAGCCAAAGGGGACGTTCTTGCCGTGGGCAAGCACGGCACCTGGGGATTTAAGACTAAGAGGCTAGTACGTTAGATCGTGAGTTGCCTGAAACCAAACGACGACACCTAAGATACGAAGGCGACGCCTGTCCAGAGTGAAGTCGGGTTCTTCTGTCAAATAGGAATACGTTGACAGTGCAATCGTGTTCCCTCGGATTTCATATCGCCGAATAACTATGGCTGATGCGTCTACCATGGCAACGACGGTGCATCCGTTCCACGGTTTAGCAACAGGATCGACCAGCAGAACACTGCTTTGCGGATAGCAGCGTGACATGCCGCTGCCGTTCATCTGAACTAGAAAGCCTCCCGGGTGCCTTTCAAGTACGGGTCCTGGAACGAAGGTGCACCCACTTTTCTTAAGGCTAAAGCCACCGTTGCGGCGTACGATTTTATAGATTTCGCATTCTTCGTTTTGGGCCACGTTCGGGCTTTTCTCAGGCCGCGAGCTTAAGCCGGCAGAGGCAAGGCCGCTATTACTTGCAGCGAGCTCATCAAACGTTACATCGAAAAGCTCGGTCAGCTTATCGAGAGTCGACACCTTGACGGCGGTGTGTCCACGTTCCCAACGACATACCGTTTCTTTGGTAACGCCGAGAATGTCGGCAAATTGCTGCTGCGTCAAGCCTTCGCGGGTTCTAAGGCATTTAATGTTATCCCCTTGGGCCATGTTATTCATCACGCCTAAGTGGCAAGCACAAACAGTTGGGCCCGCCAAAGCCGTTTGTCAGCTCGTGTATGGAAATGGGAACAAGATCGATTCCGGCCTGTTCAAGAGCAGCGTTCGTCGCTTGATTCTCTTCATAGACACAGACTTTGCCCGGTCGGAGGCACAGCACACTGGCCGCGTTATTTGTGCACTCTTTTTCCGTCAAATTGGGATTTGATCCACCGCAGGGAATAAAACGAAGCTCGGGTATGCCGAGCGCGACGGCCAGTGCCTCCTTGACTCCTTTTTCGACGGCGTGAATCTGGCAGAGATTCTCCACTCGATTTCGCGTAATCTGATAAGAGCGAGATTCTGCGAGTAGCTGGGGGTCGACTACAAAAGTATCGTAGTCGACCCGGCTTAGGTACGTATCAAGATGGATGCACAGGCTCCGTTCGGGTACCTCAATTGCCCATACGGCGTCGATACTCGAGTCGGGGTTCCACAGGAGGGCACGAGCGAGCATATCGATGGCTGCAGATTCGGTTCTCTGAGAGATGCCGACTGCGACATTATGAGCATCAAGATTGATGATATCGCCCCCTTCAATATGGAAGGTCGAATCGTGACGATAAAACGAGGGCGTGTCCTTGAAATTGGGATGGTATTTAAAAATCGTTTGGTAGAGCGCTACTTCGCGATTGCGCTCGGGCCAATACATGTGGTTGAAGGAGATGCCGGAGCCGATGGTGCTTACCGGGTCGCGCACGAACCACATGGTGTTTAATGGGCTTACGAGCAGCTCGTCAGGGGCATAGGCCTCGCCGGTTAATTCGGCGAGTCTGTCCCCGCCGTCGAAGCAGTATGTAACTTGCCCGTGGCGGATGCCGCCAATCGATGCCGAGACGAGCTCCTGCGCCGATTGGGTGTGTTCAAGATGCTCGCGGACTGCTTGCTGCAACTCGGCGCCAATCGCGCCGCATTCATCGACAAAGGAATCGACAAAAGATGCTCGAGCTTCGGGGCATGAGTCAAGCGCTTCTGTAAGAAGTTGGTCGAGATACAGAACCTCTACGCCTTCATGCTCGAGCACTGAGGTATAGGCATCGCACTCAGCTAGGGCTCTATCCAAGTCAAATAGGCTGCTCGATGGTCTTAGGCTAAAAACTTGGCCAAAGCGGCCTTCGGGATAGTTTTGGGTTTCGATACCGGGTCGATATAAAAGGGCCTGTTTAATCTTACCGATTTCGCTGGTGATATGAATTGGCATTAGAACGCTCGCTTTAATTCGGATGACGACTGATGTCAATTATCGTTCTGCTGGGAAAAGTTTAAGTGAGTATGTTGTGGGTATCGGTGGACGGCTTAAGCTCTTGATTGAAAGTCACCAATTGATAAAAAATATCAATTTAGTTCCATAGTTGAGCTTATATATCAATAAAAATCCGTCTGCGTTTTAATACAATCCATTCGCATAAATATCTAATGTCAACTGGCGTGAAAACCGAATAATAAGGTTGCCGGCGAAAAGCTCGTATCGAAAACCCGCAAACTAAAGGAGGCATAATGGCCGAAGTGCAAAAGAAACGTGGGCTACGAATTCCGCACGTCTACACCATTATCTTCATTCTCATGGCGTTGACCGCAGCCCTTACGTGGATCGTCCCCTCCGGCTCGTTTGAGAGGCAGGAGCTCAACGGACGCGAGGTCACTGTTGCTGGAACATATGAGTCCGTTGAAAAGGTTTATGCGGACGAAGACGGCGCTGAGGTCGACCTGAAGCAAGGTCTGTTCGATGTACTCGAGGCTCCTGCGGTGGGAATTCAGCAGGCAGTTGAGGTCGTTGCCTTTATTCTGATTGTCGGCGGATCCTTTCAGGTCATTACTGCCACTGGAGCAATCACCAGCGGCGTGGCGCGCATCGTTAAGAAGTTCAAGAGTAAAGACATCCTGATTATTCCAATTTTGATGGCGGTTTTTGCGCTGGGCGGTAGCACGTTCGGCATGGCGGAGGAGACCCTTCCATTTTTTGCCATCTTGTTGCCGATTGTTATGGCTATGGGATATGACTCCATTACGGCCTTTATGATCGTGTTCGTTGGGGCCCGTATTGGCTATATCGCATCGACGGTCAATCCCTTCAATGTTTTGATTGCTCAGGGAATTCTGAATATCCAGGGTAATCCCCAGCTCTGGCTTCGCGTTGTTGCCCTAGTTGTGCTGACCGCCATCGCTATTGCATGGGTCGTGTTGTACGCTCGAAGGGTGAAGAAGAACCCCGAGTCCTCGATTGCTTACGCTGATGATATCGAGAAGCGCAAAGAACATGCATCAAATGACGAGCTGCTCGAAGCCGATTTCACCGGGCGCCAGAAGGCCGTAATCATCGTATTCGTGCTTGGAATCGCCGCCATTGTCTGGGGTCTTGTAACCCAGGGCTGGTATATGAACGAGATCTCTGCAGTCTTTATGGCTATGGCGCTTCTGTCTGGCATCGTATCGGGCATGAGCGAGAAGGAGATTGCTACAGAGTTTGTTAAGGGTTTGGGCGACTTTGTTTTCTCTGCGGTCGTGGTCGGTCTTGCTCGAGGCATTTTGGTTATCGCCAACGATGGCTTGATTATCGATACGGTCCTAAACGCTCTTGCGACTGGCCTTGCCGGAATCCCCTCTGTTCTCTTTACCAGCATTTTGTATGTCGTTGACAACTTGCTTTCGATTCTGGTTCCCAGCTCTTCGGGCATCGCGGCGCTCACCATCCCCGTCTTTGGGCCTCTGGTTGAGCTCATGGGGCTAAATCCAGAAGCTGCGGTTACTGGCCTTTCGATGGGATCTGCAGCGATGTCGCTGATTTCCCCCACCAGCGCAATGCTTGTCGCCGGTCTTGGTGTTTGCAAGATCTCTCTTGGCCAGTGGTGGCGAGTTTCCTGGAAGTTCTTCCTTGTGGTCAGTGCGGTCTGTCTCGTATTTACCGCGGTATCCGGTCTGCTTCCGATTGTCTAGCAAACGAAACGACAACTTTGTAAGCCATTGCAATAACTATTGAGCTCTAATCCAGAAAGGAACGATGATGAGCAAAGGTCTGAACGTTCATAGCGAAATTGGTGCCCTCAAGAAGGTATGCGTGCACCGACCGGGCTTGGACCTGGTAAACATGAAGGCGGAGGATTTTGAGCGCGCCTGGATTCATGACGCGTTTTATCTCGAGTATGCTCAGCGAGAGCATGACGAGTTTACTAATCTTCTTCGCGGTGCTGGCGCCGAGGTCGTTTATATGGAGGACTTGCTTGCCGAGACTTTCGATCAGGTTGAGGGTTCTCGTGCCGAGTTTATGAGCAAGTTCGTTCCCGAGGCCAAGATTGAGAACCTGGCGCTTCGTCAGGCAGTCGTGGAGAAGCTCGACTCCATCAAGGACAACAAAGAGTTTGTCCTTACCGCTATGGGCGGCCTTTACGTACGCGATCTCGAGATTCCGCATGTGGGCGGTTCTCTTGCGGCCATGGATAGCGACGAGCTGAAGCCCGACGAAATGGTCTTGTTCCCGATGCCCGCCTCCTACTTCTCGCGTGATCCGATCGCTGTGGTCGGCAAGGGTGCGATGATGAACCGCATGTACTGGCATCAGCGCAACCGTGAGGTCGTATTCTATGAGACCATCATGCGCCACCATCCTGATTATGCTGGGGCTCCGCTTTGGTACGACCACAATAGCGATTGGCATATCGAAGGCGGCGACGTTCTGAACATTAACGCCACCACGCTTGCAATCGGTATTTCCGAGCGTACCCAGACCGCGGCCATCGACCAGCTTGCCAAGAATCTGTTCTGGGGCAAGGGCGAGTCCGAGATCGAGCAGGTATTTGCCATCAAGATCCCCCACGGCTATGCCTATATGCATCTTGATACGGTTTGTACTCAGGTTGATTACGATAAGTTTACCGTCTACCCCGGTATCTACGAGACGCTTCGTGCCTATCGACTCACCAAGGGCGATTCGGATGGCGAGGTCTGTATCGAGGAGATCGAGGGAACGATTCAGCAGATTCTTGAAATGGCAACCGGTATCGACCATATCACGATGATCGAATGCGGTGCCGGTGATCCGATCGAGGCATCCCGTGAGCAGTGGAACGATGGTTCCAACACGCTTGCTGTTGCGCCGGGCAAGGTGTGCGTCTATGAGCGCAACGTTGTTACCAATGATGCGCTATATAAGGCGGGCGTTGAGCTGTTGGTTGCTCCTTCCGAAGAGCTGTCTCGTGGTCGTGGTGGCCCGCGCTGCATGACCATGCCGTTCTGGCGCGAAGAGATTTAATTCCGTTCTGGTTCGAGATGCGCGGATGCGCGTTCTTCGCGCGCCGTGCACTCATCAATTAGGTTAATAATGAAAGGAACCTATCATGGCACTGAATCTTTCTGGTCGTAGTTTTCTGACCCTGCTTGATTTCACTACCGAGGAGATCGAGTATATGCTCGAGCTTTCGAGGGACTTTAAGAATCTCAAGCGCATGGGTGCTCCCCATCGTTATCTTGATGGCAAGAACATCGTTCTGCTGTTTGAAAAGACTTCGACGCGTACGCGCTGTGCTTTCGAGGTGGGCGGCATGGATCTCGGCTTAGGTGTAACCTACCTTGACCCCGGTTCGTCGCAGATGGGCAAAAAGGAGTCCATTGAGGATACCGCCCGCGTGCTTGGTCGCATGTACGACGGTATCGAGTATCGTGGCTCTGACCAGTCCATTGTTGAGGAACTTGCCGATAAAGCCGGCGTTCCCGTGTGGAATGGTCTCACTAATGAGTATCACCCGACCCAGGCTTTGGCGGATATCCTTACGATGCGCGAGGAATTCGGTGACACGCGTGGCCTCAAGCTGACCTATCTCGGCAAGGAGCAGGGCAATGTAAGCGATTCCCTCATGGTTATCTGCGCTAAGCTCGGCATCAACTTCTGCTCTTGTGGGCCGAAGGGCGATGTTGAGGGCGCTACCCACTTTGATCCCGAGCTGCTTGAGACTTGCCAGAAGATCGCCGAGGAAAATGGCTGCACCATTCAGCTTACTGACAACATCGATGAAGGCGTAAAGGATGCCGATGTTATTTACACCGATGTCTGGGTTGGCATGGGCCAGGCTGAGGAGCTCTGGAAGAGCCGTATCAAGCTGCTCTCCCCGTACCGCGTAACCTCGGAGGTCATGGCGAAGGCAAACCCCAACGCTATCTTCATGCATTGTCTCCCGAGCTTCCACGATACCAAGACCACCATCGGAGCGGAAATCGCGGAGAAGTTCGGCGTAACCGAGATGGAGGTCACCGACGAGGTCTTCGAGTCCGATAAGTCTCGCGTCTTCCAAGAGGCAGAGAACCGTATGCATACCATTAAAGCCGTGATGTACGCTACTCTTCGATAAGGAGGCACGCATGTCCAAACCCTACGGTAAGCCCGATCGTATTGTCGTCGCCCTTGGCGGCAACGCCCTCGGCAACAACCCCGTCGAGCAGATCGAGGCCGTGAGCAACACCGCCCACGCCCTCCTCGGCCTCATCGAGCAGGGCAACGAGATCATCATCACCCACGGC
>DBFDVR010000023.1:0-40908 GCA_048321375.1 Collinsella sp.
TCCGCAGCCACACTCGGGCACTTGGAACGGGGGAAACGGCGGTCGACGAAACTGGAGAGGAGGTATTACGAGCTCCTGTGCGAATTGGAGAGAACGCTCCCGCAAACTGCCTCTTGACAACTTATAGGAGCGTCGGTTTTACAAAGGAAGATATGCATTGTGCTCGGCCTGCGCCAAAAAGTCTACTCACTTAGTCCGAATCGAAGCCATACGGATCAAAATCGAAACCAAATTGAGCCAATCCGCCGCAAAAAACGTTTGAACCCGTGCTTCTCGCGGCGGATTGACACTACAAAGCGGCCAAAATGTCGGTCAAATAATCGATAACGGCATCGGCTCGCGATTGATCGAGGTTGACGCCCTCGTGCGGGCGCAGCGCCAGGACGCGGGCGCCGGAGCGCTTGCCAGCCTCGATCCCCAAAGGCGAATCCTCGATAACCAGGCACTCGGCAGGCTCCACCCCCAGCGCCTCCATGGCACGCAGGTAGATCTCGGGGTCGGGCTTAAACGCGCTGCACTCGTGACCGCTGATGGTGTAGTCCAGCACGTCGGCGATACCGGCAATCTCCACCAGCTCGTCGATCAGCTCGCGATAGGACGAGCTCGCGATGGCACACTTCACGCCGCGCTCGTGCAGCTCGCGCATCACCGGCTCCGTCTGCTCGTTGAGCAGCTCGGCATACGGAACGGGGTGATCCGGGCTGTAGACCTGCTTGTACTCCACGCGCAGGCGCTCGCGCAGCTCAACATCGTCGGGCACCAGCGCCTCCCAAATGGCGGGCTCGTTAGACCCCGAAAGATCGGGAATCTCGTCAAAGTGGAACCCCTTCTCTTCCATAAACGCCACGCGACGACGGTTGTAGAACCACTCGGTATCGACCAGCACGCCGTCCATATCAAACAGCACTGCCTTGATCATACACATCTCCTCCCACCTGCCAAAAAGGGACAGGTTTATTTTGGTAGGTTTTATCTGAGGTTTTGTGGCGCGACGGATACGCCCTCCCCAGAGCAAAAAAGGGGACGGGGCGCAAACCCCATCCCCTCTCAATCAACCCGTAAGGTCTACTTACTTGTGATTAGTAGGAAAGCTTCCACATGTAGCGACGCATGGTCAGCGGGTGCTGACGGGCCTCGGCGATCTGGTTGCCGTACTCGCGCATAACGGCGAGGTGCAGCAGCGGGTTGAAGTAGGTGACGACGCTCGCGGGCACAGCGTCAGCCAGGCCGTAGTCCTTGGAGTCGATCAGAGCGACCTTGGCGCCCATGCGCTCAAGGAAGGTGAGGGCGCGGGCGTCCATCGGACGGGTAGCGCCATCGGACATGAGGAAGACGTAGGGCTTACCCTCGGTGGAAACCTCGAACGGGCCATGGAAGTACTCGCCGGTGTTGTAGGCAGCGGCGTCGATCCACTGCATCTCGGTGAACAGGAAGGCGGCGTTAGAGTAAGCCATCTTCTCGGAGGCACCGGAAGCCATGAAGTAGATCATCTTGTCGTCCTTGAAGTCCTCGGCGAACTTCTTGGCGAGCTTCTTGCAGTGCTGAGCGGCGTTCTCGCAGAGCTCGAAGACGTTGGTGAGGCCGGTGATCATGTCCTCGTAGTGGTCATAGCCCTCGGTCTGCTGAAGGATCTCGAGAGCAAGAGCGATGGCATAGCCGGGCTTCTCGCACTTGGCAGCGTAGTTGGCGTGGAAGCCGTGAACGATAACGTGGTCGGCGTCGACGGTCAGAGCGGAGCCAGCCTTGTTGGTGAGGGAGACGACCGGGCAGTTGTGCTTCTTGGCGGTCTTGTTGGCCTCGACGGTCTCGGGCGTGGAGCCACCGAGGGAGCAGGTGATCACGAAGGTGTGCTCGTTGACCCAGGAGGGCGTGTCATAGTTGAACTCGTTAGCGGTGAAGATCTGAACGTTCAGCTTGTCCGTGTTGTTGGCCAGGAAGTACTTGGCGGGGTAAAGGTCGGACATGGAGGCACCGCAGCCGACGAAAGCGACGCTGTGGATCTCGTGGTTGGACAGGACGTCAGCGACGATCTGCTTGGGGAGGTTAAGGTCGATCTCGTACATCTGACACATTCCTTTCGATTTTTGCGGCGCCACATTGCCGGGCGCTCGCAGGGTTACCGTGGTTTGGACCGAGTCGCCGGCCCGTTAAGGATGCGACAAAGGGACTGTCTCATTGTCGCATTTTAGGGATGGAAGCCTGCCTGGGGTATGGGATGCCAGGCAGGCCCCCGGGGGAAAGCGGTTAAGCGCTTGGTCGCGACTAGGCCAGGATGCCGGCCGCGGAGAGGGCGATGCCGCCCACGATGGCGATCACGAGAAGCCAACCGGTGTTGACGTTCTTCTTGATGAGCCAGTACATAAGGCCGGTGAGGCCAAGGGAGATCATCTGGGGCATCATGCCGTCCAGGATGTCCTGGATAACGACGGTGCCCTCAGCGAACTGCAGCGGGGTAGTGGCGCCAATCAGCGTAGCGATCATGCCGCCCACGGACATAAGGCCCACGATGCCGCAGACATACATGAGCTTCTCCATGAGGTCGCCGCCCTGAAGCTTGCTCAGGTACTCGTGGCCGCCCTGATAGCCCATCTTGGCTGCGAACCAGGTGATCAGCACAGAGGGGACGATGGAGATGAGCATGGCCAGGATCGGGCCCATGATGGAGCCCTGCTGAGCCAGCTGAACGCCCAGGCCAAAGGCGATAACGCGGATGGTGCCCTGGAAGAAGGAGTCACCGATGCCGGAAAGCGGACCCATGAGGGAGGTCTTGACCGCGTTGATCGAATCGGGATCGAAGTTCTCGGGATCCTTGGCGTACTCCTCCTCCATGGAGGCGGTGAGGCCTAGGATGAAAGCGCTCGTCTGCGGGGTGCAGTTGTAGAACGCCATGTGACGGTGGTAAGCCTCTTTCTTAGCAGCGAGCTGCTTGGGGTCGGACTCATCCGGATAGAGGCGATCGAGCGTGGGAACCATGCCGTAGAGGAAGCCCATGTTCATCTGACGCTCGTAGTTCCAAGAGGCCTGGATGGCCCAGGAGCGCCAGAAGAACTGGCTGACCTTCTTGTTCAGGGACACGTCCTTGGTTGCGGTTGCCATAGTGTGTTCCTCCTTAGTCTTCGTCGTCTTCGAGCGGATCGTAGTCGGAATCGACACCGGCGGCTGCATGGGAACCGTTGAACTTGAAGCCCATGAAGACGACAGCCAGGCACACACCGATCAGAGCGACCGCGATGACGGACAGGTTGAGGTAAGCGGCGAGCAGGAAACCGATGAACAGGAACGGAGTCATACCCTTCTTGATCATCATGGTGAGCAGCAGGGCCAAGCCGTAGGCGGTCATGATCTTGGTCGAAACGTTCAGACCAGTGGACAGCCACTCGGGAACCATGTTGACGATGGCCTGAACCAGGTCGGTGCCAACAAAGACGGCGAGGAAGATCGGCAGGAAGTACATGACGGCGTACAGACCGGAGCCGGCGCAGATGTGCATACGGTAGGCGGTCTTGAACTTTCCGTTATCGATCGCGCTATCTGCCACATGGGTGAGGGCGGCGATGATGGAACGGAACACGATGCCGAGGAGCTGACCCAGGACGGCGACCGGGATGGCGATCGTCATGGCGGTCTCGGCGGAAGCATCGGTCAGGCACGCAAAGGCAGCGGCCACGATGCCGCCCAGGACCATATCGGGCGGAACGGCGGCGCCGACCTGCACCAGGCCCATGGACACGAGCTCGACGGCGGCACCGACGGCAAGGCCGGTGGGCACATCGCCCAGCAGCAGACCGACGAGCGTGGCGCCAACGAGGGGCTGCTCGAAGTTAAGACGACCGAGCAGGCGGGAGTCCCACATGCAGAACACGCCGACGAGGCCGACGAGCACCGCACTGATGAACGTATTCATACCCTTCTCCTTTCAGTCAGGCAAAAGCCTGGTTGATTACAGCTTGGCGTCGATGTCGACGCTCTGATACGTAGGGGTCTGCTGGACATAGAGCTTGATGCCCATGTCGAGCAGCTGGTTGACGTCGGCCTTCTGGGTGGCGTCGAGGAAGACGGAGCTGTCCTTGCCTCCGACCTGATCGGCACCGTCGTGGTTGGCGGTGGCGCCCAGGTTGATGGCGTCGAGCTTGTAGCCCTGGCAGAACTGCAGCATCTCGGCCGTGTTGCCAAAGACGAACATGACGCGCTCACCGAGGGTGTTGAGCTTGTCCATCTTGGCGAGGGCACGCTCGACGGTGAAGACGTTCAGGCGAACGCCCTGGGGCTTGGCCAGCTTAAGAGCGCCCTTCTTGATGTCATCGTTGGCGGCAGCGTTGTCGACGACGATGATGCGCTCGGCCTGAACCTTGGTGGTCCAGGTAAAGACGACCTGGCCGTGCAGCAGACGGTAGTCAAGACGTGCGAGGACGATCTTGGCGGGACCGGAGCTGTGACGGGGCGCCTTAGCCTTCTTGGCGGGAGCCGCGGCGGCCTCGACCGGTGCGTTGGGGTTGGTCAGACCGGTGCGGGCCTCGTTGATGAGGGCTGCGAGCTCGGCGCCCTTGACGGGGACGGGGCTCATAGCGAGCGTGAGCGCCAGCGGGATGTTGAAACCGCTGACAACCGTGAACTTCGTGCCGTTCTTGGAAAGCTCGACCATGTTGTTGTTGACCGAGCTGCCGAGCATATCGGTCAGCACATAGACGGTGTCGTCCGCGTTGAACGTGGCGATCATAGCCTCAACCTTATTGGTGATGGGCTCCTTGTCGTCACGAGCAAGCGACACGACGTGGACGTTCGACACGTCGCCGAGAACCATCTCGAGCGTGTCTTTGGCGCCTGCGGCCAGGCCGCCATGAGATGCGAGAATGATCTGATTCATCTTGCCTCCTCCTTTTCGTTATGGTCATTATAACGTCTTATACGTTGCCTATATTGCTAATTAGTATAAAGACCGTTCGCGGGTGAAAATCGACCGTTGACGGGTTTAACGTACTTGAAACGTTGGGGCTGGATAGGCCGGCGCTGGCTGGATAACCCCAGGTCAGACGCCGCACACAATCCTCTATCGCACGAAGTACCAGGGGCTTTCCTGCACGGTGGGTTCCAGCGCGATGCCGGTGCGTTCCTTAAACAGATCCATGTCCTGAGATTTTTCGGTCCACCACGCGTTGGGCTTAAAGGTCATGCTCTCAATGACATGACCGACAAACACACTGTTGCGCAGCTTGGAGAAGTCGGTGTTCATGATCAGGATGGACGCGAGCACAAGCACAATGCCCAGAACCTTGATCGCGCCGGCGGACTCGGCATAGACACCAATGCCCACCAGTACGGTGACGACCGTCTCGAATGACATTACGACGGGAACTTTCGACGTCTCGAGCCCCATGGACAGACCCTGCATATATAAGACATAGGCCACGGCTGTGGGGATGAGTCCAAAACCAAAGAACAGCAGCAGCAGCTGTGGCGACATTGCCGCGGCAACATCTGGCCACGGAGCCGCGATAGCCGCCATAACCGCACCGCCAAAAACAAGGCCCCAAAACGTGACAGCCAGCGGGTGGACCGTCTTGGTTGCTATCCGGCTAAACACCGCGAGCGACGCGCCGCAAAAGCCCGCAATCACGCCCGACGTGACGCCCCAAACCGAAAAATGAAAACCGGAAAGGTCGCCATTGGTCACTGCAAGTACACAGCCACCGATATTAAAAACGATGGCAACGAGCTTGTTGGGAGTCACATCCTCGCGATAAAGCACGCGGCCGAGCATGACGCCAAACACCGGCGAGGTGTAGAGCAGTACCGAGGCCGTGGACATGCCCACCTCGCCCATGCACTCGTAATAAAGCGTGTTAGCGGTGGCGAGGCCGATAATGCCAAGAAGCGCGCAGGGAACAAGCTCTTTAGGACTTGCCTTGAACAGTGCCAGGGGACCCGATGCTTTTCCCTCACGAGCACCTCGCTGGCAACCCATGAACGCCAAGACCGGAGCCATTAAGACGGCACCCGACAACAGGCGAAAGGCCGCCATGCTCTGGGACGAAACGCCCATGGCCGAGATGCCGTTTACAAAGATTCCGATGCTGCCCCACATAAGCGCGGCGACCAGCACCAGCACATAGCCCAGATTGCTTTTCTTCAACGCAGCCTCCTCGGTATTGTTTCCAATATGTTTCACACTACGTTATAGTCGTTATATACATTTTTCAAGACACAAATCGCCAAACGGAAAAATCCGCTTCCCCACATACTCATTGGGTAGTCATTGGGGACGTACTTAAATGACTAGTCGTTGGGGACGTTCCTGAATGACTAGTCATTTAAGAACGTCACCAACGACTACCCAACTGCCGGCAGAAAAGGAACGTCCCCAAGCGCTGCCATGAATTCAGTTGCGGTGAAATAGTTCCTGAATAGAGGCTTCAGACCCCCAAACAGGAACTATTCCACCGCAACTTATGAGGACATCGAGCTGTTAGGCCGCTCTATCCCCTAGTAGTCCAGCTTCCACATGTAGCGGCGCGTCATGTAGTCCTTGTGGGTGACGGCAGAGAGCGCACGCATATACACGTTGTTGAGGATCGGGGCAAAGATCAGGTGGTTGAAGTACTCGCTCACGCTGTCCTTGATGTCGTTGAGGCCGAGTTCCTTGGCGTCGAGCTGATAGACGCGCTCGCCACCGTACTGGTTGACAAAGCGGATGCCGCGCTCGTCGTTGCAGCGGCTGCGGCCGACGCTGATGAGCTGGAACAGCGAGGTGCGCTTGTCCAGGATCTCGAAGGGGCCGTGGAAGAAGTCGCAGGTGTTGATGGTGCAAGAGTCGATCTGCAGCATCTCCTGCACGTTGCAGATGCTAAAGACGTAGGCGGCACCAAAGAGCGGGCCCTGAGCCATCACGTTGATGCAGGGCTTGTCGGCGTTCTGCTCGGCCCACTTGGCAGCGAGCGGACGGGCGTACTCGACGGCCTTGCGATAGATGGGGTCGACCAAGTCGAACGCGGCCATAGCGGTCTCGTACTCGGCATAGCCCTCGGTCTGCTGCGTGAGCTCCATTGCGATCATGGTCACGACGGCGGAGTTGGTGCGGCCCATGCAGGACTCGTCGACGGCCAGGCTGTCGTACTGGATCTTGTAGTCGCAAACCTCGGTGAGACCGGACTCGTCAACATAGATGGCGATGGTGCTGGCGCCGTGGTCCTTGGCGACCTGGGCGGCGACGATGGTCTCCTTGGTGCCGCGCATGGACACGACGACGGCCAGGGTGTTCTCGTTGACATAGGCAGGCGTGGCGTGCACGAACTCGTTGCTGGTGTAGCTGGAGCTCACGACCTGCGTGGCCTCGTGCTCCATAAAATACTGGGCAGGATAGTTGCCGCCGTTGGATCCGCCGGCGCCGATCCACACGACGCGCTTGATGCCGCCCTTGTCTGCCTTGTCAGCCAAAACCTGGGAGACGACATCCTTAACCTGTTCCTGAGTAGTCATCGCGCATCAGCCTTTCTTCTCGTTTGATGCTCTTGATGGCATACAAGTTACATACATGTTTTGGTTATGTCGACTAGTTGTATGCTATATTTGACTTAGATATTTTGCCGCTGTGGTTTTCGATTACTCGTTACCAGCGGTTTTATTGTTGTGTTGAATACATGCTTGCTTAGTTAAGCATACAAGTTAGATATAGGTTGGCAATATGAGCGTCTCATCTAAAAAGAAACTGAGCCAATACGAGCGCTTGGCGGGCATGCTGCGTGACCGCATCGCCGCCGGCGTCTACGCACGCGGAGACAAGCTGCCGTCCGAGATGGAGCTCATGGACGAATCGGGGCTGTCGCGCAGCACCGTGCGCCATGCCCTTAAGGTGCTCGTTGACGAGGGCCTGGTTCGCACCGAGCGCGGACGTGGTGCCTTTGTGGCCGACACGCCGGCACTCCACGAGAACAACCTGGTGTTTTCGAGCTATACGGCACAGGTCGAAGGCCAGGGCATGAAGCCCACTACGCGCACCGTGGACTCGGGCTTTGCCAAGGCGGCCGGCAGCATAGCTAAGTTCTTTGACGCCGCCGTGGGCAGCAAGCTCGTCAAACTTGTCCGCCTGCGCTACCTGGACGACGCGCCGCTGTGCTTGGAGACCACCTACCTGCCGCCAAGCTTCGAGACGCTCATCGATCGCGATATCAACGGTTCGCTCTACGCCACGCTGCGACAGGAGTTCCATCGCGCGCCGGCACAGGGGCACAAGACCTTTGAGGTGTGCTATGCCTCGCAAAACGAGGCGTTTTTGCTCAACGTTGAGCGCGGGCAGGCGTTGATCCTAATCACCGACTACGTCTACGACACCGACGGTCGCCCGCTCCACGTCTCCAAGCGCATCCAACGCACCGACCGCGCCAAATACACCGAGCCCATCGGCTAACCAACACCAAAACCACCACAATGGGGACAGGCACCTTTGTGGTGGTTTTAGGCGAGGAGGGCGGGGAACCAGGTTGGTTTGGGTTGGTTGGGTGTGCGCTCGGCCAGGACCAGCTCCATCCAGCACATGTCGTACCAGCGGCCGAACTTTTGGGCGCATCGGTCGAAGGCGCCCACCAGGCGATATCCCATATGGGCATGGAAATCCTGGCTGTTGTGCGTCAGATACTCGTCGTCCCTGTCGTGCGGCACGGCGATGAGGGCGCACATGTTGGTGATGCCCATCGCGATCAGGCATTGCTTGAGCGCATCGTGCAGCTTGCGGCCCAGCCCGCCGTGGCGTACATCGCGCGCCAGGTAGATCGATGTCTCGACCGACCAGTCGTATGCCTCGCGGCTGTTGAGCGGGCTCGCATAGGCATAACCCACCGGACGCCCGTCCAGCTCCATCACCAAATACGGGTAGCGCTTGAGCGTACGCTCGATGCGCCCGGCGAACTCCTCAACGCTCGGCACCTCGTATTCGCAGGTAATCGCCGTCTGGCGCACATACGGCTCATAGATGGCAAGCAACGCCGGCGCATCATCGGGCGTCCCCAGGCGAATTGTCGGCTCGGACATCTCGGTCATACAACCCTTCTCCCTCAAAAGCAAAGGCCGCCCTGCGCCAAGCCCAGGCACAGGGCGGCCCCTTGTCATTACATCAGGCTACAGGACAGCCGCCAACGCGTCGATATCCTCCTGCGTCGTGGCCCAGCTGGTGCAAAAACGCACCACCGTGTGGGTATCGTCGTACTTTTCCCAGTACTCGATCGCCGCATGCTCGCGAATGCGGGCCATGTCCTCGTTGGGCAGAATCACGAACTGCTGGTTGGTCGGCGTCTCCAAGAAGAACTGGTAGCCGTGCTCGTGCAGCACGCGACGCAGCGCCTGAGCGGTCTCAATCGCCTGGCGACCAATCTCAAAATACAGGCCATCGGTAAAAAGAGCCTCAAACTGCACGCCCGTCAGGCGGCCCTTGGCAAGCAGTGCGCCATGCTGCTTAATACGCGGAATGGGATGCGCCGGGGCGTGCATGCCGCAAAACACCACGGCCTCGCCGCACAGAGCGCCGCACTTGGTGCCGCCGATGTAGAACACGTCGCACAGCTGCGCCAGCTCAGGCAGGGTAATGTCGCACTCATCGGCCGCCAGCGCATAGGCCAGGCGAGCACCGTCCACAAACAGCGGAATCTCGCGCTTCTGGCACACTGCGTGAATTGCCGCGAGCTCGGCCTTGGAGTACAGCGTGCCGTACTCGGTCGATAGACTCACGTACACGGCACCCGGAAACACCGTGTGCTCGTAGCTCTCGTTTTCGTAGAACACCTGGATATAGTTCTCGAGATCCTCGGCATGCATCTTGCCCTCGTAGCCGGGGATGGTGAGCACCTTGTGGCCGCCAAACTCGATGGCGCCCGCCTCGTGGCAGGCGACGTGGCCAGTCTCAGCAGCAACGACGCCCTCGTACGGCGCAAGCAGCATGTCGATCACCGTCGCGTTGGCCTGCGTGCCGCCCACCAGAAAAAACACGTCGGCATCGGGGGCCTGGCAGGCCTCGCGGACAAGTTGCTTGGCACGCTCGGTATGTGCATCGGTACCGTAGCCAGGCTGCGGCTCCATGTTGGTATCGACGAGCGCCTGCAGCACTGCCGGATGTGCGCCGTGGGAATAGTCGTTGTTAAACGCGAGCATGGCAATCCTCTCTTACCGGGTATCGGCCAGATGATTCAAACGGAGCTATTGTACGCCGTTGGGATAGGCAATGCGCGCGGCAAGGCACTCAAGTGCCAGTACCAGGGCAAAACCGCAGCTCACGTCGCTCAAAAAGTGCGCACCGATCACGATGCGGCCAAACGCGACGAGCGCCGCGACCACAGCCGCCGTCCAAAAGACCACGCGGCGGCGCGACGGCTTTTCCTTAAAGGCGGCTGCAGGAAGCCCGGCGAGCATAAGGCCGATCGCCGCATGCGCGGTGTGTCCACTCGCGAACGACTTGAACCCGTCCTTGATCACGCCGGCGGCGATATAGGTCCACTTGTCGGGATTGCCGATCACCCACCACGGCTGAAAATTGAGCCCCGGCGTGACCTCGATCACGCGCATGCGCGGGCGCGACCACAACGGCTTAACAATGACGTTGAGGATGATGGCCTGAGCGACCCACACGGCCAGCACCATCAACGCCCAGCGTGTGAGCTCGTCGGGCTCGGTCGTGCGAGTAAGGCGATAGACGATAAGGTTGGCGACGATGACCAGCACAAACGTCAGAACCAGCTGAAACGCAATAAGCTTGCCGCCGACGCGCAGCGATCCGATAATCTCGTAGCCGACCAGGCCCACGTTGATCAGAACGCCCAGCACGGCGAGCCACTTGCTCGTCGTGGAATCGGGGCGCGCCGAGCGCACGAGCATAACGCCCGCGACGCTCGCCGTCAGCTCAAACGGCAGCTCGCCGGCGGCCTCGATAAAGCGGCCGTACATGCTGCCGACGTTGAACAGCGCGCTCGAGATCTGATAATCGAAGAAACTGCCCACGCCCAGACAAAGACACAGGACAACCGCGATAATGGCGACATCTTTCTTATAGATGTATCCGAACATGCTTTCCTTTCGATGGGGTCAGAATCAACCTGCGAGGCGGCGGGGCAAAGAGCAGCTGATAGCTCCGTCCCGCCACGCCCCTACTTGTTAGTCGTCGTCGCTGGCACCCAGCTGCTGCAGCAGCATGAGTGCCGCGGCCACCGGGCCAGTGCCGTCGTTGGCGTCGAGGCCGCGACCCAGGCCGCTGCCCGCGCCGGCGCCCGCCTTGTAGGGCACCGAGAGCTTGCGGCTCTTGGGGAAGTTCACCGCACCGTAGCGGGTCTTAAGTTCAAAGGCCACCTTCTTGGGCACGTCGACCCCCAAAAACGTGATACGCCCGCCGCTGAGCGTGACGCTCTCGAGCCCCAGGCGCTCGCCGCGGATACGGATGCGCGCGCGGTTGAACAAGTTGAGCCCCGCCAACGGCAGCTCACCGTGCGCCGCCTCGGTCTCCTCCTGCACCTCGTCGATGCTCTCCAGGTCCTCGGCCGCCGCGAGCTTGCGGTACACGAGCACGCGCTGGTCCACCGCTGGCATGTACTCCTCGGACAAGAAGTAGTCGGCCGGCAGGTTGATGCCCACGCTCGCCGCCTCCACGCCGGCATCGTCGTCGCCGCGCGCCTCGGCCACGGCCTGACCCAGCATCTGCGTAAACAGATCAAAGCCCACGCTCGACAGGTTGCCGTGCTGCTCGGCGCCCATAAGCGAGCCGGCGCCGCGAATCTCCAGGTCGCGCATGGCGATGCGCATGCCGCTGCCCAGGTCCTGGAACTCGGAAAGCGCGGTCAGGCGCGCCGTTGCCTCCTCGGTGAGCGGCAGCTCGCCGGGGAACATAAAGTACGCGTAGGCCTGCGTGGCAGAGCGGCCCACACGGCCCTTGAGCTGGTAGAGCTGCGCCAGGCCCAAACGCTGCGAGTCCTCGATGATGAGCGTGTTGGCCGTTGCGTTGTCGATACCGCTCTCCACGATGGTCGTAGCGATAAGCACGTCAATCTTTTTGGTCGCGAACTCGATCATCACGTCCTCGACCTCGCGCGGGCTCATCTTGCCGTGTGCCACACCCACGCGCGCCTCGGGCGCGGCCTCGTGCACGCGCGCCACGGCATCGTCGATGGTCTTGACACGGTTGGACACGTAATACACCTGACCGCCGCGGCCCACCTCCAGGCGAATCGCCGCGCTCACCACGTCGGGGTCGTACTCCCCCACGTGCACGATCACGGGACGACGCCCGGTCGGCGGCGTGGTGATCAGGCTCATGTCGCGCACGCCGCTCGTGGCCATCTGCATGGTTCGCGGAATCGGCGTGGCCGAGAGCGTGAGCACGTCGATTTGCTCGCGTAGGTTCTTGAGCTGCTCCTTGTGCTGCACACCAAAGCGCTGCTCTTCGTCAATGATCACCAGGCCCAGGTTCTTGGGGTTCACATCGGCCGAAAGCAGGCGGTGCGTGCCGATGAGCACATCAATCGTGCCCTCGGCAAACGCCTTAAGCGCGCGCTTTTGCTGCGCCGGGGTGCGGAAGCGGCTGAGCACCTCAACCTCCAGACCAAACGGGGCAAAGCGCTCAAAAAATGTCTCGTAGTGCTGTTGGGCCAGAATGGTCGTGGGGCAGAGCACCATGACCTGGCGGCCGGAGTCCACGCACTTAAAGGCCGCGCGCAGGGCGACCTCGGTCTTGCCGAAACCCACGTCGCCGCACAGCAGGCGGTCCATGGGCTTGGGCGCCTCCATGTCGGCCTTGATGTCGGCGATAGCCTCCAGCTGGTCACGCGTCTCGTCGTAGGGGAAACTCTCCTCCATCTCGATCTGCTCGGGCGTATCGGGCGGACAGGCGATACCGGTAATCGACGAGCGGCGCGTATACAGGTCGACCAGGTCAAACGCCAGCTTTTTGGCATTCTTGCGCGCCTTGTTGGTGGCCCGCGTCCAGTCGGCGGTGTTGAGCCTGGTCAAGCGCGGTTTATCGCCGTCGGGACCAACGTAGCGCGTAATGCGGTCAACCTGCTCCAGCGGCACGTAGAGCTTGTCGCCGTCGGCATATTCCAGCAAAAAGTAGTCGCGCTCCTTGCCGCCCACTTCCTGGCGCGCGACCTCACTAAAGAGCGCGATACCGTGGGTGGCGTGCACCACGTAGTCGCCCGGCTTAAACGGGAACGTGATCTGCGTAATGTCCACCTTGCGGCGGCTGCGCGCGCGATTGGCGTCCATGCGGGCGTTGAGGTCGGCGATTGAGAACACGGCCAGGTTGGCATCGGGCACCACCACGCCCTGCGGCAAGGCAGCATCGACAAAGGTCACGCGCCCGCGCGAGATGGTGGGCACGGCGGCACCGGCGGCAGCCTGGGCGGCACCCGCCTCGAGCGAGCGGGCGTTGAGCGCGTCGGCGCGACGCTCGCGAATCGAGGCATGGGCCTCCTGGCGTGCGGCACGGTCAGCGGAATCCGCCGCTGCCACACGCACGCGGTCGCCGATAGCGCCGGCGTTTTCGGGCGCCGCGGTCAGCGATTCCTCAAAGGTAATGCCCTCGTCGCCAAAGGTGAGCTCCATCGACTCGCGCGCACCGCGGTCGGGGATGGCAAACACGCAGGCATAGCGCTTGCCCACGACCTCCTGGATGCGCGTCATAAAACGGTTGTCCGAGCCTGCGATGGCAGGCTGCTCAATCTTGAGCTCGGCCGTCACCGCACCGCCGGCACGGATGAGGCTCACATAGTTCAGGCGTTGCTGGGAACCAAAGTCGAGTTGCTGGGCACGCACGTACAGGCCGTCCAGACGGTCGACCCCCGCCTCGCCGGCACGTGCCTCGATATCCTCGTAGGCGCGCAGGCAATCGTCGAACAGCGAGCGCGGCTCGGACAGTACCACGAGCGCCTTGCCGCTCACGTGCGACAGCGGGCTCACGGTCTGGCCGTACATCACCGGCAAAAAGCGATCGAGCTCGGGCGTGACGATGCGCGCATCCACCATCTCGAGCAGCGCCGCCAGCTTGCTGTCATCCTGGCTGGCGCGATAGAGCGCCACATGCATGTTGTGGACGGCGTCGTCGGTGAGTGCGAGCTCACGACAGGGGAAGATCTCGATGCTGTCCTCGTTGCCGATGGTCTGGCCCGTCGAACTCACCATGCGGCGGATGCGGTCGATCTCGTCGCCAAAGAACTCAATGCGCACGGGCGCCTTTTCCTGCGCGGGAAACACCTCGACAGTGTCGCCGTGCACACGGAACAGGCCGGGCGCGTCGGCGGCGCTGGCATTGGTGTAGCCCATGCCCACCAGACGCTGCGGCACCTCGTCAAAGGGAATCTCCTCGCCCACCGCAAAAGTAGTGGACTCCCAGTAGCGGCTCTCGACCGGCGGCACGCAGCGCAGCAGCGCGCGGGCCGAGGCGACCATGATGCAGTTGTCCCCGCGCACGATGCGCCCGAGCGCCTCGCAGCGCTGGGCTACCACGGCGTCGTCGGGCGCCTGCTCGCGCCAAGGGTAGTCCTTGCGCTCGGGAAAGCGGCACACGTGCGCCAGGCCCACATAGGCGGCCAGACTGCGTGCGGCGCGATCGGCCGCGTCCTCGCCACTCACGATGTAGACCGTGGGGCGCGGACGACGCGCAAACTGGGCGGCGGCCATAAGCGTTCGGCCCGACTGAGACACGGCCAGCGTCACGTCCCCGCCAGCATCGAGCCCGGCCTCGACGGTCTGCAGTGCCTCGGCAGTGTAGAGCTGCGCGGCTATACGGTGAATGAGCATGCTGTTCCTCCGGCATTGCAACGCCAAAAGCCCGCCGAGGCAAGCTCAGCGGGTCGTTCGTCAAATTCGTTGTCTGTCATGGTAGCGCATGAAGAGGACTCCAGCTCAGGCGTACGCCCAGCCCCGCAACAAAAACGCCAGATAGAACCGGGCTCATCGGCTTCGCCAAAATCTCCCCGTCACTTCGAACGCCGCAACCACGGAAGGTGCCCCAAGAAACGGCTATTCCTCAAAAAAGCTCGCAACGTTCAAACGGCTCGTCCACTCTCCTATGGTGTTGGCAAAGCCGACGCGTGTGTACACGCCCGCAAAACGGCCGCGATACAGGTACAGGCCTTCCATATTAGAAGCGGGCGCAAAACCGAGATCATCCACAAGTCCTTTGGGTGCCTCTCCTCGATGCGGCCCATCGACAAGCGTTCCGCGCAAGCAGGGAGTCTGATACTGCTGAGCATACTCCTGCACAATCGCCCCAGCGGCCGCAGCACGAGCAAGCACCTGGGACCATTCCTGTTCCGTGGCATCCAAACCAGCGACAACGCCAACCGCATTGTAGCCGCCGCACGGCTTGACGATCCATCGGTCCTTTTCGGCAAATCTCGACAACTGGGTGCTTTCGTCCATAATCTCGGTATAGGGCACATGCTCCCGTACAAACGATTGCTCCTCCGGGCTCAACAAGGACTGACCGGCCCGAGACCACAAAAACGCAAATACGGTCTTAGTCGCACACGGCCACGTTCTAAAACCACCGACGATGCATGCAAGCCCTTCTTGGGCAGCCTCGATTAAGGCCGAGCGTCCGTCGCACGGCTTATCCCACAGTTCGCCGGTCACCGCGCGCCGCCAGACGCAATCAATAGGACCGGCGGCATCGCACAGCCGCCTAGCACCGCTCTCGTCTTCGCCAATCCGCAGGTCGCGCACATCCGCAAAGCGCGCCACCACACCCCGTCGCCTCATAAGGTCGACAAAATGAGCCGCATCTTCCAAGTCGATGCTTTCCGAATAGTCGACGATTGCCACCGAAGCGGGATATATCTTTGATTGCAGTGCATAGAGCCCCTCGTCAACGCGGGCCCCGTCGTCCGATCGTGCACTATCCTCGGTGCGGCGAGGATGGGCCAGCTTCCACTCTGCATAGGTCTCAAACAATGCGTCTATCCAGCTACCGCACAAATCGTACTGCCGAAAGCCGGGGTGGTCGGATGCAAACTCCTCAAAGGAAGGCGTCATTCGCACTGCCTGACAGACCGCATCGGTCACTACCATTCCGGCACTGCCGTCGGTATTGAGCTCACAAAACGTATACGAACCGGCATCTTCGTCAAGAAAGATATCAACACGCGCAAGGGGAATTTGGCAATCATAGCCGGCATCCATAGCGCACAGGTCAGCAAAAGCCGGATCCATGCGAAACCACGCACGCACGGAGGCATCGGAACAAAACGCCCGCGTCACCTTGTCCATAATGCCGTACATGCGCTCGGCGGCCTCCTTAAGAAGCGCCGTCATATCCTTGTCGAATATCTTTGGCGTCAGAGCCCAGGGCGCAGGGTCGCCATGGTAGAGCGCATGGGTTTGAGACAAGTATTCGTCGCCTTTGCGACGACCAGGCAGGTCGCCTTCGCGCGTGCGCACGATGCGTTCAAAATAATCTTCGAGCTCTCGCGTCTTCGATATTGCCACGTTACCCTCCATTGCTTGATTTTTTGCTCATGCTACGCCAGCACGCCGCGACTTCGGCGCGCTTGAATAAGCTTCTAAATTAGCAACACATTTTTGCATGGGGCGGCAGGCGGCGACATATACTCCTGCTCAAGCGCATGCACAGCCCCGCAAAAAACGCCAGACGGGCAAGCCGTCTGGCGCTATCAGAGTGAGCTATACGCCGAGTCTAGTCGTAGACGCCCATTTTAAGCAGTGTGAAGATCGGAGCGCCGTCACCCTGCGCGACGCGGACCGTGCAAGTCTCGGTACGGCCCATGGATGCATCCGCTTGAATTGCGGCGATGAACTGGTCCTTTGGCAGGCCGTAGGTGCTCTCGGGGATGTCGGAAGGAAGTAACATGCCGCCAGCACTGTAGACCTCATAGGTGAGCTCGTAGATGTTGTCGCCAAGGTCAGTCGCGCCCGTAACGATGGCACACGATGGGTTGTAATTTCCCTGGCCGTATTCCTGCTTCAGATACAAGTACCCGTCATGCGCTTCGGCCGAATCGGCAAGCATCTGCCCACCCGACCCTTTATCAAAGGTCATGTCAGCATCCGAGAGCGTCAGACCCGTCAGGCGATTGAGTTCCCTATTGATCACATCGGTCGCCATGCGCTGATAGTGACCGTTGTCATAGTCGCCTTTCTCGATTCGATACGGCGCGTTGTCAATAAAATGGCACCAGATAAACTTGACCAGCTTGTATTTCTCGTCATCAGAAAGTCCGTCAGTCGAATCGAAGCCGCCCGCCTGATACCAGTCCCGATCGAAGTGCTCCTCCGTAAAGTTCGACAGGAACAGGTTCGCCGCGGCATAAGTTGCCTGGTCGTTGAGGTCGACCTTTACGCTGCTGCCCGTCTGTCCGGGCTCTTCCGGCTCCTCTTGCTCTTCGGCAGGCTTCTCCTTGGCGCTTCCCTGGTCCTTAAGCTCGGCCGAACCCTCGTCGGACCCGAGCACCGTGATCTGCGATGAATTGCCCTGCCCAAGCGGACCCAGCACGCCGGTCAGCGCCAGAGCGGCACCGCCGGCAACGAGCACGCCCACCACGCACATGCCGACAATCACCGCGCGCTTATACGACTTCTTCTGCACGGAAGGCATCCCTGCCACCGGCATCGGTGCGGGCTCAGCAGGCGCGGCAGCCGGAGAAGCGGCGCCCATGCGTGCCCCGCAGTTCGTGCAAAAATCGGTTCCGTCGGGCATCTCGGAGCCACACTTGGTGCAAAACATATTCGGGCATCCCCTCACAACAAACGGTATCTGCCGCCATCATATTGAGCCTTCGCAGCCCAAATGTGTTGCGCAACATTGGTCGCCGTCTTCGAGCGCCGGCAAAACGTGCCGGGCCCTATCCCGTCACACGCACGCTGGGGCAAAGGTCTGCCAGCGGGCACTCGTCGCACTTGGGCTTACGGGCATCGCAAATCTCGCGGCCAAAGGTGATCCACTGGTGATTGACCGACTCCCAATACTCGTGCGGCAAGATCTTGAGCAGATCTTGCTCGGTCTTGAGCGGCTCTTTGGCGTGCGTCTTGGGACTCAGCATCAGGCGGTGCGCGATGCGGTTGACGTGCGTATCCACCGCGATGCCTTCCACGATGCCGTACCCTACGTTGAGCACGATGTTCGCTGTCTTGCGCCCCACGCCCGGCAGCTTGACGAGCTCCTTCATGTCGGCCGGCACCTCGCCGCCGTAGTCGGCAACAATCATCCGCGCGGCCTCCACGGCATGCTTGGCCTTACTCTTATAAAAGCCGAGTGACTTAATGGTATCGGCCACATCGGCCACGCTCGCCCCCGCCATGGCCTCGGGCGTTGGCCACTGGGCAAACAGTTGGGGCGTCACCTTGTTGACCTGCGCGTCGGTCGTCTGAGCCGAGAGCAGTACCGCGATGAGCAGCCTAAATGGATTCTCGTGGTCCAAGAAGCACTCGACCGGGCCATAGCGACGGTTAAGGCGCTCGCACACCTCGATGGCGCGTTCGCGTTTGGCGGCATTGGTCTCGCGTGGCATAACGACTCCTCGGCTCAGCGGCATAACAAACCTATGGGCACGATTGTCCCACGTATGGGGTCTTTACGCCTCCAAAAATGCGCCGGTCTGGCGGCTCCACAGGCTTGCGTATTCGCCGCCCGCCTCGACGAGCTGAGCATGCGTGCCATCCTCGACAATCTCGCCGTCTGCCAGCACCACGATGCGGTCGAGCGCCGCCACGGTGGACAGGCGGTGCGCCACCACAATGGAAGTGCGGCCGCGCATCAGGTTCTCGAGCGCCTCCTGCACCAGCGCCTCGGACTCGCTGTCGAGGGCAGACGTCGCCTCGTCGAGCACCAGAATCGGCGCGTCGGTGAGGATGGCACGGGCGATGGCCACGCGCTGGCGTTGTCCGCCCGAAAGCTTAACGCCGCGCTCGCCCACCATGGTGTCAAAGCCACGGGGCAGGCGGTCGATAAACTCCAGGGCATTGGCCAGGCGCGCTGCCTCGCGAATCTGCTCGTCGGTGGCGTCGGGGCGGCCGTAGGCGATATTCTCGCGAATGGAGCGGTGGAACAGCAGCGCCTCCTGCGGCACGTAGGCAACCTGGCGGCGCAGACTCTGCTGCGTGCAGCGCGAGACGTCCTGGCCGTCCACGAGCACGCGGCCGCCCTGCACGTCGTCCAGGCGCAGCAACAGCTTGGTGAGTGTCGTCTTGCCCGAGCCCGATTTGCCCACCAGGCCCACGCGCTGGCCCGCCGCCACATGGAGCGTCAGGTCGTCGAACACGTTCTCGCCCGCCGCGGCGTCACGGTATGCAAAGCTCAAGTGCTCAAAATCGATCGCGCCCTCGGTCACCTTGAGCTCGGGGGCGTCCTCGTCGTCCGCCACCAGACGCGGCTCGTCCAGCACGCGCGTCATCTCGGCCGCATCGCCCAGCGCGCGGTTGATGCGCTGCATCATGGAGCTCACGTAGTTCAGGCGCATGGTGAGGTTGTACGTGTAGGTAAAGATCATGACGAGCGAACCAGCCGAGATGCCAAACCACGCGTTGCCGCCCGCCACGAACACACTCACCACGGCCATGGTGATGACGATAAGACCCGAGGTCGTAAAGTTGCGCTGCATCATGGCGTGCATCGAGACCGTCTCGGCATCGCGCGCGGCACGATCAGCGGCGTCGAACAGATCACGTTCAAAGTCCTCGCGCCCGCAGGTCTTGACGGCCAAGATGTTCGTGACCGCGTCGGAGAGCACGCCCGAGAGCTTGTTCTGCGCGGCGGACGTCGCGGCCGAAAGCGGCATGATGCGCTTGTACATAAGCCAGACAAACGCGATGTAGACGACCATAATGCCCACCAGGATCACGGTAAACGTCGGCACCACCGGGGCGAGTGCGGCCACGGTGCAGATGACCGAGGTGATGGTGGGGACGAGCGAATACACCGTCACGTCGACCAGACCCGTGTAGCCGCTCATAAAACGGCTTGTCTGGCTCACAAGCGATCCGCCAAAGCGGCTGGTATGGAATGTCATGGATTGGTTGGAGAGCGTGTCGAAGCATAGACGCGCCAGGTGATAGTTGCCCGCAATCTCGAGCTTGTAGACGGTGTAATCCTGCAGCTTGGAGAGGATTTGGCCCACTAGGTTAACGAGCACGAGCGCCAGAATGTAAGGGCCAAAGACCTCAAACACCTGGTCACCCGCCACGGGGCCGGCCTGAACGCGGTCAACAATAAGGGCCATCACGTAGGTGTTGGCAAACGTGAGCAAAAAGATGTAGCCCGCCGACGAGAATACCGAGAGAAAGACAATCAGCGGCTGCGTGCGCGTGACACCCCAAAACCGCTGCAGCGTGCGGCGCACGGTGGAGCGACTGAGCGGGCTGGTGCTTCTCTGGGACATGGGCTTCCTTTCGCGTCTGATAGGGCGAAACGCCATTGTTGCACACTAAAGCGCACTTCAGGCAAGTGCGACGCGAAAAGCGCCCGCGCCCCGCGCTTGCGCAGGCGCCCCGCCGTCTTGTTGCAATTAGTCCTCGTCTTCTTGGTCTGTGGGAAGGCCTGCGGGCGTGAGTCCCAAGATCTCATCGGCTTGGTCGGCGTCTTCCAGCGCGTCGATGTCCTTGAGCTTGCGCTCCATGACGTTGGTGCGCGTGGTAATGATGCCCTCGACCGTTTTGCCCGCGGTCTCGATCTGCTGCTGGGCGCGGCGCAGCGCCTTTTGATAGCGCGGCAGCTCGGCCTTGACAGCGGAGAGCACGCGCAGTACATCGTCGGTGCGTTTTTGCAGCTTAAACGTTTGGTAACTCATCTGCAGGCTGTTGAGGATGGCCGCCATGGTGCTGGGACCGGCAACGTTGACGTGATAGTCGCGGCCCAGGGTCTCGATAAGCCCGGGGCGGCTGACGACCTCGGCGTACAGTCCCTCAAACGGCACGAACATGATGCCAAAGTTGGTCGTTGCCGGCACACTCAGGTACTTTTCGCAGATGTCCTTGGCCTCGCGCTTGACCATGGTGTCGAGCGTCTTGCGCGCAGCCGCCACGGTCTCCGCATCGCCCGACTCCTGCGCGTCGAGCAAGTGCTCGTACGCGTCGCCCGGGAACTTGGAGTCAATCGGCAGCAGCACGGGGTCGCCCTCGTCCACCGGCAGCTTGACGGCAAACTCAACGCGCTCCGAGGCGCCGGGCTTGGTGGCGACGTTTTCCAGATACTGGTCGGGTGTAAGGATGTCCGCCAGAATTGCACCCAGCTGCACCTCGCCCAAAATGCCGCGCGCCTTCACGTTGCCCAGCACGCGCTTGAGGTCGCCCACGCCGGTGGCGATGGACTGCATGTCGCCCAGACCCTTGTACACGGCCTCGAGCTGGTCGCTCACCTGCTTAAACGATGCCGACAGGCGATCGTTGAGCGTGCGGGAGAGCTTCTCGTCCACCGTTGCGCGCATTTGATCGAGCTGCACGTTATTGTCTTTGCGGATGGCACCCAGCTGAGCATCGACCGTCTCGCGCACCTTGTCCAGGCGATGCTCGATGCCCTCGCGATTGGCACCGAGCTGTTGGGCCGTCTCGCGGCGCAGGTCATCCATCCGGTCACCAGCTTGCGAGAACTCGCGTGCGATGGTCAGGTAACGTTGCTGCTCCACGGCCGCATCTGTCGTCTGCTGCTGCGCGATGGCATTGGCCGTGCGGCGAGTTTCGGCCAGCGCGACGTTCAGGGCATCGAGCGCGTTGTTGGCCTGTTCGAGTGCTGCCAGCGTTTCCGCGCTACTGTCGCCACGCTCCCGCAACTCGGCACGCAGGCTCTTGAGCTGGAGGGCGCAAGCCACAGCAACCCCCACCGCCACCAAGGCGATCACAACAAGCACAATATCAATAGCAGACATAAACTCCGCCCAACAAACCCAATCGAGCACCGATCAAAACCGCGATCAATCTTACCCCGCCACACGCGCCGGGCGCCCGGCCCCTTGTTGGGAGCTTCTCTCTTCCGCATATTCCATAATGCGACGCGCCGTCTCCCTGCTCACCTTTGAGTCATCGCCGGCTAAGTATGCGTACACGTTTCCCTTATTCAGATTCAAATCGCGGCAGAGACCGTAGCGCGTTACGCCCGATTCCCCTAGCGCCCCCAATGTTCTTTTTCGCATCAGGGCGTTGATCCTTCTGTCCGCCACTGGCTTTTCCTTCACCGCTCTATACGCACGCCAAACGTTGGCATAACGGTTAGGGAGTTCACTTTTGGCGCATAGAGACGCCATGCCACCCGTTTGATCGTACAAGGACAAAACGCCTCGGTAATCCTCTTCCATCCACGAGCCCTCGGATAAACCCAGAACGTATTCAGCTTTTCCCTGCGCCAAAGCGAGCAAAAACAGAGGCTCCGCCACGCGCGGCGCAACCGTCTTCGCCTGCTCAACCAGTTTTCTAAAACTCAGCGACTGCTGTCCGGATAGCTCTCGGCAATAGCCTTTCAAAAATCCCTCAAAAGTCAGATTCAACCGAGCACCTCCTTTTTGTATTGCCTGTATGCGCAGACCATCTCTTGATAGCTTCGCTCTGAAGGCGACGACGCCAGCGCCTCTCCATCGTCGAATATAAGCCGCTCGAGCAGATCCCAATCAAGTCGGTCGACGAATGCCTGACTATGAAGATCGACGATGTCGTTCGGACGGTAGGCATAGAGCTTCATTACCGCCAGGTCCTCCAAGGATGGCGTAAAGTACCTGATAAAACGCGCCCCAATATCCAAGGGAATCAAACGATCTTCGTAATTGAATGGCATCTGATTACAATATGCCACCGCCATACCATTCACCTCGGGGTATCGAGCTATGATCTCGCGGAGGCACCTGTCTGCCTCAAACACATCAATGTCATGTGTAACCGACCGATTCGTCACATCGTTTAGCATGAAGGCGCTTCCTCCCACCAATACAACGCTCGGTCTGTCGTCTCTTGGACCTATTTCCAGCTCCGCCTCTTCGTCAATGCCCAAAAGAGTCTGCTCTAAATCCTGCTTATACATAGCAAATCCTATTATTATTTATCTACAATAATACTATTCAGTTACACGACAGGACCCACAGGTTGCAAGAATTCTACTCGTGGCGATAATCCCTACACCCTAGAAGTCCTAATGTGACAAACGCTAACTCTCCCAGCCGGCGCGGATGGTTGTTATGACATCGCCTAGGCGCTGGCCGAGGGCTGACAGATGTTGGAGCACTTCGCTGGGCGAGGCACCGTTGAGGATGCAAGTGAACGCATACGAGACCAGGAAAATCGCCGCAAGTCCTAACGGAATGAGTACAATCATCGCTAACGTGCGCAGGCGCTGACCCACGCGGCGGTGACGCGTGCGGCGCTTGTCAAACGCAAGCTCCTGCGCATATGAATCTTGTTGTACGGAATAGTTCTCTGGCGCCGATCCGCCCGCAGGCGAAACCGTGGGCGTGGCATTTTGAGCAGCGGGCTGGGCGGCCACCCCTTGCATTTGCATCTCCATGAGCCGTTGCTGCTGACGCAACATGCGCTCAGCTTGTTGCTGCGGGGTCTCAAGAAACAGGTCCATGCTGGCCTCCAAAATCGGAGCATTCGACGCTTACGACCAGCATCCCGCACCGCCAAGGCCACGGCAACGCAATCCGTAGCAATAGCTGCAAAGTTTCTTGCTGACAAAAGCTGTCGAAAACCTCAACAACTCCCCCACCAGCACTTTCTTTGAGCTTTTTTATCGAATGATCTTTTGCCCTTCCGCCAGCCCGCCAACTAACCAAAAGCTGACCAAAAGCTTGACGGAAATTGTGAAGACAGGGACCCCAAACAAAACGTGCCGCCCCAAAAGGGGCGGCACACAAACCAATCTATGAGCCAAAACTCGCTGGCAAGCCCGCGCCGTCAGACCCGCGGCGTATGCCTTTGCCTCGCGCGACTCTGCGAAGCCGTGAGCGAGAGGGAAAGGGATGCGCCGCGGGTCTGACGCCCGGAGCGGTAAGGCCGGCAGTTACCCTGCGCTCCGCAGTCGGTGAAAGCAGATTACATGCCCGCGAGACCTCGGGCGGCGGTGGCGCACATAATCGCCAGTGCCAGGATCACGAGCGAGCCCGCGATATCGACCAGCACGCCCATTGCGCGGCGCTCAAACAGCCAGCTCTCAAAGTGCGGGACGACGTTGCGCCAGACACGCCACAACAAGATGCCTATGCCGATGACGCCGGGAATATTGAGCAGCAAAATCTCGGAGCACAAGAGGCCGATCAGGTTGCCGGCGGCAAAGCCCGCATCGCCCTCGCAGTACTTGCGGTAAATCATGTACAGCATGTACGCCACAAACGGCTGCAGGCACGCAGAGATAAACGTAACCACCATCGAGGGGTCCTGAGAAAAGACATCGGTGAGCTTATCCACGCTCGTGGCATCTTTCGAAGCCAAGAACAAGCCAATGACCACCACGGGCACCACGCCCAAGATAACCTCGACCAGAGTAAACAACTTAGCAGTCAGATCCTCGCTAGCCGTATTGAGGTGAGGCGCCCACTCAGGATGAGCATGTGCACCGACCTTCTTCTCCTTATCGCCACGCGCAGCCTTACCGCTCTCATCAACCACGCGATGAGGATCGAGGCGAGTCCCCGCCGCAGCCACCCGAGCCCGAGACTTCTTACCCATACAAAAACACCCCACAACAGGAAATAAACTAAAACGCCACTACCCAGTGTACCCCACCCATGAACGGTGCCGTCCCAACCAGTCCCCATACAAAAACGTGCCGCCCCATAAGGGGCGGCACACAAACTTCTAATCAGCTTTTCAGTAACGAGCACGCGACGACCCAACGCCGGGGCGCGGGGCGGGAGGCCGGATTGCCTTCCCTCAACGCGACCCTGCGGAGCCGTGAGCGGGGAGGGAAGGCAATCCGGCCTCCCGCCCCGCGCCCCGCAGTCCACGTTCGTATCGGCGCTAGTAGTTCACCACCTGCTCCTCAAAGTACGCCTTCGGGTGGTTACAAACCGGGCACACCTCGGGCGCCTCGGCGCCCACATGCAGGTGCCCGCAGTTCAGGCACTTCCATACCTTCACGCCCTCGCGCTCAAACACCTCGCCCGACTCAATACGCTCGACGAGCTTGTTATAGCGCTCCTCGTGAGCCTGCTCGACAGCGCCGACGCCACGGAACTTTGCGGCGATCTCGGTAAAGCCCTCCTCCTCGGCGGTCTTGGCGAACTCGTCATACATCGTGGTCCACTCGTAGTTCTCGCCCGCAGCGGCATCACGCAAGTTGTCCAGGGTGTCGGGAACGGCGCCGTCGTGCAGATACTTAAACCACAGCTTGGCGTGCTCGGACTCGTTGCCCGCCGTCTCGGCAAAGATATTCGAGATCTGAACGTAGCCATCCTTCTTGGCCTTAGATGCGTAGTAGCGATACTTGGTATGCGCCTGGGACTCACCGGCAAAAGCGGTCTCGAGGTTCTTCTTGGTTTGAGAATTCTCAAAATCCATAGGTGTACTTCCCTTCAACATGCCGCCCGTAGGCTTCGAGCGGCCTTGTCTTTAGGATGCCCTCAAGCCGAGAATTTAAACCTTACAATCCTGTTCTTCAGATTCGTGTGGGCTACACGCTTAGCCAGCGGTCACCCTCCACGCGGCAAAAGCCCTCGCGCTCCAAGTCGGCCAAGATGCCTGCTACAAGATCGTGATCGACCGGCTCGCGGCCTGCCGCCGCCTCCATTTCGTTGACACCCGCCACCGCCTCGGCGAGTGTGATGCCCGCCGGCCGCCCATCGCGCGCAGCCAGCAGCATGCGCACAATATGGGCACGCTTTTGACGGCGCGAGCCCTCAAACTTGGACTGACGGCTATAGCCTGCCGAGCGCCTGGACGGATTGGGCAGCGTCTTCTTAAGATACGCGCCATAATCCAGCAGCGCGTAATACCACGCGCGCGGCGTGTCGGCATCGTCTTGAGGCGCGGCAAAGGGCGCAATCTCATCCACCGCCGCACCATGGGCCGCCGGACAGGCGGATTGGATCAGCGGCACCAGCTCGCGATCGGGAACGGCCGGCACATCGGGAAAGAAATGATGCAGAAAGACCGTGCGCACGTTGGTCTCCAGATACACACCCGGTAGATCGAACGCAAACGACCGGATGCCCTGCGCCGTCGCCGGACCAATACCGGGCAGGGCGACCAAGTCGCGCGTCTCACGTGGAAACTCCCCGCCCCAGTCCTCTACAACGCGCTGGGCGGCCTTGTGGAGTGCCAGAGCACGCCGGTTGTAGCCCATCCCCTGCCAGGCATCCAAAACGTCGGAAGGAGCGGCCTGAGCGAGCGCATGTACGGTTGGAAAGCGGTCGAGCCACGCGGGCATACGCGTCTCCACGCGCGGCACCTGCGTTTGCTGCAGCATAACCTCGGAAAGCCAAATAATGTACGGGTCGCGCGTGCGGCGCCACGGAAGGTCGCGATAACGCAGGACCCCTTCCGAACGAATCATCGAACGAAAGGGGTCCTGAATCATGGCTATGCTCCTTATGCGGCGCTATTCCTCCCGGCAAGCGCACGCACAGGTGGCGTACTCGGGAAACGCATCGCGGTCGGCGAACTTGGAATCAACGGCCGGGAACTGGCGGTGAGCGACGATATCGCCCAGCGAAACGGAATCGAGGTAGTCGCGCATCAGCGCTTGAGCTCCGGCCCACAGGGGATGATAACAGCACGTGCCCATGCGTGCACAGTCGCCATCGGGCGCGGTGCAATCGTTCATGACCATGGGGCCCTGAACGGCCTCAACGACCTGGCGGATGGTGACATCGTCGGGGCTGACCTTAAGACGCATGCCGCCATGGACGCCACGCAGGCTCTCCACAATACCGGCCTGAACCAAACCATGCTGAATCGAACGGGCAAACGAATACGGGACATTGACCTCTTCGGCGGCGGTGCGAACAGAAAGCAGACGCTCCGGGTCCTCGGCAAGCATCGCGAGCATGCGAAGGGCGTAATCAGTCTTCCTCGATATGTCCATTTTTCCCCTTTCAAGGAATAGGAACAGCTCGAACGAGCTCCGGAGCCGAGCTTACGTCGAGACGCCAATGACCGTATGGACGCCCATATAGCAAAACGGGTGCCCACTGAATGCCGTGTTTGAAGCCTCTTGCATCAAAAACGGCCCATAGTGCAATTTAGTATAACCTAACCCCCTGCTTCGTTGAACAGGTGTTGTGCAACAAACGCCTTGTTTGAACACAGGTCCCAAACGGAGCTTGTCCGGGAATTGGAAGGATTTGCTTTTGGGCGAAAGGGACCGATGGGATCAAGGTCCTATCAAACGCAAAAAGCCACGTCCGAAGACGTGGCTTTAATTGCGTTGGCGGGAAGTACGGGGCTCGAACCCGCGACCTCCGACGTGACAGGCCGGCGCTCTAACCAAACTGAGCTAACTCCCCAGGCAGTCGTTCGCGTTTGTTTCCGCTCGCGTGCGCTGCGGGGATTAGTATACACAGAAGTCTGTCCGGTGCGCAACAACTTTTTTGAAAATATTTTTTGGGCCCCTCCCTGCCGTCACTATGTTCAACCAGTTCTTGTTGCTCGCCGCTTCGCGGCTCGGCGACCCCGTTCTCCGTGGCGGGGTTGTCTTAGGTTCTTGTTGGGACTCTGCCTTTGGCTCATAAAAAACGGGGGATGCGTTGTGCATCCCCCGTTTTTGTTGCGGTTAGTCTAGGTCAATAAATTTGGTGCTTATGATCTTGCCATCTTTTACGAGCATTCTGGCCATGGTGGGGCCTCGGGTGCCTCTGGGGTAGCTGGCGCTGCCCGGGTTGAGGACTAAGCAACGGCCCACTTGGGCTTCTTTGGTTACGTGGGTATGGCCGTTGATGGCTACGTCTACGGATCCCACCGGAAGGTCTTCGCGGTAGTGGGCTACGGCGAATTTGAGGCCTTCGTAGGTAAAGAGCGCAAGACGGTCTACATCGGGGCCGTAGTCGCGGTAGTAATCGTTGTTGCCCAGTACGGCCCGAACGGGGGCGATGGTGCATAGGTGCTCGTAGTCCATCTCTGACGTGAGGTCGCCGGCGTGGATGATCAGGTCTGCGCCCTCAAGCTCATCCAAGAGCGCAGGCGATAAATAGCCGTGGGTGTCCGAGATGATGTCGATACGCTTGGCGCTTGCACTGTTCATGGGATCCCTTCCGCAAAAAACGATTCGGCAGATACATACAAAAAGGCCCCACGGCTCCGCAGACGATGGGTCTACAGGGCTGCGGGGCCAGTGTGCTAGAGACTCAGAGCCTTCTTGAGCGGCACGACGCGGCGGCGCGAAACCGGCACGCGTTCGTCGACGCCCGTAATGCCCAGCTGGATGGCGCCCGAGGGCACCGTCTCCACATCCGTGACGCACGCCAAGTTGACGATATAGCGGCGGTGAACACGGAAGAAGCCAAAGTCGCAGAGCTTGGCCTCAAACTGCGCCAGCGAGGTCGTCGACAAAAAGCGATCATCGACGGTATAGATGCAGGAGTAATCGTCCTTGGCCATGATAAAGCGAATGTCGTCCACGGGAATGAGCACCTTGCGGCCGCCCTTTTCCACCGGGATACGCTCGATGGTCACCTTGCTGTCCGTAACCGGCTTGGTGCGTTGCATGACCTTCTCGATCGCGCGATCCAAGCGAGCTTCCTCGACCGGCTTCATCAGATAATCGACGGCATCCACGTCGAATGCCTCGACCGCATGGTCACTATACGCAGTCACAAACACGATCGCCGGCGGATTTTTGAGCTTATGCAGCGCCTCGGCAAGTTGCAGGCCCGAGGCACCGGGCATCGAAATATCGAGAAACACGACATCCACGCGACTTTCCATAAGCATCTCGATGGCGGAGCGGACGCTCGACGCCTCCGTGATCGTGCCGATCTTGCCCGTTTGCTCGAGCAGGAAGCGAAGCTCCGAGCGAGCCGGCGCCTCATCATCCACAATCATCGCACGCAGCATAGGGATAAAACCTTTCGTCAACTAACTACGCCGGGCATCCGTCGCATGACGTTGAGCCCGTAGCCTTTTATTTTACTCTTGAATGTCGAAGATGCTCTCTGACAAATCAAGATGAAGGAGCACTTTGGTGCCCTTGCCCGGCGCCGATTCGACACGCGTATAGGAGTGCGGCCCATAAAAGCGATGGATGCGCTCCGAAATATTGTGCATGGCCACACCGGCGCCGCCACCCTGGGGAGAGTTGGCGTCGGGACGGGCAGAACGCTCGTCAAACAGTCTGGCGGCGGTACCCTCATCCATGCCCACGCCATTATCGGCCACGGCAATCAAGATTGCATCCTCGCCGTCTTGGTGAACGGTCACGTCGATCCTCAGGGCGTCGTCATCGCCCATACCATGACGTACGGCGTTCTCGACAATCGGCTGGATCACGAACGCCGGCACCAGCGTATCTTCCACGTCCTCGGACACATCGAACGTCGCAAGCACGCGGTCCTCGCCAAAGCGGGCCTTCTCAAAGGTAAGGTAGCGCTTGGTCTGTGCGACCTCGCGCGAGACCGGAATAAGCGATCCCGAATTGTCGAGCGTGGCACGATAGAACGATGAGAACTCACGAAGCAGTTCGCGGGCCCGCAGCGGGTCGGTGCGCGTAAACGATGCAATGGTGTTCAGCGTGTTGAACAGGAAGTGCGGGTTAATCTGCGCCTGCAGCGCACGCACCTCGGCGCGCGCCGTGAGTTCCTTTTGCACCTCGAGCTCGTGGATGGCGAGCTGCGTGGACAAGATCTCGGCAAAGCCCGAGGCAAGCGCATACTGGGTACGGTCGACGGCGCGCGGGGTCTTGTAGTAGAACTTGAGCGTGCCGACGGTACGATCGCCCACCTTGATGGGGGCGATAATGCCGGCGGGGACTTGGTTGTGCGAGCCGTCCGAGCCCACGACATCCACCATACGGTTGAACGACTGCACGATGCCATGTTCGATAACGTAGCGTGTGGCAAGCGTGTGGATGGGAGAATCTGGCAGTAGTTTTTCCTCAAACTCTCCCGCGCAGGCAAGCACGTTGCCCTCGTCGGTGATGGCCACCGTCATGGCGCGCGTCTCGGGCAAAATGCGCCGGCACACCAAACGCGCCGACTCCTGCGTCAGACCGCCCTTAATGTCCTCGAGCATGGCCGAGGCCACCGAGAGCGTCTCCTCGGTGTACTGGGAGCGCACCGAATCGGGATTGAGCGTCAAAAAGATAAAGATGCACAGAAAGATGCACAGCAGCGCGCAGGCAATCACCGTGGCGATCGGCTCGATACCGGTCACCAAGGCAAAAATAAAGTACACCAGCACACAAATGGCGCAGGCAACGGCAATGATGCGAAAGATTGATATTGAACTATCGCGCTGGGCGCGGCGGTCGATCATTCGGCCCCCTCCAGGATACTGATCAGTTGTGCGTCACGCCAAAGCCCGTCCATGATCTTGGGCCAAAAGCTCTGGAAACGCAGGTAGCTTGCAGCGTTTTGGCGCGCATAGGCCTTTGCCTCGTCGATACCATGGCGCCAGATGCGCAGGTAGCCCTCATGCTCGCGGGTAAACACGCTGCGGACCATAGCGGTCTTGCGCACGCGGTCGTCGAGCTCGCGCGAAATCCACGGGCCCGGGTAGGGCATGAGCGATGCCGCCGTAACGGGAATGAGCTCCTTTTGATGCGCGGCGAATGTCAACTTGGCCCGTTCGTAGTACCAACGGTATACATCCTGCATAAAGCGCGGTGAGCGCTTTTCGGACTCCGGAGGCAGATGGCGCACGGTCCACTCGTTATCGAACCACACGTCGTAGCCAAACATGCGCATGTTAAAGAGGTAATCCAAGTCCTCGCCGCGGGTGATAAACGGGTCAAAGGCCACACGCGTAAAGGCGCGGGCGTGCAGGGCCATCAGGCCGCCGCACACGTAGTTGGAGCGCGAGATGCGGGTGCCCGAAAGCGCCTTTTTCATCCAACGGTTGAACTCGATGCGCTTGGTCCACCAACGATGGCAGATGCCCGCCTTGTCCGTGGGAGCCAGCGGCGAGCCGTCGCGATCGTAGAAATAGCCGCTCTTGACCAAGATCGGCAAGCCCTGACGCGTCTGCTGCCCCAACGCATAGGTCGCGCGCTTCATAAAGTCGGCGTCGATGACAGTCTCATCGTCATCCAAGAAGATAACCGCGTCATGCCCCAGCACAGCGGCGCAGGCTAGCCCCATATTGCGGATGGCACCGTAGCCTCGCAGGCTCACGCACTCGCCCGAACCCTTGGGCGCGATCTGAGCAACCCGGTCTGCGATGCGCGAGGCCTGGGTGTTGGTGACAACGGTGACCTTGAGCGTGGAATGCGCGTCGACAATCTCGTGCACGCGCAGCGACACATCGGCTGTGGCAGAAACGGGACAGACCACCAAAAGGATGATGCGCGGGATGTCACGTACCTGCTCAAGCGAGGCCAGGCAGCGGTCGAGTTCGGGATTGTCGGCGTTGAGTCGCGTCGAATGGTCATAGGTGCCAGGGGCGTTTGCGCAAGCGTCATCGCCCGCCCAATACGTTGGAATCACGACTGTGGCGTTCATGCCTTACCCTCCCTGCAACACAAAAACGGGACGCCGCCAAACACAGGCGACGCCCCGCGACCTAGCTGATTCCATCATACCCACTTGGGCAAATCATTGCTCGCAAGTCGCAATGTTTATTGCGGATAACCCCAAAAGAGTACCGTGGACAGGCACAATAGCCGCTCGCTCCTATGCGGCATGCTCTGCCGCCCGAGTCATGCGGGACAGGCGGACCAGCAGCATAAAGCCAACGATCAGCAGCACGCCAATGGAAAGGACGCCCAGCGACGGGTTGCCGGTCAGCGAGGTGACGACCGACACTAGGAAAGTGCCCATGACGCTTGCATAGCGACCGAAGATGTCAAAGAAGCCGTAGTACTCGTTGGACTTTTCCTTGGGGATAATGCGACCAAAGTAGCTACGGCTGAGCGCCTGCACGCCGCCCTGGAACAGGCCGACCATAATGGCAAGCACCCAGAATTCAAAGGCGGTCTTTAGGAAGAACGCGGCGAACAGCACAATGCCCATGTAGGCGGCGACTGCCACCAGGATCATGTTGAGCGTGCCCACGCGTCCGGCGAGCTTGCCGTAGATGATGGCGGACGGAAAGGCCACGAACTGCGTGACGAGCAGCGCCAGGACCAACTGGGTCGAATCGATGCCCAAAGCCGAGCCGTAGCTGGTAGCCATGGAAATGACCGTGTGCACACCGTCGATATAGAAGAAGAACGCAATCATGTAGACCAGCACGGTCTTGTTGTGGGCGATCTCGCGCATGGTGTGTCCGACCTCGGAGAACACACCGCCCACGATGTGGCCGATGGTGTCCTCGGGACCGCGCTCGCGACCGTACTTTTGCTTATAGGTGCGAATGAGCGGCAGGGTAAAGATGAGCCACCAGGCACCAGTGATGATAAACGACAGACGCGTTGCCAGCATGGTGGGGACGCCAAGAGCGGGGCCACCCATGATGAGCGCCAGGCAGATGACGAACGGCACGGTGGAACCGATGTAGCCCCAGGCATAGCCCGAGCTGGACACGGCGTCCATGCGCTCGTCGGTGGTAATGTCGGGCAGCATGGCGTCGTAGAACGTCATAGAAGAGTTAAGGCCGATGGTGCACAGCACGTACACGGTCAAAAATGCCATGGCGGACATTGGGATAGCCTGCGCCAGGCAAAGCACCAGGCCCGTGAGGAAGAAGCCCAAGAAGAACTTGATCTTGTTGCCGGCGTAGTCGGCAAGCGCGCCCAGAATGGGCATGAGCATGGCGATGACCAGCGAGGCAATCGTCTGCGCATTGCCCCAGGCGACCACCAGGTCGGCCGAAGAAGCGCCGGTATTGATGGCGTTAAAGTAAATGGGCACCACCGAGGTATTGAGCAGCACGAGGGCCGAATTGCCCACATCATACATAACCCAGTTACGCTCGAGCTTGGTGTATTTCATGGACAGGGACCCTTCGTATTCGCCCGATATGCAGTTAGTTCATCGTACCCCAATTGTCCAGAACCGCCGGTAAGGATTCGGCAAAGGGGCACGCACGGGCCCTATTCCTCGCGGTCGAACTCCTCATCGGCATTGAGCGCGCGACCGCTGTAGTTGACGTGACTGGTCACGGCATCCATGTCACCGGTCTCGATAAAACGTGCGACCGTGCACTCGTAATCGACCAGCGCGCGATCAAAGACCTCGGGGAAACTCTCGTTCGAGACCTCGTCGGTAAAGGGATTCTTCCATGTCAGATGGCCCAGGTTACCGGTGCGCTCGGGCAGCTCCGTCGTCACGCGATGGGCAAGGCCATCGAGCAGCGAGTAGTCGTGCACCAAGCCCTCAACCAGCGAGATCGCGCGCGTCTTTGCGGAGCCGGCCGGCTCAATCGCGCGGTAAAGTCGCTGCATATTGGCAACGGCAGCACCGTACTCCCCCGCCGGAATGTCAATGCCGTACACGCGTCCGGCAACATAGCTCATCAGCACGCCGGCCACGCGATTGATGCGATCGGTGGTGACGATCTCGCCCGCCGGCGGGTAATCGTCGACCGTAGCGCCGGCGCGTTTAAGCTGCAGCATCAGTACATCCAGGTCGCTCTCGATCACGGCATGAACCTGACTGCTCGAATCCTCAAGCTCTGAATCGGACTCCACGATGCCAAACTGCTGCTCATAGACAAAAGGATGGGCGTTGCGGTCGAGCACGTAATGAGACAGCAGGCCCAGCGCAAAGGCGCGACCCAAGCTGGCGTCGCGCGGCAGCAGATGCGACACGCCGTCGCGCAGGCACGCGAACTGGCGAGACATGCGCGACCGATGCATGACCTGCGCCAGCAGCGTGCAGTCGGAAACACGCGGTGTCAGAATGTGAAAGAAAAACGGGTCGGGGCCTTGGTTGCCCAAGATAAAGGCAATGCGCTCTTCATCGGACGTGATGACGCCCTGCGGAAGACGGTCGATGCTTTCCTCGCCAAACAGATGATGGGTGATAAGCGCGGGCATAATGATCCTTTCGATTTCATTCGATGCCACCCATTATGCCCACCGCGCGCCCATGCCAAACCTGCGATGGTAAACGACGGCACGCAGACCGTCTACGCAAGCCCCAAGTGTGCTTTAACCTCGGCAGCGCGACGGCGGGACACGGGCACCGTCGAGGTTACGCGATCGAGCCTGAGCTCCATAAGACCCGTGGAACCGATCTCGACATTGTGCACGTCCTCCAAATTGATCAGATAGCTGCGGTGGACACGGATAAAGCCCTCGGGGGCCAGGCGCCGCTCGAGCGAGGAAATCGACTCATTGATCAGGTATGTTCCCTCGGCGCAGACGGCGTTGCAAAAATCGGCACGCGCCTCAAAGTAGCAGACGTCTGCGGCGGGAATGAACACCTTTTTGCCCCCGCGGTCCACCGTCAGACGCAAAGGCTGGCGCGGAGCGTGGATAACACGACGGACACCCAAGGCTGCCTCGATCTTGTCGAGTGCCTTTGACAGGCGTGCGTCCTCGACCGGCTTGACGACATAATCGACGGCATCGAGGTTATAGGCATCGGCCGCATACTCGGCAAACGCCGTCACAAACACAACCACCGGCGGCGTCTTTAGGTTCTGCAGCGTCTCGGCAAGCTCAATTCCCGAGCGACCGGGCATGGTAATGTCTAAAAATAGCACGTCGGGCTTGTTCGACAGAATCGACTCCACGGCTTCGGTGACATTGCCCGCCTCGGCAATCTGGCCCACACGCGTATCCTTTTCCAACAGATAGCGTAGCTCAGCCCTAATGGGAGGTTCGTCATCAACCACCAAGATGTTCCAGCCTTCGGA
Source organism: Collinsella sp. (assembly GCA_048321375.1). Classification (GTDB taxonomy): domain Bacteria; phylum Actinomycetota; class Coriobacteriia; order Coriobacteriales; family Coriobacteriaceae; genus Collinsella. Next base: position 34,849 of record DBFDVR010000023.1, read on the forward strand.
CATATGTGCTTCCCCTCTTTTTCTCTCAATCCAACCGCGTGCTACGCCGTCAACGGCGCCGGCTCATGCGGCTCGCCGTTCAGCTCGACGATGACCTGCGTTCCCACGCCCTCCTGAGACTTCACGCGCATGCCGGAATCTTCTCCGTAAAAGAAATGGATGCGCTGAAGCACGTTGAAGAGCGCCAGGCCGCAACCTCGCTTGACGGAGCCGTCGGCGGTAATGCTCTCGGGCTCCTCCAGGCGATGCTGCTCAAACAGATGCACGCAGACTTCTTCGCTCATACCGATGCCGTCGTCCTCGACGATGATCTCCAAACCGTCATCGGTCTCGAAAGCCCTAACATGAATAGAAAGCGGCTCGGTCTCGCGCTGCGCGTGCTTGATGCAGTTTTCGAGCAACGGCTGCAAGATAAACGGCGGCACCATGCAATCGCGCACCTCAAAGTCGATATCGACCGAGACGCGCAGACGGCCGTCGCCATAACGAGCCTGCATAAGGTTGATATAGCGAGTGCCCTGTTCCACCTCGTGCTCGAGCGTTGTGAGGGTATCGGAATCAGAGAGCGTCTGACGGTAGTAATTGGAAAAGTCGATCAGCAGCGATCGCGCCTTGTCGGGCTCGGTTCGAACGAGCGACACGATCGTGCTAATGGTATTGAATAGAAAATGAGGATCGACCTGCGATTGCAAGGCGCGCAGCTCCACGCGGGCCGTAAGCTCGTCCTGGCGCTCGAGCTCAAAGCTCGCAAGCTGCGTGGAAATGAGGTCAGCAAAGCCCGAGGCAAGCGCCGTCTGGCGCATATCGATGCTGCTCAGACGGGGATAATACAGCTCGAGCGTGCCCACGCAATGCCCGCGCACGGTAAGCGGTGCGACAATACCGGCGCGCAGGCGTGGAAAGTAGCCACCTGTCTCGGTCGAGGCATCGCGCGAGAACACGCTTTGCTCGCCGCTGTTGATCACGTTGAGCGTAGTCCGCAGCACCACCGGGGTGCCCGCGGGGCATTTTGCCGAGTCCTCGCCCCAGCTTGCCAACACCTGCTTGCCGTCGGTAAAGCAGATGGCAGAGGCGATAGTTTCGGACAGGATGATCTTAGAGGCGCCCAGGGCAGCTTCGGGCGTAAGGCCGCGCGACGTGTAGGCGAATATTTTTGAAGCGATGGCGAGCGTACGGTCGGTTGCGCTCGATGTGAGGTCGTCGGGAACCACAAAGACATACGAGAAGAAGAAGCACAGCATGACCATGCCGGCGATGACGACGACGCCCGGAACGGGATTGGGGTTATCGGTTAAATCCCAGATAAGCAGCAGGATAAGCGCCGGAACGACAACACCGAGCAGGATGGCCTGGACCACATGCTGAGCCGTACGAAAGACCTTGGTAGAGTTGTAGCTCTTGCCCAGAATCAGCCTGTTTAAATCCACCGTCATCCCCTTTTATCTACCGCACCGATAGCAATAAAGAGGGCCGCAAGCGACCCTCTCCATTGCATTATGCAATCAAAAACTGTGTTTTACATCCAGCCATCGACAAACGGTATCTTAGGCGCTGTATTTGTTGGCCTCGCCAAAGGTGCCTGCCTCGACGATCCAGCCGTCCTTCATGATGACGTCCATGTTGTCGGTGTTGAGCACGTGGATGTCGGCGGCGACGTCACCGTTGACGACCAGCAGGTCGGCGCACTTGCCGGCCTCGATAGAACCGGTCTCGTCCTCGATGTGGCACATCTTGGCACCGTTGAGGGTGGCGCAGGTGATGGTCTCGACCGGGGTGAAGCCGATCTTGTCGACGAACTCGTACATCTCCTCGATGGAGCAGGTGCCGTACGGGGTGACGAAGGAGAAGGAGTCGGAGCCGATCGTCATGACGACGCCGCGCTTCTTGGCCTCGCGCAGGCAGTCGTAGTTGCGCTGCAGCTCCTTCTCGACCAGGGTGCCCTCGTACTTGTCGTGCAGCTCGGGGACGTAGACGGGCGGATAGGTGGCGTACCAGGTGGGCAGGAAAGCGATCGTCGGGGTGAAGAAGGTGCCCTGCTCGGCCATGAGGTCCATGGTGCGCTCATCGATATCGAAGCCGTGAATCAGCTGCTCGCAGCCAAAGCGAACGGAATCGTAGGCAGCGGCGTGGTTGTTGTAGCAGTGGCTCCACACGGGGATGCCGACCATCTTGGCCTCTTCGACCACGGCCTGAATCTCCTCGGAGCAGTAGTGCTGGTCGCGGCCGGAGTCCCAGCGCCAGATGCCGCCACCGGTAGCCCAGATCTTGATGGCATCGGGGTTCTCGCGCAGGCGACGACGGACGGCCTTGCGCAGATCCCAAGGACCGTCGACCTGATCGCCCCAGGGGTGCGATTCCTTGTTGAGCTCCTGGCTGCAGTGGTGGGAGTCGCCGTGGCCGGCAACGCGGCAGAAGCCAAGGCCGGTGGCCAGAACGCGCGGGCCCTTGAAGACGCCCTTGTCGATGCAGTCACGGATCTGGATACCAAAGCGGCCGATCTCGCAGACGGTGGTGAGGCCGTGGGTGAGGCAGTCGTAGGCCTGCTTGACGGCGACGGCCTGCTTCTCGAGGAGCGGCTGCATGACCCAGTCGGTGTCATCGTCGGTCAAGTTGCCCGAGAAGTGCAGGTGGGTGTCGATCAGGCCGGGAAGGACGGTCTTGCCGGCGGCGTCGATGACCTCAACGCCCTCGGGAAGGTCCTGCATGGCACCGGCGTACTCGATCTTGCCGTTGTCGTCGACGAGAACGAGGGAGTTCTCGACCGGCTCGGCGCCGGTACCGTCGATGAGCTTGCCGCCAACGATTGCATACTTAGTGGACATGGTTCCTCCTTATGGATCCATATAGTGGGCGAGGCCGAGTTGGGTTAAGGCCTCACAAAGCTACCCAAGTGGTGCCGGGTTCGGTGCGCGGAAGAGAGGGTCCCGCGCGCCTGATCCGCCCCGGCTCGGCGTTACTTTTTCCGGGAATTGGTGAAGGCCATGAGAGCCAGGCCGACGGCCAGCCAGCCGATCACGATGCTCCACTCCACCATGTTGAGAGAGGCAGGAGAGAACGGAATCACGAGCAGGCCGATGATGATAGCGCAGGCAGCGATAGCGAGGCCGATGCCAAACTTGCCGCCGGGCACCTCGTAGGGACGAGGCAGGTCGGGCTCGGTGAAGCGCATGCGCAGGCAAGCGAGGGCGACCATGCCGCAGGAGAAGATGAAGGCGAGAGCCGACACGTTGGTCAGAGGGATGAGCATGTTCTTGCCCAGGAACGGACCGACGACGGTGATGACACCCAGGACGACGCAGGCGAGCTTGGGGGCGCCGGACTTGGGGTCGACCTCGGCGAACTGCTCGGGCAGCTGGCCCTTGCGGCCCATGGCGAGCATGATGCGGCTCGTGGCGCCGTAGAAGGAGTTCATCGGGCCCATGGGTCCAAGCGTGGCGATGACGAGCATGGCCAGGTACAGGAGCATGTTGATGCCCTTGAGGCAGGCGAGCGCGGGAACCGGGCTCTTAACGAACTCATGCCAGTCGAGGATGGTGCCGAACGAGTAGATGCAGACCATGTAGAAGCCGCCGGCGGCCAGCAGGGCCAGGGAGATGATCTTGCCGAACTTGTTCCAGTTGAGGCCCTCGGCTGCTTCCTCAGCCTGCTGAGGAATGGTGTCGAAACCGGCGTAGAAGAACGGGGTCAGAACCAGTACCGACACGATGCCGGCGAACAGGTTGGTGCCCTCGGTGGCGGCCTTACCGCCGCCAGCGCCGGCGACCTGGGAGAACACGGGCATGGCGTTGTCCGGCGAGCCGGTGAACAGCGAGACGCCCATGGCGAGCAGCATACCGCAGAGCAGGGCCTTGGTCAGGAAGGCTTGGAGCTTGGCGGCCGAGCTGGCACCGCGGAAATTGAGGAAGATGACGTAGACTGCAAAGCCGAGCGCGATCAGCGTCGGGAACAGGTAGACGTCGGCGCCCAGGATGGTGTAGAGCTTGACGGCGCGCAGCCACTCAAGACCGGGCAGGCTACCGAACATCTCGGACACGAGGGTCGAAATGGCGATGGCCTCCCACGGGCACAGGATGCCGTTGCCCAGGGCCAAAAGCCATCCGGTGATGTAGCTCAGCGTACGACCAAAGCTACGATCGACATACTCGACGATGCCGCCCGAGATGGGGATAGCAGCCGTGAGCTCACCGAAAACAGCTCCGACGGGCACGAGGAAGATTGCACCCAAGAGGAATGCGATCATAGCGGGAACGGGACCGCCGCCCACGACCATCCAGTCGCCGACCTGCAGAACCCAACCGGTACCGATGATGGCACCGAAACCGATGGTGAAGAAGTTCCAGAGCGAAAGCGTTTTCTTCATGCCGCCGTTATCCTCGACTGCAACTTCTGCGTTCTTGTCCGCCATTGTTCCCCTCCTTTCCTTTTTGACGCCCCCTGGCGTCACCCCTTGCACGGCCTGTTTTGCCGCGCACTTTTATTTCGTGGCTTTAAGATACGGCCTTGGCACAGCAGCGCCGCTCGCAGCTCGACCGAAGGCAGAACTGCAAAACGAGCGGCGCCGTTTTTGGGACGAACGGCGGGAGACGTCATTCGTCTTGGACGCTTTCATCTTGTCTGCTTTTGAATACCTGTTGCTGTGACGCTTGGCGCGCGGCGCGGCAACGTTCATACCATTTGTCAGGCTTTTGGCGCACATACCCATGTGTCGTGCATCTTTTTATGTAGGATAGACGAGTTACACATGAGGCAAGGTGATTCGAATGGCATACGGATACAATGACGGCGACCAACGGCCACAAAGTGTGCGCCTTGCCGGCCGCACCACGCCAACGCCCAGAAACACCTCCGACAACGACAACTCGCAGCGCCCCCAAGAGCAGCCCGGGGCTTCTTCGCGGCAACAAAGCCGTACCGTGCATCAGTCAGACCGCGTGAGTACGAGCACACGCCAACGCCAGACCGACACATCGCAGCCACGCCGCTACGATCGCCGTAAGACCGACTACTACGTTAAGCGCTCCTTTTCGCGACCTCAACGCGATCGCGGCAATTCCGCCCCTCACCCCGCGTCGCACACCACAAGCCACACGCTTCCGGCCCGCCGCCTACGTCTTGCGCTTTGCTCCATCGCCGCCTGCCTCGTCTTTGTGTTTTTGGGATCCTGTATCTCCCACGGATCAGCCGGTCTTGAGCCCATTGCCGAGGACAAGCTGCTTAAAGCTCCCGTCGCGCCCGGTTACTCCTTTGCGTTCTCGACCCCACGCTCGCAATGGCAGGCCGGCACCATGCCCCACATCTACCAAATTGACCCCGCATGGTCGGAACTGCCCTATGCCGGCGGCACTATTCGCGAAAACGCTTGCGGTCCCACCTGCCTCACCATGGTCTATATCTTTAAGACCGGCCACACCGATAAGACGCCGGTCGATATATGCGCACTGGCCGAAGTCGGCAACTACGCCCCCACCGGTGCCACCGAGTGGTCGTTTATGACAGGCGGTGCGTGGCAGCTGGGGCTCAACGGAACACAGCTCTATAACGATCGCGAATCGATTACCCAAGCACTTCGCTCGGGTGCGCCCGTCATCGCCGCAGTGCGCCCCGGTACGTTTACCAACGTAGGCCACTACATCGTGCTCTACGGCATCGACGATGCCAACCAGATTGGCGTCTACGACCCCAACTCGGCCAGCCGCAGCGCCCGCCGCTGGGGCGTCGTGGAGGTCCTCAACGAAGTCGAAGCCATGTGGGCCTACTACTAGTCATTGGGGACAGACTTAAATGAGTGGTCATTGGGGACGCTCTTGTTTGACTAGTCGTTTAAGAACGTCCCCGATGACCAGGTGAATAGCAAAAGCCCCGTAGTCGGAGCGGACTGCGGGGCTCATGAAGAGAGGCTAGTTTGTGGGCGCTTTGCCTGGCGCCCACGAGAGAGGCAACGGAGTAGAGACTACTCGTGGATGCGGGTACCGGAGAGGCCGGCCATGGTCTCGGCGGCCTTGTCCAGGGCGCCGATGATGCAGGTGCGGCCCTTGCGGGAACGGGCGAACTTGATGGCGG
>DBFDVR010000024.1:0-6368 GCA_048321375.1 Collinsella sp.
AGCTCTTTAATCATACGTTCCTCCATAGGGGTCGTTGTAACCGCTTAAGTATACGGTACCCACACATTTTCATGCGAAAAATACCGTCCGTCTGCTACAAAGCGCCGAACATCAACATGCGAGGAACAACAGCGTCGTAAAGGGGCTATAGTGGGTGAGTTCGTGTCAATCGGCCTAAACTCGGGGCCGAACAAGGAAAGGGTATGCATGGACGAACTATTTCACGTCAGTGAGCGCAAGTCCACAATCGGGACCGAACTTCGCGCTGGACTGACAACGTTCCTGGCAATGGCCTACATCATTGCCGTCAACCCCGCGGTGCTCTCGGGCGCCGGCATCGATGCAGGAGCGCTCGCCTGCGCCACCTGCCTGGGCGCCGGCATCATGACCATCTGCATGGGCATCTTCGCCAACCGCCCGCTCGCCTGCGCGTCGGGCTTAGGCGTCAACGCGATGATCGCTGGAATCGCCACCACCGTCTGCGGCGGTGACTGGCACGTGGCCATGAGCGTTATCTTCCTCGAGGGTATCGTCATCTTGCTGCTCGTGCTTTGTGGCCTGCGCGAGGCCATCATGGACGCCATCCCGGTTGTCCTGCGTCACGCCATCTCGGTGGGTCTGGGCCTGTTCATCGCCATGATTGGCCTGTGCGATGCCGGCATTATCACCGCTGGCGCCGGTACACTCGTCGGTCTGGGCGACATCACCTCCCCCACCTTCATCGTCGGCATCATCTCCATCCTGGTGACGGTCGCCCTCGCCTGCCGCAACGTCCCCGGCTCGCTGCTCATCGGCATCGTCGTCGCCGTCATCGCCGGTATCCCCCTAGGTGTGACCCAGGCTCCGACCGGTATCATCGCCCCGCTCGACTTCTCGAGCATCGGTGGCCCCATCGCCGACGCCGGCGGCGTGCCCGCCATCGTCAAGGTCCTTACCGACCCCACGCTCCTCGTCATCTCGTTCTCGCTGCTCATGAGTGACTTCTTCGACACCATGGGCACCGCGATGGCCGTAGCCAAGCAGGGCGAGTTCCTCACCGACGACGGCAACGTCGAGAATATCAAGGAGATCCTAATCGTCGACTCCGTCGCCGCCGCTGTGGGCGGTTTCATGGGCGTCTCCTCCATCACCACCTTCGTCGAGTCCACCTCTGGCGCTGCCGACGGTGGCCGCACGGGTCTCACCTCCGTCACCACCGGTGTGCTGTTCATTCTCGCCGCGTTCTTCTCCCCCATCGTCACCATCGTTTCCAGCGCCGCCACCTGCGGTGCTCTGGTCTACGTCGGCTACCTCATGATGAGCGAGGCCTCCGAGATCGACTGGTCCGACGTGTCGCAGGGTTTCCCGGCGTTCATGATTGTCGCCGGCGTGCCCTTCACCTACTCCATCTCTGCCGGCATCGGTCTGGGCTTTATCGCCTACGTGATCGTCGCACTCTTTAAGGGCGAGGCCTCCAAGATCAAGCCGCTCATGTGGATCGCAGCTCTCGCTTTCCTCGTCTACTTCTTCGTAGCGTAACGGCATAGTCTGCTAAAACAGAACACCAAAGCGCGGAGTCGCATCGAGCGGCTCCGCGCTTTTCTTTTAAAGCCAGGCAACGCACAGACGCGCGATGTTTTGCTTCCCAAGTTTTGGACATTTTGCCCTCCAAACGGCACTACCGCCGGCTACATCCTGCAGATATGCTGGGCTTAATCGCATAGGCCCTATGAGGATGGGAGTAACCATGGCCGCCTTGTTCACGACCCCCAAGCGCAATGACAAAACCTCTGGAGCCCATTTTGTCGAGCCCGACGTGCGCCGTCGCACGCTGCTCGCACACGGCAGCTGGCGCCGCGTGACGCGCCGCATCGTTGTAGGCGCCGTATGCGCGCTTACGGTGAGCTCGCTGCTCATGCCGAGCGTCTCGTTCGCGGCCGAGTGGGTCAACGTCGGCGGCACTCAGTACAACACTGCAGCAGGCGACGAGGCCGGCACCTGGGCCTGGGACGGCGCCGACGATATGAAGCTCAACGGCTATAACGGCGGCGCGATCGAGGCAGCGGGCAAGCTCAACGTGAGCTACGAGGGCGACAACATCGTCACTAACGGCGACGGCCGCGGCATCAAGGTTAAGGATGGCGCGAACGAGAACGCCGAGCTTAATATTCAGGGCGACGCGTCCAGCACGCTCAACGTGACATCTTCTCGTGACGCCATCACTTCCGTCGGCAGCATCAACATCGACGGCGCTGGCACTGTCAACGCCACGAGCACCGAGCACGATGCCATCGATGCCGGGGGCGATGTCACCATCAAGGGCTCGGGAAACGTTAACGCCACGGGCGATTCGGATGGCATCAGGGCCGACGGCAACATCACGATCGACAACAGCGGAACCGTCACCGCCAAGGCCACCGAGGATCAGGGTATCGATGCTAACGAGAACCTCATCATAAAGGGCGGCGGCAAGGTAGAGGCAAGCTCTATCAAAGACAATGCGATTTGGGCCGACGGCAACATCGAGATCTCGGGTGGCAGCCAGGTCAAGGCAAGCTCCGAGGAAGACGCCGCCATCGACGGTAAAAACAGCCTCACGGTCACGAACGCTTCCCTCAACGCAAGTGGCGTTGGGTATGGCATCTATGTCTACAAGGGCATCACGTTCGATGGCGCAACCGTAACGGTCCGTGCAAGTGCAGGGAACGATGAAGCCAGCGCCCTCTTCACCGACGAGGACGACATCGTCATCAAGAACGGCTCGATCGTGGATGCGTTCGCAGAAGGCCAGTTCTCGACCGCAATCTCCACCAGAAACTACTACCCCAACGAAGCGGGCGGTCACATCTACATTAGTGACTCCGTTGTCAAGGCTATAGCCCGCTATGTCGAGTCCGGTAGCGACGGCCCCGATCACTACAGCAACGACCAAAGTGGCGCGGTCATTCCCGAGCATAGGGGCGTGAACATCGGCATCTTTGCCCGGACCAAGGAGGGCATCACGCCCGCGACCATCTCGATTGTCCGCAGTAAGGTCACAGCTGAGGGAGACACGGCGGCAATCTTCGCCCTTGCCGTGAGCGCGGACGGCGAGACAATCGGCACCATCGAGATCGAAGGCGCTCCCATCCAGACGCCCACAGGCGGCAAGATCATTGGCTATCGCAACAAGGAAGAACTCGATGACGGCATCTTCTACGTGGTAGGTCAAACCATCGACACGGGCGACGCTGTGATCGACTCCCCCTATAACGAAGCTGTCGCCAAGAGCACGGTCATCGCGCCTCCCGAGGAGAAGCCAGGCGAGACCAAGCCCGAGGGTTCCAAGTCCGAGGGCACGAAGACGACCAAGACCGTTGCAGTTGCAGCCACGGGAGCCAAGACCACCGGCAAGCTCGCGGCAACCGGCGACGCCTCGAACGCAGCCATCGTGGCAGCCGCCCTTGCAGGAACAGCCGCCATCGCCGCGGGCGCCGTGGTGAGCCGCAAGCGCTCGTAAACACTTTTTCGCACGGGACGGGTGGATCGCGGCCCTTGCCTTCCTCGTCTACTTCTTCGTAGCGTAAAGGCAAGGCTGCAAAAGCTGAACAATAAAGCGCGGAGTCGCCATGCGGCCCCGCGCTTTTCTTTTAGCGCCGGTCCCTGCGCCGGCGTGCGGCCTATTTCTCCCCCATTTTGGCCATTTTGCCCTCCAAACGGCACTACCGCCGGCAACATCCAGCAGATACGCTGAATCTAGTCGTATAGGCCCTATGAGAACGGGAGCAACCATGGCAGCCTTGTTCACGACCCCCAAACGCAATGACACTACCGCCGGAGCCCATGTTGCCGAACCCAACGTTCGCCGTCGCATAGGACTCGCGCACGGCAGCTGGCGCCGCGTGACGCGCCGCATCGTCGCGGGCGCCGTGTGCGCGCTCACGGTGAGCTCGCTGCTCATGCCGAGCGTCTCGCTCGCAGCGGAATGGATCAAGGTCGGCGGCAACAAGTACAACACCGCGGCGAGCGACGAGGCCGGTACCTGGTCGTGGGACGGCGCCGACGACTTGAAGCTCAACAACTATAACGGCGGCGAGATCCAGGCCGCAGGCAAGCTCAACGTGAATTACTCGGGAACCAACATCGTCACTGCCGAATGGATCGAAAGCATCAACGTTTCTCATGGCACTAACGAGAATGCCGAGCTCAATATCCAAGGCGACGAGGGCGGCACGCTCAGCGTGACATCTACTGAGGACGCTATCCTCACCACGGGTAATATCAACATCGACGGAGCCGGATCCGTCAACGCCACGAGCACTGGGTTTGATGCCATCAATGCCGGAGGTGATCTCGCTATCAAAGGTTCGGGCAACGTCAACGCCACGGGTGCATCGGATGGCATCAGGGCAAACGGCAATATCACGATTGACGACAGCGGAGCCGTCACCGCCAGGGCTACCAAGGACAAGGGTATTGGAGCCGACAAGAACCTCACCATCAAGGGTGGCGGGACGGTCGAGGCAAGCTCAGCCGATGGTGAGGCCCTTTGGAGCGGCGGCAATATCAACATCTCGGACGGCAGCCAGGTCAAGGCAAGCTCCGAGAAAGACGCTGCCGTCGAGGCCAAGGGCAGCCTCGCAGCCACAAACGTCTCCCTCAACGTAAACGGTGTTGAATATGGCGTCTATGCCCACAAGGGCATCACCCTCGATCATGCAAACGTGACGGTCCGTGCAAGTAAAGGCAGATACGGTGGCGCCAACGCCCTCTTCACCTACCAGGACGACATCGTCGTCAAGAACGGCTCCACCGTGGACGCGTTTGCGGAAGGCGAGGTTTCGGCTGCATTCTCCACCAGAAACGATCGACCCAACGAGAAGGGCGGCCACATCTACATCAGCGACTCCGTTGTCAAGGCCATAGCCCGCTATGTCGAGAACGGCGACGGCCCCATCCCCTACAGCGAAAACCAAGATGGCGAGACGAGGCGCGAACCCCAAGGCGAGAACATCGGCATCATCGCCCAGACCAGCGAGGGCGTCACACCCGCAGTCATCTCGATCATCCGCAGCAAGGTAACGGCCGAAGGAGATACAGCGGCAATCTTTGCCCGTGCCATGAGCGCTGACGGCAAGACAATCGGCACCATCAAGATTGAGAACGCCGCCATCCAGACGCCCGAAGGCGGCAAGGTCATTGACTATCGCAAGCTCCGTGACGGCATCTACGAGGCAGGCCAAGCCATCGGCACGGGCGACGCCACGGTCGACTCCCTCTATATCAAAGCAGTCGCCAAAAGTACGACCATCGCACCTCCCGAGGTAGCCAAGCCGGAAGACCCCAAGCCCGACGAGACCAAGCCCGCAGAAAGCAAGCCCGCGGAGTCCAAGCAGAACCCCAAGCCTGAGGGCTCAAAGCCGACCAAGGCCGTTGCGGCTTCAACCACGAAAGCCAAGACTACCGGCGTGCTCGCGGCAACCGGCGACACCTCGGGTGCGGCCATCGTGGCAACCGTCCTTGCGGGAACAGCCGCTATCGCCGCAGGCACCATGGCGAGCCGTAAGCGTTCTTAGACGCCTCTGCGCACATGGCAGCTCCCGCGAAGGCCCCGAGCCCCAGCACCGTTTAACAACGCCACCGCCGAGCTCCCCTCCGGCGGTGGCGTTTTCCATATGCGTCCGCAGGGGATGCACGAGATTGTCTTTGGTCTAGCCCAACCGGCATACGTTGGCGTGCGACAATTGGGGCTGCCGATATCACAACACTGAGAGAGGCCCGTCATGGAAGCGCATCAAAAGCAGATAACCGTTTATTCGAATCATACGGAAAGCGCGCCTGTCATCTACCTTCCTGTGGTCGTGGGCGACGGCAGCGAGGTTTATAAGTGTTGCCGAGAGCTCGACTGTCCGCCATTCGTCCTCGTCACCATTGGCGGGCTCGATTGGAATCGCGAGCTGAGCCCCTGGGCATGCGACGGGACCGTACGCGATGCCGAGCCTTTCGGCGGCCAAGCTGCCGATTTTCTTGATGAGCTGCTGAATCAGATAATCCCCCAGGTCGAGTCGTCGATTCCTCAGCCGCCCACCTGGCGCGGCATTGCCGGCTACTCGCTCGCGGGCCTCTTCGCACTCTGGTCCCTCTGGCAAACCGACGCCTTTGACCGCGCCGCGAGCGCATCGGGGTCGCTATGGTTTCCCGACTTTGTCGACCGTGCCAGCACGGCCCCTTTTGCCGGCAGCCCGCAAGCCGTCTACCTGTCACTCGGCAAAAAGGAAACCAAGACGCCCAACCGCATGATGCGGCATGTACTCGACGACACACGCGCGATGGAAGCGTTGCTCGTCGAGCGCGGCATTCCAACAACGCTGGAGCTCAACCCCGGCAATCACTTTGCCCAAACCGACTTA
>DBFDVR010000025.1:0-13705 GCA_048321375.1 Collinsella sp.
CGTTGAGGATGTTCATCATGGGCGTGGGCAGCAGGTGGGCGTTGACGCCGCCCAGGTACTGGTACAGCGACAGGCCCGCCGACTCGGCAGCGGCGCGGGCGACGGCCAGCGACACGCCCAGGATGGCGTTGGCACCGAGCTTGGTCTTGTTGGGGGTACCGTCCGCAGCAATCAGCGCGGCATCGACGGCGCGCTGGTCGAAGGCATCGAGGCCCACGACGGCGTTAGCGCACTCGTTGTTGACATGCTCGACGGCCTGCGAAACGCCCTTGCCCAGGTAGCGGCCCTTGTCGCCATCGCGCAGCTCACAGGCTTCAAAGGCGCCGGTCGAAGCACCCGAAGGCACCATTGCGCGGCCAAAGCTGCCGTCCTCGAGCACGACCTCGACCTCGACGGTGGGATTGCCGCGGCTGTCGAGCACCTCGCGACCGTAAACGTCCAAAATATCGCTCATGTTGTCTCCCTCTCACTTGGAAACGGGTTGAATGCTTGGCGACGCGGCTTGCACGCTGTAGAGGCGCGCAGGTTCATAAGTTAGCCATGTCGCACTTTTTGCATTATGCCCTAAGTTAGCCGAGGGATACACTTGATTTTCGAAAAATTTAGCGGGAACGATGAGGCGTGTCAGCCCGTCGTTCCCGCAGTCTTACTCCTCCGCCTTTGCGGCATCCCACAGGTCGTTGAGGCCGTGGGTCGAAAGCTCGGCAAGATCCACGTGAGCATCGGCCGCCATCTGCTCCATCGCGGCCCAGCGACGGCGGAACTTTGCCGTGCTGGCACGAAGGGCGCTCTCGGCGTCAATGCCCTCCTTGCGCGCGACGTTGACCAAGGCAAAGAGCAGGTCGCCAAACTCCATTTCGCGCTCGGGCGAGCCAGGGGCCTCGGCCTCAAACTCGGCACGCTCCTCGGCAACCTCGTCCCACACGTCCTGGACCGTCTCCCACTCAAAGCCCACGGCAGCCGCCTTGCGCGACACCTTCTGAGCCTGCATCAGCGCCGGTAGATGCGTGGGCACGCCGTCGAGCAGGCCCTCGGGCGCAGCCTCGCCAGCCGCCACGGCCTTGTCCTTGGCGGCTTTCTCGGCAAGCTTAACCTCGTCCCAAATCTTGAGTACCTCGTCGGAACTGTCGGCATCTACATCGCCAAACACGTGCGGATGACGGCGGATGAGCTTGGCATCGATATCACGCGCCACGTCGGTCAGCGTAAACTCGCCGGCGTCAGCAGCAATCTGCGCATGCAGCACGACCTGCATGAGCACGTCACCCAGCTCCTCGCGCAGGTGAACCGCGTCGTCCGCCTCGATGCAGTCGAGCGCCTCGTAGGCCTCCTCGATCATGTTCTTGCCAATGCTGCGGTGCGTCTGCTCGCGGTCCCACGGGCAGCCGTCGGGCTGACGCAAGCGCCAGACGGTCTGCACCAGATGCTGCAGCTCGGCCGACGCGTCGACCAGCGTGGACAGATTGCGCGAGCCCTCGGCATTTTGCTGAGCCATGTGCTGCGCCATGGCTACTCCTCCTCCATGACCACGTGGCGGAACGCGCCGCCCTCGTAGATGCCGTAGCTGTGCGAGCCGTCCTTGGGGATGCTCACGCTACCGGGGTTGAAGAGCCACAGGCCCGGGTGCGCGGCGCTTTCCTCGTTGACCTTGATGTGCGTATGACCGTAGACGAGCGCGGAGCCCTCGGGCAACACGGGCGCGTGGTCGACGCTGTTGTGCATGCCGGCGCCAAAGACATGGCCGTGCGTCAGGAACAGCTCGCGGCCGGTCTCGTCGAACAGCGTGGCGTAGTCGGCCATGACGGGGAAGTCGAGCACCATCTGGTCGACCTCGGCGTCGCAGTTGCCGCGCACCGCGATGATGCGGTCGGCCAGGGCATTGAGCAGCGGGATCACGTGCTTGGGGGCGTAATCGCGCGGCAGGTCGTTGCGCGGACCGTGGTAGAGCAGGTCGCCCAGCAGCACGATGCGGTCGGGCTGCTGGGATTCGATGGCGGCGACCAGGCGCTCGGCCCAGTATGCCGAGCCGTGGATGTCGGAAGCGATGAGGTATTTCATGGTGGTCCTTTCGGGTGGGGTTGATGGGACTGGGCGTGGCGTGCCACCGGCCGCGCTATTCAAATCGCAGTGCCGCGGCTTGTGCCGCCTGCATCACGCGCTGGAGCGGCACATTATGCTCGCGAGCGAGACGGGCGCAGTCCTCGTACTCGGGCGCTGCACGCTCGCTGCCATCGGGCAGGGTCGCCACCTTAACGGATACCTCGCCCCATGGCGTCGTTACGCGCTCAAAGCGGCGTGGCAGGCAAACGCGTTCCATCACCTGGCAACGAACGGCGTTGGTCGTGGTCTCCAAAAAGATAATCGTCTGTAGGCGCTCGATATCCTCGTGCGAGCAGATCACCTGCAACTGCCATCCGGGGCGGCCCTTTTTGCAGTAGAGGGGCAGCCAGTGCACCTCGCGGGCGCCGGCCTCGCGCAGGCGGTCAGCGGCGTAGGCGAGCACCTCGGGCGACGCATCGTCGATGTCGCACTCCAGCTTGACGATGGTCTCGGGCGCATCGGTCTCGCGGGACAGCGGAGATGTACTTCCACGTTGCATACGGTCCGGATCCTTTCCGCACGGGCTCGTTTTATTCACCCAAACGCTAGCACATCGCGAGCTGTGCGAGTGTGACGGCGCGTGATGAGCGCGATTTTCCTTGTCGGAAAGAAAGCGACATCCCACCGCCTCAGCTAAACATGTACATCAGCCTCCAAACATGTCATTATTTGCAGCTTTTGGAGGCTGATGCACATGTATTGGAGCAAGACCGATGTCGCGAGCTCGCCCTTATGCGCTACCCGTCCTTTCCAGTCGATTTCGGCCCCCAGTGCGCTCATCGCAGCGGGGATCGCGCCATTACAATGGAGCGAATTCGCTTGACGCAAAGGAGTCGCCATGCCCACCTGCCCGCTGGTCGATTGCCACACCCACACTTCGTTTTCGGATGGCCATGCCTCGTTTGAGGACAACGTTCGCGCCGCTGCCGCCGCCGGCTGCCGCGTCATGGTCTCGACCGATCATCTCACCCTGCCCGCCAGCATGGACGCCAACTGCGAAGTGCAAGTTGTCGAGGGCGACCTGACGGCACATCGCCTGGCCTTTGAGGACGCCCGCAAGCTCGCCGCGCAGATCGCGCCGGAGCTCGAGCTTGTCTATGGCTTTGAATGCGACTGGTACGAAGGTTGCGAGCCTTTGGTTGAGCGCTGGTCCGCGGGTGCCATAGTGCGCTTGGGCAGCGTGCATTGGATTGGCAACCCAGGCGATATCATGGCCGGCGCCGCGGGCACGGCGGGAACGGAAAACGTCGCTCGTCCCGATACACCCGATTCGCGCTGCGGTTGGATTGACGACGACACCAACCTGCACGTTTGGGAAAACCTTGGCGTGCTCGGCGTGTGGGAGCGCTACGTCGACGACTGGTGCCGTGCTTGCGAAAGCTCACTCAACTTTGATGTGATGGCCCACCCCGACCTGGTCATGCGCTTTTCGAAGGAAGGCTTTGCGCCCGACTTTGACCCCGCGCCGTTCTGGCAGCAGATGGCCGAGTGCGCCCACGACACGGGCCGCCGCGTTGAGGTCTCGACAGCCGCGCCGCGCAAGGGGCTCGACGATTACTACCCCACGACCGGCCTTTTGCGCTGCTTTGCCCACGCCGAGGTGCCGATCACTTTTGGCTCGGACGCACACCGCGCCTGCGACATCTGCTGGAACATCCGCGAGGCTCAGGCCCACGCCTACGACTGCGGCTACCGGGCCTTCGATATCCCCCACCCCACCGGCGAATGGCAACCCACCCCCCTCGCCTAAGACTAGTCACTGGGGACGTTCTTTAGTCACTGGGGACGTTCTTAAATGACTAGTGGCGGCGAGCGTTGAGTTCGCCGGCCAGCTCGTCGAGGGTGATGCCGTAGCGCTCGAGCGTCACGAGCAAGTGGTAGATCAGGTCGCCAGCCTCGTAACGAATGTGGTCGTGGTCGTTATCCTTGCAGGCCATGATCACCTCGCTCGCCTCCTCGGCAAGCTTCTTGAGCAGCTCATCCTCGACGTCGGTCAACAGACGCGCGGTATAGCTCTCCTGCGGCGACGCGTCGCGACGGCCATGAATCACCTCGGCCAGCCCCGTCAGTGTCTCACCGATATTTCCCGGCTGCACGTTAGCTGTTCTGACTCCCATGGTTATTTCCTCTCGTTACTGCAGCGTAAAGTAGGTACCGGTCTCATCGAACCGAGGCTTTGCGCCCTTTTTTTCAAAGAACTCGACGATGACGGCATGGGCCTCATCGAGCCTTTCCTTCTCGGCCTCGAGCCAAAGCGACTGCGCCCCGCAGGCATCAGTCAGGTGCACGTGGCATGGCACGCCCGCGCGGAGGAGCTCGGTGTTGCAGTCGGCGACCTCGAACGGCGTCACGACTTTCATCGCACACCCCCTTCCACGCGCTTAAAGAAGCAGGTACGGTTGCCGGTGTGGCAGGCCGGACCCGGCGAGTCGACCTTGACCAGTAGCGTATCGCTATCGCAATCGGCCCAGAGCTCCTTGACCTCCTGCATGTTGCCGCTCGTCGCACCCTTGTTCCAGAGCTCCTGGCGGCTGCGGCTCCAAAACCACGTGGTGCCGGTCTTGAGCGTCAGCCCCACCGACTCCTCGTTCATCCAAGCAACCATAAGCACCTCACCGGTGTCATACTGCTGAACCACACAAGGAATCAGCCCGCGGGCGTCGTATTTAAGATCAGACGCTTCTATTACCTCAGTCATCATTTCTCCCAAGTAATTACCGTAAACCCCACAGGTCGGCGAGGGTTGTCCAGGTGCCCGAGATTCCGAGCGACAAGCCCGACGACGCGTACTTAAGTACGCGAGAAGGGTTGGAGCCGGAAGGTCGGGTGCCTGGGCAAGCCGCAGCATTAGAAGTCCAGCCTCACAGGAATACCTTGAGAAGCCATATACTCTTTGACTTCGCGAATGCTGAAGATTCCAAAGTGAAAGACGCTCGCCGCCAGCACGGCATCGGCTTCGCCCTCGATCACACCCTCGGCAAAATGCTCGAGTGTGCCCACGCCGCCGCTCGCGATAACGGGAATCGGCACCGCGCGGGCCACGGCGCGAGTAAGCGCCAGATCGAAGCCGGCCTTGGTACCGTCGCGGTCCATGCTGGTCAGTAGGATTTCGCCGGCGCCACGACGAGCCGCCTCCTCGGCCCACGCCACTGCGTCGATACCCGTAGCGTTGCGGCCGCCCGCCGTAAAGACCTCCCACTTATCGGCGCCCGGCTCCCCGGGCAGCCCCACGCGCTTGGCATCGATCGCCACGACCACGGCTTGGCTGCCAAACGCCGCGGCGGCCTGGCTGATCAACGACGGATCGCGCACGGCGGCAGAGTTGAGCGACACCTTGTCAGCACCGGCGGCAACCATGGTGCGCATGCCCGCCAGGTCGCGAAAGCCGCCGCCCACGGTATAGGGAATGGCCAGCTCCTCGGCCGCATGCGCCGCCATCTCGATAGTCGTCGCACGGTTATCGCTCGTCGCGGTAATGTCCAAAAATACGGCCTCGTCCGCACCCTCGCGGTCGTAGGCGCGGGCCAGCTCCACCGGATCGCCAGCATCGCGCAAGCTCACAAAGTTGACGCCCTTGACCACACGGCCGTCCTTGACGTCCAGGCAGGGAATTACGCGCTTGGTAAGCATGGGCTACTCCTCCCCTCGAGCGGCGGCCAGCGCCTGGGCCAGCGTAAAGTTACCCTCGTAGAGCGCACGACCGGTAATGGCGCCTTCAATCGCGCCCTCACCCACCGCGGCCAGCGCGCGGATGTCGTCGAGCGTCGAGATACCGCCCGACGCCACGACGGGAAAGCCCGCGACCTGCGCCACATGGCGATACGCCGCCACATCGATGCCCGTCTGCATGCCATCACGCGCGATGTCGGTATACACCAGATGCTTAAAGCCCAGCTCGGTAAGCTGCGCCACGGCATCGTCGAGTGCCACGCCCGCGCCGTCGCGCCAGCCGTTCACCTTAACCTGGCCGTCGCGCGCGGCAATGTCGGCGACCAACAGCTCGCCAAAGCCCTGGGCTGCCACCTCAGCAAAACCCGGCTCGGTCACCAGCACGGTGCCCAGCGCAATGCGGCGAGCACCATAGCCTGCCAGCTCATCGATGCGTGCGAGTGAGCGAACGCCGCCGCCCACGTCCACGGACAGACCGTCGACGCCGCAGATGGCCTTAATCGCCGCCGAGTTGGCAGCGCATGTGTCCTCGTCCTCGCCAAAGGCAGCGGACAGGTCGACGACATGCACCCAGCTTGCGCCCTGCTCGGCAAACGAGCGGGCGACGGCCACGGGGTCATCGGAATATACCTTGCAGCGGTTGCGGTCGCCGCGCTCCAGGCGCACAACCTTGCCGCCGATCAGATCGATTGCGGGAAACAGGATCATCGGCCAACCTCCTCGACGATGTTGACGAAGTTCTTAAGGATGCGCTGACCCAGCGCGGAGGATTTCTCGGGATGGAACTGGCAGCCCCACACATTGCCGTGGCGCACGATGCACGGGAAACTCCGTGTATAGTGCGTGCGCGCCAACACATCGGTGGCATCGACGTCGCCGGCCACCGCGTAGCTGTGGGTGAAGTACATATTGGCGCCCTCGGCAAAACCGGCGAGCAGCGGATCGGCCGCGCCGGCAGGCGTCATGTGCACCTGATCCCAGCCCACGTGCGGGACCTTCAGTCGGCTCGACTCCAAGCGCGTGCACGAGCCGCACATAATACCCAGGCCATCGACCCAGGGACCGTCAGCCTGTTCGGGAGCGTTTCCGTCCGCGACCGCGCCCTCGTCCGCCGGCACGCCCTCGTGGCCGCGCTCAAAAAATAGCTGAAGGCCCAGGCAGATGCCGAGCAGCGGAGTTCCAGCGGCGACGGCATCGAGCACGGCCGCCTCCTCGCCGCTCTGGCGCATAAAGGCGATCGCGTCATAGAACGCGCCCACGCCCGGGATGACCAGGCCGTCGGCGTTGCGGATCTGCTCCGGATCGTCCGATGTGCAGGCGGCGGCACCGGCGCGCGCAAGCCCGCGCACGACGCTCGACAAGTTGCCCTTGTGGTAGTCGACCACCACGATCTTCGGTTCGCCCACGCGACCCCTCCACTTCTCATCATCCAAAACCACCACAAAGGCGCCTGTCCCCTTCGTGGTGGTTTTACCCTTGTGACGGTTACAGCGAGCCCTTGGTGCTGGGGATGCCCTGCACGCGGGGATCGAGCTCGCAGGCGCGGCGCATCGTGCGGCCCACGGCCTTAAAGGCGGCCTCGATAATGTGATGCGAGTTGCCGCCCGCCAGCTCGCGCACGTGCAGCGTAAGTTTGGCATCGCGCGCAAAGGCATAGAAGAACTCGACAGCCAGCTCGGTATCGAAGCTGCCCACGCGCTCGGTCGGCACGGGCAGCTCGCAGTAGGCCTGGCCGCGACCCGAAATGTCCACGGCGGCCATCACGAGCGTCTCGTCCATGGCGATCGCCGCATCGGCAAAGCGCGTAATACCCGCTTTGTCGCCCAGCGCCCGGCAAAACGCCTCACCCAGCACGATGCCCGTGTCCTCGACGGTGTGGTGCGCGTCGACCTCGACGTCGCCCACCGCGCGCACCGTCAAATCGAACAGGCCATGGCGGCCAAAGGCGTTGAGCATATGGTCGAAAAACGGCACGCCGGTCGAGATATCGCACGTACCGGTTCCATCCAGGTCGAGTTTGACGACAATGTCGGTCTCCCCCGTCTTGCGGGTCACCTCGACATAACGGCCCATCTACATCTCCTCCTTCACCAGCGCGGCCAACGCAGCCAGCACCTCGTCGTTTTCCTGTGGGGTACCCACGGTGATGCGTAGGCAGTCCGCGAGCCCCGGCGCATAGCTAAAGTCGCGCACCAAAATCGAATACTCGTCGCGCAGGCGCTCACGCACGCGCGTGGCATGCGGCGTGCGTACGAGCACAAAGTTCGCCGCGCTCGGCCATACCTCCACGGGCAGGCCTTCGGCAGCCATCGCGCGCAGAGCGCACAGCTCGCGCTCGCGCTCGGATGCGACCTGTGCCACCACGGGCGTGTACGCATCGCGGGCACGCACGCAGGCAAGCGCCGCCGCCTGGCTCAGCACGTTGACCGAATAGATCTGGCGAATCGCCGCGAACACGTCGATGACCTCGGACGCCGCGATCACGTAACCCAGACGCGTACCGGCAGCGCCAAACGCCTTGGACAACGTATGCAGAATCACCAGGTTGGGATGCTCGGCGATAAGCCTCTGCGCCGTGGTGGCCGCGCCAAACAAATCGTCGGCAAACTCAACGTAGGCCTCGTCGACCATTACCATGCCGGGGCACGCATCGCACAGCGCCGCGACAAAGTCGAGCGGTGCCACGTCGCCCGTGGGGTTATTGGGCGAGGTCACGATTGCCAGGTTGCACTCGGGCGCTGCCGCAAGCACGGCTGTCTGGTCGAGCTCAAAGGTCGCGGGGTCGCGCCACACGTCACGCACCTCGGTCTGGCAGAGCGACGCAAAGAACGCGTACTCGCTAAAGCACGGCGGGCAGTTGAGCAGGGTCCGTCCCACGCCGCCAAACGCCAACAGGTAGTTATAGAGCAGCTCGTCGCCGCCGTTTCCCACGCAGACATTCTCGCGCGCCACGCCATGCCAGGCAGCAAGCTCGTCGCGCAGGTCGTTCGACATGGGATCGGGATAGCGATTGAGCGGTGTGGCAGCCAGGGCAGCGTCGACCGCCTCGCGCACGCCGGTCGGCACGGGATAGGTGTTCTCGTTGGCCGAAAGGTTGATGCGCGTAGGCGTAAAGTTGGGATCGTAGGGCTCAATACCGGCCAGGTAAGGCTGGACGAGCTCCTTCATGTGGGGCGTCAGCTCGGCCATATTAGGCCTCCTTACCAGTCGCGCCAACGCCATCCGCGCCCGCAGCCGCCAGGTCAACGCCCTCGGCAACCGTCGCCACGGCGTCGCCCGGCCAGGCGACCTTGGCCAGGTCGGCCGCGGCGAGTGACTCGGCACTCACGGCATCCTCGCCCTGCTCCAACACGCGGCGGCGCAGTGCGGCCGAAAGCGCGTGTGCCCACAGACCCTCGGCCTCGGCCAGGCGCTGCGTAGCGGGAGCGTCGGAGAGCAGGCCCTCGGGCGTATAGCAAATGACACTCGAGCGCTTGACGAACTCCTCCACCGAAAGCGGGTTGGAGAACATGGCCGTACCGCCGGTCGGCAGCGTGTGATTGGGGCCGGCAACGTAATCGCCGAGCGGCTCGGAGCTCCAAGCGCCCACAAAGATGGCGCCGGCGTTGCGAATGCCGCCGAGCAGGCCCATCGCGTCCTTGCAGTGCAGCTCAAGGTGCTCAGGCGCCACCGTGTTCACGGCCTCAACGGCGGCGGCCATGTCGGCGGCCACCACGATGGTGCCCTCATTGTCGAGCGAAGCGCGCGTAATCTCGGCACGCGGGGACTGCGCGACCAGAATATCGATACCCGCCTCGACCTCGTGCGCAAACTGCTCGTCGCAGGTCACCAGATAGCAGGCCGCCAGCGGATCGTGCTCGGCCTGGGCCATCAGGTCGGCCGCGACCACCATGGGCTTGGCCGTGGCGTCGGCCAGCACGCAGACCTCGGAGGGGCCAGCGACCATATCGATACCCACGTCACCCGAGACAATCTGTTTGGCAGCGGCGACAAAGGCGTTACCCGGGCCGGTAATCTTGTCGACACGCGGAATGGTCTCGGTACCGTACGCCAGCGCGGCCACGGCCTGGGCGCCACCCACCATACAGATCTCGTCCACGCCGCCGAGCTTGGCAGCCGCGAGCGTATAGGGGCTGATTAGGCCATCTTTTTGCGGCGGGGTCACCATGACCACGCGCTTAACGCCAGCCACCTTGGCAGGGATGGCGTTCATAAGCACCGTGGAGGGATACTGCGCACGACCGCCCGGCACGTAAATGCCGGCAGCGGCAAGCGGGGTCACCTTAACGCCGAGCATCGTGCCGTCCGGGCGCGTGGTAAACCAGCTCTGCTCGACCTCACGCTGGTGGAACTCGCGGATCTGGCGTGCGGCCTTTTCGAGAGCCGCGACAAAGGCAGGATCGAGGCCTTCGAGTGCAGCATCAATTTGCTCCTGCGGCAGGCGAAAACTCTGCAGCTCAACGCCGTCAAAACGCTGGCAGTAATCGCGCACCGCAGCATCGCCGTTGGCGCGTACGTTGGCCACGATATCGCGGGCGGCGTCGACGATGTTTTGTGGCAACACGCCCTTGCGGTTGAGCTGGTTGGTAACGAGGCGCTCACCGGGAGCAAGCTTGATCGTCTTCATATCGGTATCCCCTATCGGTCGAGATTATGTTCGAAAAACGAGAGGTCGGGCGGTGGCTCCAACGGCCCGCAGCCCGTACGTTGGGGCGCCCGTGCGTGCTCGCGCTATTGTGCCGAGCCCGCGACGGGCTCAAAATGCTTGTCCTTCACGGCCGCGGTCAGGCGATCTGCCAGATTGCGTACGCGCGGATCCAGGCGAGCGGCGCCCGGATTGACAAAGAAACGGGCCGTGCAGTCCATGATGCGGCCGGTGATGACCAGGTCGTTATCGCGCAGCGTGGCGCCCGTGGCGGTGATATCCACGATACGGTCGGTCATACCGACAATGGGGCCCAGCTCGATGTTACCGTGCAGCGAAACGATGTCGACATTCACACCGCGTTCGGCATACCAAGCGCTCGCGATGCGCGGGTACTTGGTGGTCACGCGAAGAGAACCGCGACGGGCATAGTTGCGCTCGGCCTGTCCAGCGCGCCACGCGGGCTCCGCCTCGATAAACGTGCACAGGCCGTAGCCCAGGTCGACCAGCTGCAGCAGGTTGAGGTCTGCCTCGATGAGCGAGTCCCAGCCGCAGATGCCGCAGTCGGCGCCGCCGCAGCCCACAAAGGCGGGCGCGTCGCTGGGGCGCACGATGACAAACTCGATATCGCCGACCGTGCCCTCGCCGGCACGCGTGTCGCGGCCGCGCACGATGAGGTGACGGCCGGGGTCGCGCAGCTCAGAGACATCCAAGCCCGCGGCCTCGAGCACGTCGAGCGTGTCGGCCTTGAGCGAGCCCTTGGGCACGGCAATGCGAAGCGGACCCTCGGTGCCGCGGCCCACGGCATGGTCACCATCGGAAGCAGCGTCCTCGGCCGAGGTATGCGCGGCCTCCAGACGCTCGAGCGAAAAGGCAAAACCCGCCGCCGGCACCTCGATGCCGTCGCCAAATGCACCGGTAAAGATGGAGTCGTAGCGTCCGCCCGAACCCACCGGATCGGGCAGGCCACCGGCATAGGCCTTAAAGACCAGGCCCGTGTAGTAATCAAACGAGTTCATGATGGAGAAGTCGAAGGACAGTACCTGGGCATCCTCGGGAGCCAGGCCCTCGACCAGGGCACGCAGCTCGCGCGTGAGCGGCGCGACGATACCGGCGGCAACCAGCAACGCGTCAACGCGGTCGAGCACTTCGGGGCCACCGTGTAGACGCGGCAGCTCGCTAATGGCGGCCTTAACGGCCTCGGACTCGGCACTTTCCGCCACGCGGGCATCGAGGCCCACGAAGTCGTTGTCGTGCACGCAGCGCAGCGCCTCGGCAGCCAGCTCGCGATCTTCGCACGCCGCAAGCAGTTCCTTAAACGGACGCACACTGCCCGCGATAATGCGCGCACCGGGAAGTGCCAGCTTGCGCACGGCCTCGGCGACCAGTGAGACAATCTCGACATCGCCCGCGGTGTCGCCCGCGCCGATGAGCTCAAAACCCAGTTGCGTAAACTGACGCGAGCCGCCGGCATTGCGCTGACACTCGCGGACCACCGGCGCCTCGTAGCGCAGGCGCAGCGGCAGATCGGCCGCGCGCATGCGAGTCGAAACCAGGCGAACGATCGGCAGTGTGTTGTCGGGACGGACCACCAGCAGGCGACCGTCGTCATCAAAGAGCTTAAACGGCGTGTCCGCAATGCGGCCGCCCTCCTCGAGCGAGCCCTTGTCCTCGAGCAGCGGCGTCTCGACCGGAAGGTAATGATGCTCCCTAAAGCAGCCCTTCACCGTCAGCGCAATCTCCTCGCGCGCCTGAGCCTCCTCGGGCAATATGTCCCGGAATCCCCACGGTGTGGCCGTCATCTGGTGAGCCTCCTCATGCTGTGTTTCATATAGAACAGAAGACCGGCATAGCTCCGCCGATCTTCTGGGTACTTTAGCATACTAGAGTGCTTGCGGGGAAAATCATCCTTCACGGCTCACAGCGTATTCATTTGGAAACATAGGGGAAAGCGCGTCCCGCCCGCCAGCCAAAAACTGGGATGCGGTTTCCGGTTGAAGTCCTCAGCGGAAAGTGTGTCCCATTCTGAGCGCCTGTTCTGGGATGTGCTTTCCGCCAGAAGCCTCAAGCGGAAAGCACGTCCCGTTTCTCAAAAAGCGTCAAACGCCAACTCGGCGCCCTGTCCCACTTAGGCGCCAATTGCGCGTCGGTACTCCGCCATAACCTGAGCGTCGGCTGCCGCGGGATTGGCGAAATAGCGCCAATCATAGGTCTCGGCCGAAACAACTCCGCGATAGCCGCGCGCCACCAGCCTATCCAGGTCGGCGCGCATATCGCGGACGCCGTCACCCCAAGCAAGATGCGTCGTACCGTCTGCCGCAACATCGACAAAATGCACGTGGGCGACATCATCGCCAAGCAGATCGAAATAATCGTCGATGGTATCCCCTGCCACCGCCATAGCGCCCAAATCCAGACACGCCTTAAGTGCCGGATGATCAACTGCCTCGATCATGCGCTTCGTGTCGGCCGCCGAGTTCACGATCATCGACTCAACCGGCTGTAGGGCCTCGAGCACCAGTCGCACGCCGCGCTCTCCCGCATGCTCGGCAATCGCACGCAGCATCGAGGCGCTGCGACCCCACGCGTCCTCGATCGGCTCGTTCAAAAATGCCCAGCCGCTCGAGACCATGACCTGCTCGGCTCCAAGTTCCGCCGCGATATCTACAACGTTCTTAAAGTACGCGAGCGTGCGGGCACGCGCCTCATTCCCGCGCGCCGCGATATTCCACGGCTTGGGGTTGTTCTGTTCGGGACAAAGCCCCACAATCCGAACCCCATACCGCTGCGACAGCTCCCGTACCCGCTCGAGCGAATCGTATCCATGGCAATCGACATACAGATGCATCGCCCCGGTCCAAAGCTCGCAACACGTGTAGCCCGAAGCCGACGCCGAAGAAAAGAACTCCTCAAGATCAAAGTAGCGATGGCTGATATTCATAACGGCAAGCTGGGGGTAGCTCATAATTACTCTCCAACCCAAACGGGGCCCCGTTCCATATAGGAGCGGGGCCCAATTACACAAACGTTATTTGCTCTTAGTAATCGAACTGGTGATAGTAACGACGGTAGTTGAGGTTGTGTTTGGTGACCGTCTCGTAGTAAGCGGCAAGGCGATCGGTAATCAGCGAGGAGAAGATCCACGGAGACACGATGACGCGGAACTCGTCGTCAAGGCCGGGGATCGCGAACTCGGCGGTGTCGATGATGTTGATGTCGGTGTCGCCGGTCACGCCGCGGGTCAGGAAGGCGCGGACGCGCTCGTCGAGCTTGCGGTTCTCGTCCTCGCCC
>DBFDVR010000026.1:0-5147 GCA_048321375.1 Collinsella sp.
GCTCGCTCATCAGTACGTTGTCCTCGCCGGCAACGCCAGCAAGCGCGCACAGCAGGTCCTCGTTAAAAAAGTCGTTCTCGTGCATACGAATATCCGCCTTTTGGTGGTCGTTGTCATCAATCGATTGCAATATACCCCACCTGGACGGATTTGGTGCGCTGGCGGCGATAAAACAGCCGTCCACCGGATTGGTAAAGTGTTTATCACCGAGGTAGATGGGCAGTCGCTATACTTTCAAGAGATTGCGCGTAAACCCGGAAGGAGCGAGATGGCCAACAAAGTCACCCTCAAGCAGATCGCCCAGGAGGTGGGGCTTTCCCCTTCGTCGGTCTCGCTTGTTCTCAATAATCGGCCCTGTCGCATCTCGGAAGAAAACCGCAAGCGCATCAAGGAGGTCGCGGCGCGCAACCACTATGTTCCTAACCAGATTGCGCGCAGCCTGGTCATGCGCGAGTCGCGCACACTGGGCCTTATCGTTCCCAATATCGAGAGCCGCTTTTTTGCCTCGCTTGCCGGCAGCTTGGAAAAGCGCTGCCGCGAGGACGGTTACGCGCTCTTTATTACCAGCTCGGGTGGAAGCGCCGATGACGATTTGGAACTGCTGCGCCAGCTGGTGACGCGCGGCGTCGATGGTGTGTTCCTGGTCGTGGGCGACGAGTTCTCCGACGATCGCGCCCTGCGCGAGGAAGTGAGCCATCTGCCTATCCCTGCCGTGATGGTCGACCGTGCCATTGAGGGGCTCGAGTGCGACAAGGTGATGTTCGACCACGAGATGGGCGGCTACATGGCCACGCGGTATCTGATCGAGCAAGGCCACCGTCGCATCGCCTGTCTGGTTAACGCGCGTCGCTCCAATACGGGCCGCAAGCGACTTGCTGGCTATGAGCGCGCACTGCGCGAGGTGGGACTGCCCATCGACGCGCGTTTGGAGTTTGAGAGCGAGTACTACATTCCGAGCGCATACGAGGCCTCGGAGGCTGTGCTCGCAACCGATGCCACCGCCGTGTTCGCAAGCTCGGATAACATTGCCCTCGGCTTGCTCAAGCGCTTGCACGAGATGGGGAAGAGCATCCCGGGCGACATCTCGGTGGTGAGTTACGACAACTCGGCGGCCGACGTTCTC
This sequence comes from Collinsella sp., assembly GCA_048321375.1. Lineage (GTDB taxonomy): Bacteria > Actinomycetota > Coriobacteriia > Coriobacteriales > Coriobacteriaceae > Collinsella. The sequence continues at coordinate 1,124 of DBFDVR010000026.1, forward strand.
TTTGAGCCGGCGCTGACCGCGATTGAGCAGGACCCCGGTGTCCTCGCGGAGCATGCTTTTGGCTGCATGTCCAAGCGTCTTGCCGGTAGGGGCGGTAGACGTGCCGAAGAGGTCGTTCTGGAGCCGGCGCTTATCGTGAAGGGCAGTGTGCTTGACCTTACCGAATATAGTTAAGCGCACTTGTTTGTTTGCATAGATTGCATGCGGAGCGTCCGCTATTTGCCGGCGGGGCCGGGGTACCTGCTTTGTTTTGAGAAGTTCGCGAAGCCCACCTCTCAAAACAAAGCAGGCACCCCGGCCCTCGTCCGTAAACTCTTCCGCTGGGCGAGCCATAGACGCCGCGCACCGATCTACTAAAGGATGAGCTTGAAATTGGTGCTATATTCGGCTTGAGTTGTTTAATGCTAGTACGGGAGGCTGATATGGGGCTGTTCAAGAAGAAAAACCCGCAGGATGCCTTTGATCTCGATGTGTTTACCATCACGGATACGATTTTGGACCCGCCGCGGTTTACGTTTTTGCCGGCTATCTACCAGGATGCCACGCGTCGCAAGTGGGCCGTGCATCAGCGCGGCGGCGAGCCGAAGATTTTTGACTATGCGGACGTGTTGCAGTGCGAAGTAGCCGAGGCGGGCGATCCGGAGGCCGAGGAAGTGGCCTCAAAACAGGAATTTGCCCAGCGTATCCTGGTAAATCCCGCCAAGGCGGCGAAAATAAATGCTGCCAAGCGTAATATGTGTCTTGGTATGGGCGTTGTTGTGGCGGTTCAGACGGGAAAAGACGAGGTTTCCAAATTAGAGATTCCCGTTATGACCGACGAAGTTAAACGCGATTCAAGTCTATATAAGTCGTATCGGAATGTCGCCGAGAAGATCAAGGCCGAATTTGATGCCATGGGAGGGCTGGCCTAATTTTGGCGGCATACGTTTCTGAATGAGGAGTCTGTGCAATGGCAGGCGAATCTTATGCAATTCCCCCCAAAGATCGTGCTGTTGAGGGAATTCTTTGGTATATCCAGCACCATCAGCTTGCCGGCGGTGATCGCCTACCGGCCGAGCGCGTGCTGTGCGAAGAGATTGGCGTTTCGCGTACGGCGTTGCGCGCCGGTATCACGCGGCTCATCTCGTGTGGAACGCTCGAGAGCCGACGCGGATCGGGTACGTATGTGTGTCCTCCCAAGCCGCTGAACATCTTCCAGGAAACGTATAACTTTTCCGATGCTGTGCGGACTGCCGGCCTGCACCCCTCTTCTCGTCTGGTTTCTACCGGGACCATCGAGGCGGATGAGGCACTTGCCGACAAGCTTGGGGTGTCTGTAGGCGCTCCTTTGCTTCGCATGCAGCGCGTTCGACTTATTGAGGGCGAGCCGGCGTCAATCGAGACGGCTCACGTTAACCTGTCCCTGTGCCCATCGCTTATCGAGCACGATTTTGAGTGCGAGAGCCTTTACGATGTCTTGCTCAAAGAAGGTGGCGTGCGTGTTGAGCATGGACGTGAGCATATCTCCATCTCGCGTTTGAACGCCGAAGAGGCCGAGCTGCTCCAGCAAGAAGAGGGAACGCCGGTGTTCTATGAGAGCACGATCGAATTGGATAAGGACATGCGTTTTGTGGAGCATTGCAAATCGGTGATTTTGCCCACAAAGTTCCGCTTTGCCGATAACGGCGAAGAGAACGGCATGAGGAGCGTGGCAGGTGAACAATGGCTGAAACAGTAGATGCCACCCCGGTCTATATGCGCATTCGACGCCGCATCGAGGAGCGTATCGAGCGCGGTATATATCCCACGGGTTCCATGATTCCGTCCGAAAAAGACCTCGCCGAGGAATTTGGTACGACACGCTTGACCATCCGAAGCGCTGTCGATGAGCTGGTTCGGCGCGGGCAGATTCGCCGTGTTCGGGGAAAAGGTGCCTTTGTGGCGCAGAAAGTACCTGCTTTTTTTGAACGCACGGGCGGTTTCCGTGAATCGGTTCGTGCTTCGGGTGGCGAGCCGTCCGTCCGTATCCTCGCGCGTTCCAAGCGTTATGCGGGCCCATATTATGCCAACCTGTTTGGCATTGCCGAGGACGATTTGCTGTATTCGATTCGGCGTTTGAACTGCGTCAACGGCGACCCCGTATCGATTGAGACGGCGTTCATCCCGTGCCTGCTGTTTCCCACAATCGAAGATATTGACGTGTCGGTCTTCAGTTTGTACGAGACATATGAGATGTTGGGCCGAAAGCCGGTCATGGCACAGGAAAAGCTCGATATCGAAGCGCTGGGCGCGCGAGATGCCGGCCTGCTTGGACTGGAGCAGGGCGATCTTGCCTTGACGCTTGAGTGCGTGAGCTTCGATGCGAGCGGCCAGGCGATCGAGTACGTCAAGTCGTTTAACCGCGGTGATGCGGGTGGATATACCTATACGTACTAGCTGGTTTTTTTGCATAACGGGCTGAAAAGCTGACGGAATTTTGATCGTTGGGTCAGCTGTATATACAACCTTACAGGGCCCAAAATCGACCGTTCGCCGAAGGGGATAAATTAATCGACAGAGAGGTATCAAAAAGCCGTAACCTGTAACTGTGATTGGTATCAAATACTAATGATTTGTAACGAGGTGAGACGATGAAGATGCTCGATTACGTTCAGCTTGCCCATGTGCGTATGGGGGAGAACCTCGAGCGTTCGTCTGAGCTGGTAGCGCAGCTCGTTGATATTTTCCAGTCCGGTTCTTTTAACGCACTGCGCATCGTTGCTTCGGGTTCGTCGCGCCATGCCGCCGATTGCGCCCGCGATTACCTGCAAGATGCGCTGCAGATGCAGGTGTCCGTTGTGACGCCCGAGGCCTTCGTCGATTTTGAACACACCTATCCGCAGCATGCGCTCAACATTGCCGTTTCGCAGAGTGGCTATTCGACCAATACGATTGCGGCGCTCGATTACATGCGCGCACACGATATGGCTGCAGTTGCGCTCACGGCAAACGTCGAGGCGCCCATCAAGGAGCACACTGACATCGTTCTTGACTACGGTGTGGGCGTCGAGTCGGTGGACTTTGTGACTCTGGGCGTCGAGGTGCTCGTTGAGTACCTGGTGCTCTTTGGTATTTACGGCGGTCAGGCGCGCGGAACGATTGACGCCAAGGGCGTTGCCCAGCGTCTTGACGACCTGCGCGAGGCCATCCAGGCCAATGCCGTAATGTGCAAGACCGCCGAGGCATATGTCCAAGACCACATGCTCGAGCTTTCTGAGCACACGCCCGCCATGGTCGTCGGCAACGGCCCCAACTATGGCGTTGCCGAAGAGGCGGCCCTCAAGCTGAGCGAGACCATCAAGATTCCTGCCATGCATCACGAAGGCGAGGAGTTCGTCCACGGTCCCGAGATGCAGATCGTTCCGGGCTATCTGGTGTTTATCGTCGACGATCCGCAGGGGTCGGAGCGTCTTGCGAATATCGCTGATGCGCTATCGAACGTTACGACAAAAACGGTGCTGCTCACGGTCCATCCCAAGGGTAGGGCTCACGAGGTTGCGGTGCCTCAGGTGGCTCCGCTGCTCAGCGCAATTCCCAATCTTGTGTTCTTCCAGACGATTGCGGCCATAATCGCCGAGCGTCTGAAGTCATGGGACGTGCACCCGTATCTTGATGCCGTCTCCAAGCAAATGGAGGTCAAGGCAGAGGGCTACGAAGAATCAGTCAATGCGCTTAAGGCCAAAGCGGCCGAGTGTTACGGAATGTAAGCGGGTTTTGATGCCCGTTGGCATGGGGGATGTGGAAACAACCCCAGAAAGGAGAGACAAATGAAGGAAACCGAGAAGATCGAGATCATGCATTTCGACCAGGAGGGCTATCTCGAGGACGGCAAGGCGCTCTACGAGACCGGCAAGAAGATGACCGCGCTCGCCGACAAGGTCGCCGACGAGGGCTACGACGCCGTGTTCCTGATGGGCGTCGGCGGCACCTGGGACGAGCTCATGCAGCTCGAGTACCTCATGAACAAGTTCGGCGACCGCGACCTCGAGGTCTACCTGATTCACGC
>DBFDVR010000027.1:0-79336 GCA_048321375.1 Collinsella sp.
CCGAAGAGGCGTCAGCAGGTCAGTGGGTCATCGTCCCGGCATTCAGCATCAGGGTAGCGCTGCGACGCGGAAATCGCGCGCCGTTGCCGCGCCCCGCAGTGCCCGCTTCCCCCGAGAACAATTATCAGTGCAGGTCACAGAGTTGGCGGTTTTGGGTGTGCTCGGCAGATCGTAAAAAGTCTACTCACTTGTAATTTGGGCCTTTGGTCGTGGGGGTTGCTGGTCCCGCTTTGGTTATCGAGAGAGGGTGAATTGAAGCGGCCCCGCACGCCCCATGCTACAATCGCGGGCATGCCCCACAACTAGATCTGCCTTCGAAAGGAGCCTACGTGGCGAACGCCATCGATCAGCTCACGGACCGCGTGCTCGTGCTCGGCCGCCTTACCATCGTCCGCCGCGCCATTACTGCCGTGGCGGTCACGATTTCCGCCGTTCTCCAGACGTTTCTGATCCAGGCGTTCATCCAGCCCGCCGACCTGCTTCCGAGCGGTCTTACCGGCGTCGCGGTCCTGCTCGATCGCGTTACCTCGCTCGGCGGCGTTCACGTCGACATCTCGCTCGGTATGCTCGCGCTCAACATTCCCGTGGCGCTCCTATGCTGGAGCGGCATTAGCAAGCGCTTCGTCATCTTCTCGATGATGCAGGTCGTGCTCTCGTCGCTGTTCCTCAACGTCTTTCACTTCGCGCCGTTTTTGGGCGACAAGATCATGCTCATCATTTTTGGCGGCGTGGTCTCGGGTCTGGGCGCTGCCATCGCGCTTAAATCCGGTGCATCTACCGGCGGCACCGACTTTATCGCGCTGTGGGTTTCCAACCACACGGGCAAGACCATCTGGGGCGTCATCTTTGGTTTCAACTGCTTTATCCTGGCGATCTTTGGTTTTATGTTTGGCTGGGACAAGGCGGCGTATTCCATCGTGTTCCAGTTTATTTCGACCAAGACCATCGACAGTTTCTATCGTCGTTACGACCGCGTGACGCTGCAGATCACGACGCGCAAGGCAGACGAGGTCATGACCGCCTATGTTGACCATTTTCAGCACGGCATTAGCTGCGCCGAGGTCATTGGCGGATACAGCCGCGAAAAGATGTATCTGCTGCACGCCGTTGTCTCGACCTACGAGAGCCAGGACATTATCAAGTTGGTGTGCGACATTGATCCCGGCGCCGTGATCAATGTGTTCCACACGCTCAACTTTGTGGGCGGCTGGTGGGGCGGTCATGTCGACGAGCCCATGCCCACGGCCGTACCCGATCCCGACAAGCCCGCACGCATGGCCAGCAGGCAGGCGCGCCTCAGCGAGCAGGACAGCCTGCAGCAGGACGACGGCAGGTAGGGTTTTGGCATTTTGCCGGCCTGGCGCAATCCTGTCCGCTTGAGCCTCCCGAAAGCCTCGTTGCTTCCGGGAGGCTCTCGTTTGCCCAGATAAAACCTGCCAAAATGAAGCTGTCGCTTTTTGGTAGGGAGGGTGTATCGTTTTATCAATATGAGGTAACATGAAACTAGACGTTATATACGTATTAGTTATTTCAATATTTCGATAAGAGTGATTAGATATGCCTGCGCCCAAAAATGCACCGCTTTACCAGCAGATTTACGACGAAATCAAGGATGCGATCGAGAAAGGTGTTTATGCACCCAAGGAGCGTATTCCGTCCGAGCTCGAGCTAGCCGAGCAGTACGATGTGAGCCGAATTACGGTGCGCCGCGCCGTCGAGGAGTTGTGCTCCGATGGCTACCTGGTTAAGCAGCAGGGCCGCGGCACCTTTGTTTCCACGCCGCACATCAATCGTCAGTTCCATGCCTCGACGTTGCAGACGTTTACCGCGCTGTGTGCCGACAACGGCATGAAGGCCGGCGCGCATGTGGTCGATCGCCAGATTGTGCCGGCACGTCAAAACGAGATGGAGTTCTTTGGCCTGCAGAAGGACGCGCTGCTGCTGCATATCAAGCGCGTGCGTACGGCCGACGGTGAGCCTATTTTTGAGGAGAACATCTTTGTGCCGTTTGACGCCTACCGTGAGCTGTTGACGGCCGATCTTGAGGACAAGTCGATTTTTGCCGAGGTCGAGCGTGTTGGCGGAACGCCGATTGTCTCAGTTGGCTACCGCACGGTCGAGGCCGTTCGTGCCAATACCGAGCAGGCGGCCGAGTTGGGCATTGCTCCGCACGATCCGCTGCTCAACCTGCGTGCCAGCTTTACCGGCCCCAATGGCGAGCCGGTCCTGATGGGTAAGCAGTACTACGTGGGTAGCCGCTACGTTATGGTCATGTAGCTCTAGTTGCGCGGTTTTCCAAACCGCGCAACGGCTCGACGCTGCGCCTTTGGGTGCGCCGTTCTAACGAAGGGCGGACCAGGCGACGCTGCAAACGCCCCTAAGCGGCAATCTGACGTTCAAGCGTCGGTCGCGTACCGAAGTACGCTTTCCTCCTCTTTCACGTCACCTTGCTCGCTTAGGGGCGTTTTCGCTGACTTATGCTCAACCAGCGGCGTCTCCGCGCTTGTCAAGAGAATAGTAGTCATTGGGGACGTTCTTAAATGACTAGTCGTTGGGGACGTTCTTAAACGACTAGTCATTCAAGAACGTCCCCAACGACTACCCAATGACTACCTGCAGAATGAGCGTGGCTGACAGCCGTGCGGCACCGGTCCGCGTGGCGGCGTATAATCGGCGGCAGATGATTCTGACGTTAGGAAACCATGACCGATAGCATGCAGCAGCTGGCGCTCGACACGCTCGGCGCCTATTTTGGCTACACCTCGTTTCGCCCGGGACAGGACCGCATGGTCGATGCGATCCTTGCCGGTCGCGATGCGTTGGGCGTTATGCCCACGGGCGCCGGCAAGTCCATCTGCTACCAGGTGCCTGCGCTTATGCTGCCCGGCATCACCTTTGTGGTGAGTCCGCTGCTGTCGCTTATGGAGGACCAGACCCGCGCGCTGCTCGCGGCGGGTGCGCGACCCAGCTATCTCAACTCCAGCCTTACTCCGGCCCAGCAAAACACCGTCCTCAAGCGGGCGCGCGAGGGCCGCTACCAGCTTATGTACGTGGCGCCCGAGCGTCTGCTCGAGCCGCGCTTTTTAGCCTTTGCGCAGGAAGCCGCGGCCGAAGGCGGCATTGGCGTGCCGCTCGTGGCCATTGACGAGGCTCACTGCGTGAGCCAGTGGGGCCAGGATTTCCGTCCCGCTTACCTGCAGATTCGCGAGTTTATCGATTCGCTGCCGCGGCGCCCGATCGTGGCGGCGTTTACCGCCACGGCGACCGAGCGCGTGCGCGCCGATATCCAGCAAATGCTCGGCCTGCAAAACCCGGCGACCGTGGTGACGGGTTTTGATCGCAAGAACCTCTACTTTGGTTGCGAGGAGATGGGCGACAAGGCCAAGACCGCGTGGGTGCGCGACTACGTGATCGCGCATTCGGGCGAGAGCGGCATCGTGTATTGCTCGACCCGCAAGACGGTCGACGCGCTGGCCGCGGAGCTTGCCGAGGCACTGGGCCCCAGCGGCATTCGCGTCGGCCGCTACCATGCCGGCATGGGCAACGACGCCCGCCGCCAGAGCCAGCGCACCTTTATCGACGACGACATTCAGGTGATGGTTGCCACCAACGCCTTTGGCATGGGCATCGACAAGCCCAACGTGCGCTACGTGATTCATAACAACGTGCCCGAGAGCATCGAGGCCTACTACCAGGAGGCGGGCCGCGCCGGCCGCGATGGCGATCCGGCCAGCTGTCACTTGCTGTGGAACGGTAACGATTTTCGCATGCGCCGTTTTTTGATCGACCGCGGCGATGCGGCCGACGAGGCGCTTGACGACGAGCAGCGCGCGTGGGCGCTCCAGAACCGTTATCGCCTGCTCAGCCAGATGGAGGGCTACTGCAATACCACCGGCTGTCTGCGCGAATACATGCTGCGCTACTTTGGTGACGAGGCCGCGGCCGAGCATGCGGCAGCCGCCGCGGGCGGCACGGCAGACGACGCCGAGGGCTGCGGCAACTGCAGCAACTGTCTCACGCAGTTCGAGGTCGAGGATGTCACCGATATGGCCCGCGCCGCCGTGCGCTATGTGGCCACGCGTCCTATGCGCTTTGGCAAGTCGCTCATCGCCGATGTGCTTCACGGCGGCAACACCGAGCGCATTCGCCAGATGCATCTGGACGAGGACCGCGGCTACGGTGAGCTGTCGAGCGAATCGGTCGGGCGCATCAAGGACATCATCGGCCAGCTGTGCGGCCGCGGCTACCTGGCCACCTCGCAGGGGCAGTACCCGGTCGTGGGGCTGGGTCCGCGTGCCAGCGAGGTCGAGGACGAGGCGTTCGCCTTTACCGTTAAGCGTCGCGCGTCCAAGCGCAAGGCCTCGGCCCGCGCCCGCCGTGCGGTGGATTTGCTGCGCGAGGAGGCCGAGCTGGATCAGCGCCCGCGCGTGGGCGACGATGCCGAGCTGTTCGAGCGCCTGCGTGCCCTGCGCAAGGAGATCTCGACCGAGCTGGAGATGGCGCCGTATATGGTCTTTTCCGACAAGGCGCTGCGCGGCCTGTGCCGCCTGCGCCCGCAGACACGCGACGAGCTGATCCAGGTCAACGGCATTGGCGAGAAAAAGGCCGACGCCTTTGGCGAGCAGTTTATGGCGGCGATTGAAGAGTTTGAGTCCGAGCATGCGCGGGATGGAGCGTAACGATGGTAGCCGATAGCAAGACCGAACGTTCCGAGCGCGCCGAGGTGTCCGCCGTGCCGCTGTACCAGCAGGTCATGGACGACCTAAAGGGCGAGATCGCGCGCGGCGTGTACCCAGCCGGCTCGCGCATCCCTGCCGAGATGGAGCTCGCGAAGTCCTACGGCGTGGGGCGCATCACCGTGCGCCGTGCCATCGAGGAGCTGTCGCGCGCGGGGTATCTCAACCGCCAGCAGGGGAGGGGTACCTTTGTGTGCGCTCCCAAGCTCAAGCGCAAGATTCGCCAGAAGGGCGACGTCCAAAGCTTTACTGAGGGTTGTGCTGCCAACGACATGGTGCCGGGTGCGCGTCTGGTGTCGCGCACGGTGGTCGCGGCGACGCGCGAGGACGCGGCGTTCTTTGGCGTGGAGCCCGGCTGCGAGCTTATCGTGGTCGAGCGCGTGCGCACGGCCGACGGCATTCCCGTCATGCTCGAGAACAACGCCTTTGTGCTGGCCGACCATCCCTACCTGCAGACGCTGGCCGATGAGGACCTCACCGATAACTCGATCTTTGCGCTCGTTGCCGAGCATTCGGGTCGCGCGCCGCTCAAGTCCGACCCCTGCACCGTGGAGATTGCGCTTGCCGATGCTCAGGCGGCCCCGCTGCTGGAGGTGCCGGTCGGCGAGCCGCTCTTCTATATGGAGGCTTACTTTACCGATGAGGACGAGCGGCCCTTGCTGCTCGGACGCCAAAAGATCGTGGGCTCGCGCTACGTCTTCGACATCTAACGTCCACAGATAGAACAACATAGAACAAATTTGCCGAGATAACTTCACGGACGTTGTTGTACGTGTTATAAATAGGACAATATAGAACGACAGCAGGTACGAGCTGCCGTCGCTCAAAGCCGCCCCATAAGGAGGAACATCAGGATGAACGCACATGATCTGGTTCAGGAAATCATCGAGCGCAAGGGCAAGATCGAGAATGTCTTTTGGATCGCTTGTGGCGGTTCGATGATCGACCTGATGCCGGCCAACGAGCTGCTCAAGCGCGAGGCCACCACGTTTACCTCGACGGTCTACACGGCACGCGAGTTTTGCCTGATGGCTCCCAAGAGCCTTGGGCCGAAGTCGCTCGTTATTGCCTGCAGCCACAGCGGCAACACACAGGAGGTCGTCGACGGCTGCGAGATGGCGTTGGCTGCCGGCGCCGAGGTCGTCGCCCTCACTGACTGCGAGGGCTCCAAGATCGACAACGGCAAGTGGACCACCTGGGTCTACCCCTGGGGCGAGGGCGTGTCGCAGGCCGAGGTGCCTCAGGGCATCGGCGCTCTGATCGCCGCCGAACTGCTCGACCAGCAGGAAGGCTACGAGGCGCTCGCCGACATGTACGAGGGCCTCAAGCAGATGGATGCCCTGTTGCCCGCTGCCCGCGAGAAGGTCAACGCCGAGCTGGGCGCCCGTTTTGCCGAGCTCTGCCAGCAGCATAAGTTCTTCTACATCCTGGGATCCGGCCCCAACTTTAGCCAGACCTACGCTATGGCCATCTGCTCGCTCATGGAGATGCAGTGGCAGCACTGCTGCTATATCCACTCCGGCGAGTATTTCCACGGCCCGTTTGAGGCCACCGAGCCCGGCGTGTTCTACTTTGTGCAGCTTGGCGCCGGCGAGTGCCGCCCCATGGAGGAGCGCGCACTTGCATTCCTCAACACGCACACCGACACGATTATGGTGCTCGACGCGCTCGAGTACGGCGTGGGCGACGTGCCCGCCAGCGTGCGTTCGTACCTGGAGCCGATCTTCTTCTACAACATGAGCTGCGAGCTGCGCGCCGCCCGCGGCAAGGTGTTTGACCACAGCCCCGAGGTTCGTCGCTACATGGGCATCGAGCGGTACTAGGCACTGGGAATTATCTTTTTTGACGGGGTCTGCGCTGCGCGCAGGCCCCGTTTTGCGTTGTGGCGGCCGGATTCGTGTCTGCGCGAAAACGAAGGTGAATACTTTTCCGCGAAGTGAACGACCTATTTTGGACCCCCGAAACATCCACACTTTTTGATGCCAAAACCGCAGGAAAAACTCGGCGAAACCGCAGGAAATGGAGTGTGAAAAGTGTCGATGCTTCGGGGGTTCGTTTTTGCTCGTTCACATCGCGGAAAAGTATTCACCTTCGATTCGCAAACGTGTTGCATGAGCAAAAAAGCGGGCCGCGCCGGGGATTTCCGGCGCGGCCCGCTTAGTATCGTGCTTCGATTCGCAAGGTTGCGGCAGCCAGCGGCCTACTTTGCGTCGTAGGCCTCGGCGTCCCACCAGTCGAGCTGGGCGATGTTGTCACGGATGTGCTGGCAGCTCTTGTGGAAGCCCTCGAGCTCGTGCTCGGACAGGTCCAGCGTATAGACCTCCTCGACGCCCTCGGCACCGATCACGCACGGCAGGGAGGTAAAGATGCCCTCTTCGCCATACTGGCCGGTCATAAGCGTGGAGGCGGAAAGTACGGCGTGCTCGTTGTGCAGCACGGCGGCGCAGACGCGTGCGGCGGAGTTGGCGACGGCATACTCGGTGCACTGCTTGCCCTGGTAAGTCACATAGCCGCCCTTGCGTGCGAGCTCCTCGACCTCCATGTGGTCAAAGGCGTACTTGTCGGGGTTTTCGGCCTGAAGCTCGTTGAGGCTCTTGCCGGCGATGGTCGCGGCCTTAAAGGCAGCCAGCTGGCTAAAGCCGTGCTCGCCGATCATGTAGGCGTCGATGGACTTGGGGCTCACGCCGACCTTCTTGGAGATCTCGGTGCGCAGGCGGGCGGAGTCCAGGCCGCAGCCCGAGCCGATGATCTTCTTGGGATCGTAGCCGGTCAGGTGCCACAGCTCGGTGCACACGACGTCGCAGGGGTTGGAGATGCTCACGAAGATGCCGTCAAAGCCGGCGTCGACGATGCGCTTGGCAAAGGTGCGGGCGGCGTCGGTGGTAAAGAACAGCTCGCCGTCGCGGTTGCCGGCGGCCAGCGCGACCTTGCCGGCGGCGTTGACGATGACGTCGCAGCAGGCCAGCTCCTCGTAGTGGTCGTAGCAGTTGACGATCTTGGTGTTATACGGGACAAACGAAAGGGAGTCGCGCAGGTCCTGGACCTCGGACGTCACCTTGGCCTCGTTGATATCGCACAGGTACAGCTCGTCGGCAATGCCCTGCATAAGCAGGCTGTTGGCGACATGTGCTCCTACGTGGCCCTGGCCGACCACACCGATCTTACGCGTCTGGTACATATATGTATCCTTTCGGCCGAGTTTTTCGCGTCGAACCATTGTAGCGTCCTGCCGTCACTTTGCTAGACTAAAGCGCCGTAGATTTTTGGGACATACCTTAATCTCTACTTTTGGAGTGATTTGGGCCGCTGACGGCATCGCTGGGCGATGTGCTCGCGCGGATGGGGCCGCTCGTTGTACCATAGCTGCAACTGACTCGTAAGGAGCATCCATGCCCATTCGCATTCCCGACGCCCTCCCTGCCGCCGCGCAGCTCGAGAGCGAGAACATCTTTGTCATGACCGAGTACCGCGCGCTGCACCAGGACATCCGCCCGCTGCGCGTGCTCATCCTCAACCTCATGCCCACCAAAATCGCCACCGAGACGCAAATCATGCGCAAGCTCTCCAACACGCCGTTGCAGGTGGAGGTGGACCTGCTGCGCACCAAGACGCACGAGGCCACGCACGTAAGCGCCGGCCACCTGGAGACGTTCTACCGCACGTTCGACGACATCCGCGACATCCACTACGACGGCCTGATCATCACGGGCGCGCCGGTGGAACAGATGCCGTTCGAAGAGGTCGACTACTGGCCCGAGCTCTGCCAGATCATGGATTGGTCCACCACGCACGTGCACTCTACGCTGCACATTTGTTGGGGCGCACAGGCCGGCCTGTACCATCATTACGGTATCCAGAAGTACGATCTGCCGGCAAAGGCGAGTGGCGTGTTCGAGCATTATCTGGTGAAGCCGCAAAGCCCGCTGGTCCGCGGCTTCGACGACCGTTTCTATGCCGTGCATTCGCGCAACACCGATGTGCGCCGCGAGGACGTGGAGGCCGAGCCGCAGCTTGAGGTCGTGGCCGTGTCCGACGAGGTGGGCCTGTACATCGTCAAGTCGACCGACAGCCGTCGCTTCTTTGTCTTTGGCCATCCCGAGTACGATACCGACACGTTGCGCCTGGAGTACGAGCGCGACGTGAAGCGCGGCCTCAACCCTCAGGTGCCGGCGCATTACTTCCCGGGCGACGACCCCACCGCCGAGCCACGCAACGTCTGGCGCAGCCAGGCTCAGTTGCTCTACACCAACTGGCTCAACTACTACGTCTACCAGACCACACCCTACGACCTGGCCCGCGCCGGCGAGGAGCACTAGGCTACGGCTGCTGCTGTGCCGGCGGCGTGACGAGCGTGGATATCCGGACGGACGAGCGTGGATTTTCGGACATTTACAAATCGAGCGTGGATAATCTCCCACTTTTGGCTTGAAACTAGGCTCAAAACAGGAGATTATCCACGCTCATTTTTTAGGCATGTAGATGCCGATGGCTCGGCTAAGCGACGGTGCGTGCAGAGGCAAAGTCGCATTTGGCGTAGTCTTGAATCTCGACGGGTTTTTCTTTCTGATAATCCGATGGACCAAGGCCTCAAAATGTGGAGACAGGGACCTCTCGACAACCGCCCTACCTGCAGATATAAGACATCAGCCTAAAACGCCCAAAACCGTCAAGCATTTGGTCAGCGCCTGGACGGTATTTGGTCAGACTTCGCATGAAACCGTCTGGTACGTTTGCGCCGTTCCAAGATTTGGGAGGCGACATGGGAAACATGACGGCGAATCAAAGGCTTGCAAGTCACATTAAAGCATGCGAACAGCAGATGAGCTGCGTGTACGCGCGCACGGCGGCGGAGGCAAAGCAGATTGAGCGGCGGGCGGAGGCGGGAAGTCTCGAAGCGGTCATGCCGGGGCTGTATGCGCGTCCGGAATACTGGTCCGAGCTCAAGTTTCGGCAGCGTTATCTGCATCGGGTGCGGGCGCTTGCGCAAAAGCACCCCGACTGGACATTTTGCTCCTATACGGCGGCTGTTATCTATGGCCTTTCGGTTTCGCATGCCAATTTGACGCACATCCATATCGCCGCGATGCCAGCCCAATCGACGACGCCGGGCTCTCAGGTCATTCGTCATCGCTATGCTCGTCAAACACGGGCCACCCAGATGGATATCGCCGTAACCGATATCGATCAAACGATTACGGATTGCTTGGTCGATGCATCGTTTGTCGAGGGACTGATCATCGCGGATTCGGCGCTCCATGAGCAACTTTTGTCGAAGGAGCATCTCGTTGAGACTGTCGACAAGCTTGGCTTGAATCGTCGCGGTGTTGTGACGGCGCGCAGGGTTGCACGATGTGCCGACGGGCTGTCGGAAAGCGGCGGCGAATCCAAGGCGCGTGCCCTGATGATCGAGCGCGGCTGGCAGACGCCGGAGCTGCAAGTTGAGCTGTTCGACCCGGTTGAGCCGGGACGACCGTATCGCGTCGACTACTTGTGGCGCGTGGGCGACCGGCTGATTATCGGGGAGTTCGACGGATTCGTTAAAAGCGAGAAGGCGGCGGAGGAGGGCAAGCTCGCGAAGGCGCAGTTCGATGAGCGCCAGCGCGAGTCGAGACTTTCGCTGCTTGATAACTGCAAGATTGTGCGCTTGTGCTGGGATGATCTAAGGGATCCGACAAAGCTCGATCGCAAGCTCAAGGTCGCCGGCGTGCCGCGTGCGTGCTGAGGCAGTTGCAGGGCGTTTGGCTGCACAAGCGTGGAAAATCGGACGGACGAGCGTGGATTTTCGGACGTTTGTTGAATGAGCGTGGATAATCTCCCGTTTTTGGCTCGTAAGGGGGCTCAAAGTGGGAGATTTTCCACGCTCATCTTGCGGGTGCGATACAGCGGCGGCTAGGCGCTGACGATGTTGGGCAGTGGCAGGTCGTGGGCGTCGGTGGGAACGTGGTCGACGCGCTGTTCGTCAAAGGCGATGCCGACGATTTGGCATGCGGGCGAGAGTATAGGCAGGTAGCGGTCGTAGCAGCCTCCGCCGTAGCCCAGGCGCGCGCCGGTGCGGTCGAAAGCCACGAGCGGCACAACAACCATGTCGAGAGCCTTGGCGGGCACGATGGGGAAGCGGATGCTGTCGACGTCCGTGGCTGCGAAGGCTCGCGTAGGGTGGGCGATAAACGGGGCCTCGGACGCATCGCCGGCAGAGACTGCCCGCATGCACATGCGCTGGCCACAAGCCATGGCGTCTGTCGCCGAGAGCATGCACGGATAGGCCACGCGCCAGCCCCGCGCGACGGCCGCGGCGGCAAACGCGGCGGGGTCGACTTCGGAACCCATGGCGGCATAGACGGCAACGGTGCGCGGTGCCGCGGCACCCAAGCGATCCATCAGCTCAACAAGCCGCGCGCATACAACAGCAGACTTCGCCGTCCGAACATCCAAATCAATAGCATCGCGCCGAGCAATCACTGCCCGCCGCAACTCAGCCTTATCCA
Organism: Collinsella sp.; assembly: GCA_048321375.1. Classification (GTDB taxonomy): domain Bacteria; phylum Actinomycetota; class Coriobacteriia; order Coriobacteriales; family Coriobacteriaceae; genus Collinsella. Next base: position 11,222 of record DBFDVR010000027.1, read on the forward strand.
TTCCAGCCTCATCTCCCAAACCTACCAAAAAGGGACAGGTTTATTTTGGCAGCTTTTATCTGGGCAAACGTGACGGATTCACCCTAAACCACCACAAAGGTGCCTGTCCCCTTTGTGGTGGTTTGGCTCCCGCTTGGCTTTGTTGCGCAACAAGGGCTGCATTTTTGGGTTTACCTTCATGGTGGAAGGAATGAACCGAAAGGAGCCCGCCATGTTTTGTCGCTCGTGTGGCACGCCGCTTGTCGACGACGCCCTCTTTTGCCCCGTCTGCGGCGCACCCGTAGCACCCGACCAGATCGCGGCCACCCAGCAACCCCAACCTGCCGCGCCCGCTCCTCAACAATACGTGCCCGTGCAGCAGCCCGCGCGGCGCAGGCGTTCCAAGAAGCCCCTCATCGCCCTTGCCGCGGCGCTTGTCGTGGCGGCGGGTGTCGGCGGCGGTGCTCTGTTCTACTTTACGCAGATCGCGACCACGCCTATCGACGAGAAGACCTTCCCGGATAGCGGCATGCGTGCGCTTGTCTCGACCAAGTACGACACGAACGGTGACGGCCGCATCTCACGCGACGAGGCCAAGGCGGTGACGTCGGTCGAGCTGGACGGCATCACGTCGACGCAGGGCCTGGGCAAGGTGTTCCCCAACGTTACCAGTGTGGAATATGGCGGGGACAAACTCGTCAACCTGGACCTTTCGGGCTGCGGCGACCTTAAGACCGTCGAGCTTAACTCGGCGAGCAACGTCACCGTCGTTAACCTGGACGGTTGCGACAACATCGAGAAGCTCGACCTTTCAAATGCCGGGGAGCTCAAAAGCGTCGATCTTTCGGGCAAAAAGAAGCTCGCCACGTTGGCACTGCCGCAGGATACGAAGGTTGGCGGCATTAAGGACACGCAGCTTGACGAGCTGTGGCTGCCGGTGTCCTATGAAGGCACCGATAAATCGGACCAGTACGGCGATATCTACGAGATCGAGCGTGACGAGAACGGTTATGTCACGGGCTTCACGTCTGCCGTCAAGCAAGGTGGCGGCGTAAGCTACAGCGTTGAGCACGATGAGTCGCATCGCATCTCGGAGATTGAGGAAGATCTGGCGGGTGGTTACGTGAACGTCAACACGTTTACGTACGACGCCGACGGTAACGTTACGCGCATCGACTGCGATGCCGACATGAGCGATTCGTCGAGCACCACGACGTTTACCTACAACGCGAACGGAAACCTGATCAACAAGACGACCCATGCGGGTTACGGCGAGAGCGCGAGCACGTATATTTATCAGGACGGCAACATGGTGACCAACACCGATACCAGCCCGGCCAATCCTCGGACGGTCGTGTATTCGTACGGATACGACAAGGATCGCGTGACGTCCTTTACGCTGGACAGTCAGGGCGACACCGTGGGCACCAGGTGGACGATCACCGCGGGCTACGAGTATGACAAGGACGGCAACATTTCGCGTATCTCGCCTGTGGCATATGACTCGCACGGCAACGATTACGGCTCGCTGAACTCGTATGCCGCGGTGGATTATTCGTACAGCGACGGAAAACTCGACAGGATCGATTCCGAGCGCGGCGGCTATGCGGAGTTCTATTACGACGAGCACGGCAACCTGACGTCGGTCGACGAGTATGCCGGCCGCGGTTCGGATGCCGAGTTTGAGTTTGAGCACGAGGTCGAGTACCAGCGCTACTTCTGCAGCAAGCACGAGAAGAACAAGCCGGAGGAGTGGATTCGTCTGGATGCAGAGTACGACGTCGACCAGGGTAGCTGGAGCAACGACTCCGACTATGGTCGTGAGTGCTTTGCAACCATGTACAAGCTCGATCCGCTGGCGGCCAGGCTGAGCCCGTTTATCAAGTAGCAGCTCGCCCGCAAACCACCACAAAGGTGCCTGTGAACTGCGCCCCGAAACTTGGACTGAATAAATAGCGACTACGCCGCAAGGGCCCGGTCCCGGAACTCCTCCGGCGTCAGGCCCTTCAATCTTACCTGCCTGCGCCGCGTGTTCCAATGGTCTATGTACTCCTCCAGGTCGCGCTTGAAGTCCCCGAAGCTGCCCCACTCCCTGCCGCGGTAGAACTCGTCCTTCACGTGGCCGAAGAGCTGCTCGGTGGCGGCGTTGTCGATGCAGTTCCCCTTGCGCGACATGCTCTGGGTGATGCCCGCCCCCTCCAGCCTGGAGGCGTAGGACTCGTGCTGGTACTGCCAGCCCATGTCCGAGTGCATGGTCGGTGCCGCCCCGTCTGGCAGGGCCTCGAGGAGCCGGTCGAGCATCCTGTGCTGCTGGGCGAGGTCCGGCGAGGTCGATATGTCGCTCGCCACGATCTCCTTCGTGCAGAAGTCGAGCACCGGGGCCCAGTAGGCCTTGGCGCCGGCCACCTTGAACTCGGTGACGTCGGTGCCGAGCTTCTGCCACGGCCCCTCGGCGCCGAAGTCCCTCGCGATGACGTTCTCGAACGTGCTCCCCACGAGCCCCCTGTAGGAGCTGTACCGGCGGCGGGAGCCCCGGCGGCGTATCCCGCACCGGATGCCCATCTCGCGCATCATCTTGAGCACGGTCTTGTCGGCCACGACCGCGCCCAGCTCGGCGCGAAGGCACATGGCTATCTGCCGGTGCCCGCAGCCGTTGGCGGTGCGCGAGAATATCTCGGCCGCGGCGTCGCGCAGCTCGGGCCTGGTCGGCCTCCGCGGGTGCGCCAGCGCGTAGTAGTAGGTCGACCTCCTGAGCCCCGAGCACTCCAGCAGGTGGCGCAGGGAGTGCCCCTCCGCGCGCAGCGCCCTCACCGCCTCGGCCGCCGCCCTGGTCAGAGCCCGTCCCGCTCGACCAGGGCGCGCAATTTTTTTAGGTAGGCGACCTCGGCCTCGAGCCTGCGGCAGCGCTCCTCGAGCTCCTGCTCGCGGGTGCGGGCCCGGGGCTTCGACCTCGACCCCCTCGGCCTGCCCTTCGGGCGGGGCCGCAGCGCCTCGGCGCCGCCCTCGCGGTAGAGCCTGCACCAGCGCTCCAGCGGGGACTTCGACCTGACCCCGAACTCGGCCATGGCGTCGGCCTTCGCCATCCCGCCGTCGACCACGGCCGACGCCGCGGCGACCCTCTGCTCGAATGTGTAACTGGATTGTTTCCCGTCCATGGACAGCAGCGCCTCGCTTCCGAACGCCCGGTATACCCACTGCCATTCTCTCACGGTCTCGCGGGGGACGGACAGGGCCTCGGCCGCCGGCTTGCAGCCGACGCCGGCGTCGAAGAGCTCGACGGCCCGCCTCCTGGACTCCAGGTCGTGCTTCACCCTGAGGTCTATACTCATGGAAAACCTCCCATTTCCCGATGTCCAAGAAATGGGAGGCAGTTCACTGTCCCCTTTGTGGTGGTTTTGCTTGACTGTGGCTAGGCCAGCAGGTCGACGACGTTAAAGCCGGCGTTGCTCTTGGAGATGACGTCGCGGCCGCCAAAGACACAGGTGGGCGACGCGGCTGCGATGCGCGTCACATCGGAGCCGAGCGAGCGCAGCTCATCGGGGGTGGCGGCGAGCATCTGGGCGCGACGCTCCTCGCGCGCGTGCGGATCGAGCCCGGCAAGGTAGGTCGTATTGCGGCGCTTGGTGAGCGCGTACGGCTTAACCGGTGCGTCCATGCCGCTCACGCAGCTTACGATGAAGCCCTCGAAGGCGGCCTCGTCGGGCTCAAAGCTGCCGAGCCATTCGCCTGCGCGCGCCACGCGCTCAATCGAAGGATCGACCGCCGGGTCGCGGTAGGTGTAGAACGCCGCCTGACGCTCGCCGGCCGCGCGGAATCCGCATCCGTACGCACCGCCCTTCACGCGGATCTCGTTCCACAGGTAGTCGTAGGAGAGCGCGTTGGCGGCAACCGCCCAGGCGCCCGTCACGTCGATGCCCAGGCGACGCGGGTCGCACGCGCGCGCCGCAAAGCAGATGTCGCTGGGGATGACAAAAGCCTCGTGGCGGTCGCGCGGCTCCGGCACCACGAGCGTGCCGCTGCCAGCGCCGTCGCCCGCGCCAAGCCCCAGGTCGCCCGCGGCGGCCCAGTACGCGTTAAAGTCCTCGTCGCTGCCGGTAAAGCTCGCCAGGCAGCCGTCGGCCACAAAGATGCGGCCTGCCAGCTCGGCAAGCTTGGCGCGCAGGTCGTCCAGTCGCTCGTCAAAGTGCTCGAGCAGATCGCGCAGGAACAGGTAGAAGTCCACGCCCGAAAGCTGCTCGCGCACCACGGCCGAAGGCGAGCTGTAGCTCATCGCGCGACCGAGCGCCGCCGAGTGACCGTTGTTGATAAAGCCCTGCTCAAGCCCAATGCGAATCTGCGTGAGCACGTCGCGCACACGGTCGGCGTCGGCATCGAGCAACAGCGTGCTCGACCACACCTCGCGCGGCAGGCTTGCCAGCGCATCGATCTTCTCGGACAGGGCACCGGCGCTCACCAGCAGGTAGGGGCGCACGCCGTCCACGTCGGGCTGCGTCATGACTTCGGTCGTAAAGCTCAAAAAGCCCAGCTTGCCGGCGAGCAAGTTGTCGAGCTCCTCGGCCGAGTGCTCGCTCGTGGGCAGCTGTTTGAGCAGGCGGCAGAGCAGCGTCACATAGGGCAGGTCTTTAAACGCGACGCAGCTCAGGTCGAAATACTGCATGGCGTAGGCCAGGCGGTTGGTGGGGATGCCGTGGCGCAGGCAGGGGATGGGCGCAGTGGTGTCTACGACCAGCGGCGGCTCGGGGCACGCCTCGCCAATGTCGGACACGCGCAGGCGCGGCAGTGTGGCCTTGGCCTCGGGCGTGTCCTCGGCCTCCTGTGCGGAACGAAGTGCGGCCGTGCGCTCGACCACGTCGGCCAGCTCGGTATCGGTCATGGCGTCGCGCTTGGCTGCCAGCTCGGCGGCTTCGGCACCCTCCGAACCCTCGGCGGCGTCCACCGGCACCAGCTCGACGAGCGCCATGTGGTCGTTTTCCAGCACCAGCTCGCGCAGCAGGTCCTCAAAGTAGCTGCCGTCCAGCTCGCCACGCAGCTCCTCGTACACCGGGCCGTACTTGAGTGCCAGCGTCGCGGCGTCGTCATCGTAGAGCCAGGTGCTCAGCGCATCGCACGCAATGGCCACGCCGTCGGCGATGCCGTAGTCGCGCTGGCGCAGATCGTACTCGTTGCTGCTGATGATGGCTTCCAGGCGCTCGCGCGGAACGCCGTGCTCGCACAGGTCGCGGCAGGCGTCCTGGAACACGCGGCGCAGCTCGCGCGCCACGCCGGGCTGCGCGTTTTGCAGCATGATGAGCTCGTAGGGCTGCAGGCTCTCGGCCGCAGTGTAGCTCACCACGTTGCCGCCCAGGCCGGCGGCCAGAATGGCCTTCTTAACCGGCGCTTCGTTGGAGCCCAGCAGCGCCTCAAACAGGATGTCCGCCGCGATCGTGCGCTTGCGGTCGAGCGCACTGCCCAGCACCAAGCCCAGGCCCACCAGGGCGTTTTCGGGCGTGGTGGCCATCTCGACGCGCTTATACTCGCAGGTCACGGGCGCTTGCACGCCCAGCGGATTGGGCGCCAGCGTGGACGGGTCCTCGCCGGCGGCAACGGCTGCGTCCATGCGGCGGCTCGCGGCGCTCGGCTGCGACAGATAGCGCTCGTCCAAAAAGGCCAGAGCGCGGTCCACGTCCAGGTCGCCATAGAGCGTGATGTAGGAGTTGGAAGGATTGTAGTGGCGCGCGTGCGTGTCCAGGAACTGCTCGTAGGTGAGCGCGGGAATCGCGCGCGGGTCGCCGCCGCTCTCGTGCGCATAGGCGGTGTCGGGATAGAGCGCGGCGTTGACGGCGTCGTCCAGCACGCTCATGGGGTCGGACAGCGCACCCTTCATCTCGTTGAATACCACGCCGTTATAGCGCAGCGTGCCCTCGCGCAGGTTGGCGGCGCTGACGCCGCCCTCGCCCTCGGCGCCCTCCGGCAGGTCCAGCTCGTAGTGCCAGCCTTCCTGCTCAAAAATGGTGGGCTTGGTATAGATGGCCGGGTTGAACACCGCGTCCAGGTACACGTCCATCAGGTTGTACAGATCCTGCTCGTTGGTGGTGGCAACGGGGTAGATGGTCTTGTCGGGGTAGGTCATGGCGTTGAGGAACGTCTGCATGGAGCTCTTGATCAGGTCGACAAACGGCTCCTTGACGGGGAACTTAGCCGATCCGCACAGCACCGAGTGCTCAAGAATATGGAACACGCCGGTGGAATCGGCCGGCGGCGTCTTAAAGCCAATGGCAAAGGCCTTGTTTTCGTCGTCGCACGCCAGGTACAGCAGGCGAGCGCCCGAGGCAGTGTGGCGCAGCACGTAGGCGTCCGAGTCGAGCTCGGGCACGGTCTCGCAGCGCTCGACGGCAAAGCCGTGGCAGGTGGTACCGGGCACCAGCAGCGCGGCAGCAGCGGCGCGCGGGTCGGTTGAGGTGGTGGGCATATGCAGTCTCCTTTGACGCCCCAGCGGGGGCGAATCGAGTCGAATCCTCGAGAGTATACCCATATGGGGCCGCGGCTCTGCGGCGAACTGGAGACGATGTGGGTGGACTAGCCTAGCTAGGTTGATAACGAATGCCGCGGGTAGCCGCTGCACCCCGCTAAAGTGAAATAACACCCCGTTTACCGAATCATTTAGGAAATATATGGACTCCTAAAAAGTTCTAATACAATATAAGTCATCTATCTATAAGCTGCTGATTCCTTGCAAAGGTATGGTTGATATGGTTGAAGCAAATAGCGTTATCCCCCTGTACAAACAGATTGTCCGTGCGCTCTCTGATTCGATCGCCAACGGCACGTACCGCCCGGGAGATAAGCTTCCGACCGAGGCGGAGCTCATCGAGCAATTTGGCGTGAGCCGAATAACGGTTCGCTCCGCAATTAAAGAAATGGAAGATGCTGGGCTTGTTGAGAGGGCCCGCGGCAAGGGCACGTTCGTTTCGTCGGACACACAGATGTATGCCGCGGACGACCGTGAGAGCTTTACCCATTCGTGCCAGCTTGCGGGAAAACAGGCGTCTACCAGGGTTCTCGCAATGGGTTGGGACTTCCCAAGCCTGCGAGACGCGAAGTTCCTGGGCGTAGACGATACCCAAAAGGTATTGCGTAGTCGTCGTCTGCGCCTTGTGGTTGACAAGCCCACGATGCTGGAAACCAATAGCTATTCCGCTGCGCTTTCTTTTTTGGAGCATGAGTCCCTCGAGGATTCGCTGATGGCGGTACTCGATCGCCAGGGGATCAAGATGGGTCCCAATACGCGTACGCTCGAGGTCTGCTATGCGAACGAGCTCGAGGCGGCATACCTTAACGTGGAGCTGGACTCTCCGCTGCTTCTGTTTGTCGATAGACGTTATGCTCCAAGCGGCGAGCCGCTTTTCATCTCCCGTCAGGTGTACTGCACCGAGCGACTGAAGTTCTATTTGTAAATTAGAGATAGATTAGTCTATTTACCGACCAATTGTTACCGTTCGCGGATTTGGAAAATAGACACACCACGTAGGGCAGATTGCTAATATACTTTGTTATGACAATATAGTACGTCCTATTGGTATTGGAGAACTATGAATAAGATATTGCTAGCGAGTCATGGTTATCTCGCCCAAGGCATGAAAAGCTCTCTGGAGATTCTGATGGGCACTAACGACCGAATCGAGTGCCTGTGCGCCTATATCGATGACGACACGAGGGATGTCGCAGCGCTTATCGATGCATGGATGGAGACGAGGGACCCTGCCGACTCTTGGTTTGTCGTGACTGACATCTTTGGCGGCTCTGTAAACAACGAATTCATTCAGAGGCAGACTGCCGGATCGTTTACGCTGATCACTGGAATGAACTTGCCGCTGCTGGTGGAAATGGTTACACAGCTGGACTCCCTGGATGCGGACAAGGCCAAAGCCGCGGTCGAGGGGTCGCGTTCATTTATTCAGCTTTGCGAGGCGGCGGACATGCTCGCCGATGTCGAAGAAGAAGAGTTCTAGCTCGAGCTTCAACGAATAATTCAACCCTGTCATTACCTTTATTACGTGCGGAGATGATTTTGATGATTAAGCTTACGAGGGTCGATTACCGATTGATTCACGGCCAGGTCGCCATGTCTTGGACGCATGCGCTGGATGTCGATTGCATCCTGTGTGCCAGCGATGCCGTGGCAAAAGACGACATGAGAAAAGCCGCTTTGAGGCTAGCTCGTCCCAACGGCGTGAAGCTCGTCATAAAAGACGTAAACGCGGCCATCGAGGCGCTCAACAGCGGCGTTACCGACAAGTATTCGCTGTTTATCATTGTCGAGACGATCGAGGATGCCTATCGTCTCGCTAAGGGTTGCAAAGACATCAAGGAGATCAATCTGGGCGGAACTCGAAAGTCTCCCGAGACCACGCTTCATCCGACCCCCGCGATCTTTGCGACCGAAACCGATGCCGAGCATATCCAAGAGCTTGTCAACGATGGCGTGGTTATCGAAATCCGTCAGGTCCCCAATGACTCAAAGGTATTTGCCAAGGACGTTTTCTAACTGGAAACATGCCATTGTCTAGCATTTATTAACTAGGTCCTCCTTTCTTAAGCCCGTCGATCATTTGATCGGCGGGCTTTTTATTAAAGAAAAATCAAAAAAACCTGAAATAGCTCTTGCATAGTTAGTTATATAAAGTATTATAACGTCATGGGATGAATGAAGGGTTCATCCAAGTGAGTTAGGAGTAAGGGATGTTCAATTTCGATGAGCCTCGTTACGAGAAGGTTGTGAGCGATGCCCTCGCTCTCCGTCCTCAGATTGAGGCTGCCGTGGACAAGGTCTGCGAGCAGGGTTATTCCAACATCTTCTTCATCGGCTGCGGTGGCACCTGGGCCCACACGCTCCCGATGAAGTATTGGGTCGAGACCACCACGGCCGACGTCGACGTCCACTGCGAGATTGCCGCTGAGTTCCTCGCATGCCCGCCCAAGACCTTCAACAAGGACTCGGTCTGCGTCTTCTCCACCCGTACCGGCACCACCCCCGAGATCATCGAGGCCGCCAAGTTCTGCCAGGAGCAGGGCGCCCGCACGCTGATGTATGTCTCCAACGACAACACCCCGGCCACCGAGTACGCCGATTACAAGTTCTTCAGCTTCGCCGAGGACGACGTCCTGTGCGAGGCCATCTACACCTACCAGATCACGCTGGTCGCCCGCTTCCTCAAGAACGCCGGCGCCTTCCCCAAGTACGACACCTTCATGGAGGAGTTCGGCAACATCGCTCCGTACCTCATCAAGGCCAAGGACGCTCAGGACGAGCGCTGCGCCGCCATGGCTGAGGACTTCAAGGACACCGATTACCACATGGTGATTGGCTCCGGCATGCTCTGGGGTGAGGCCTACGACTACGCTATGTGCATTCTCGAGGAGATGCAGTGGATCAAGACCAAGTCTATCCACGCCGCCGAGTTCTTCCACGGCACCATCGAACTGTGCGAGGAGGGCACGAGCCTCATCATGCTCTACGGCGAGGACGACACCCGCAAGCTCATGGACCGCGTGGACAACTTCACTCACATGCTCGCCGACGAGAAGGGCGTCCATGTCCGCGTGAACAAGTTCGACACCGCCGAGGTCGAGCTGCCGTTCAGCGACCCCGAGTTCCGCAAGATCGTCTCCCCGATGGTCACCTACACCATCACCGAGCGCCTGAGCTGCCATCTCGAGCACGTCCGTAACCACCCGCTCACCACGCGTCGTTACTATCACCAGATGAACTACTAATCCTCTCAAATTGCTGCGGTTGTCTGCAGGCGAGCTGCGCAGAATGCCTCGCCTGCAGACCTGTTTCTGGGGTTGATCGAAATGGTTGTCCAGTATCTTCTAGTTGCACTGGTCGCATTTATTGCGTCCATGGACGAGCAATTATTTGGCATTACGATGCTTGGTCGTCCGCTGTTTACGAGCCTGTTTGTCGGCTTGATCCTTGGCGATGTCCAGCAGGGCGTTATCGTCGGCGCTGCTTTGGAGTCCATGTTCATGGGCGCCATCATGGTCGGCGCGGCGGTTCCTCCCGAGGTCTATGCTTCCGGCGTGCTTGGCTGCGCGTTTGCCGTCATTACGGGTACGGGCACGGCAACTGCCGTCGCACTCGCCCTTCCCGTCTCCGTCTTCCTTCAGGTGTGGCGCAACTTCTGCTACGCCGTTCCGGGTGCCTTTGCCTGCAAGAAGATTGAGACCGCTCTGGCAAATCGTGATCTTGCCAAGGCGAATCTGTACCATCTGACCATCGTGCCGCTGTCGATTGGCATTCCGTCTGCACTGCTGGTGTTTTGCTCGCTGTTCTTTGGTGCCGACCTCATCAACAACGCGCTTAACGCTATTCCGCAGTTTGTGATGGACGGCCTCAACGTTGCGTCCGGCGTCATGGTCTGCATCGGCTTCGCTCTTCTTATTAGGACCATGGGCGACAACAAGCTTCTTCCCTGGCTGTTCCTGGGATTCATTATGGTCATCTACCTCAAGATGGACGTTGTCGGTGTTGCCGCTGCCGCTATCTGCGTCGCGCTGCTCCTGGCCTTCCGCGAGGGCTCGGCCGGTCCGCAGGCGGTTGCCGAGGATGAAGAGGAGGACTTCTAATGGCTACCCAGAACACCGATCTCAAAGAGGCCAAGAAGGACGCGATTATGACTCCCGATATGTATCGGAGCATGTTCCTTCGCCAGTTTACGAGCCAGTGCTCGCAGTCGTACGACAAGATGATGGCAATGGGCTTCATGTACACCATTCAGAAGCCCCTGCGAAAGATTTATCCCAACGACGACGATTACTATGCGGCGCTTGATCGCCATACCGAGTTCTTTAACATCACGCCTCATGTGCTTCCGTTTGTAGCCGGCCTAACGGTTTCGATGGAAGAGCAGGCGGCTGCCGATAAGAACTTCGACACGTCCTCGATTAACGCCATGAAGGTCGGCCTCATGGGACCGCTTTCCGGCATTGGCGATTCGTTCTACTGGGGAACGTTCCGCGTGGTCGCCGCCGGCATTGGTATTGGCATCGCGTCGACGGGCAACCCGCTCGGCCCCATCGTGTACGCGCTCATCTACTCCGTGATTAACTTTGCAACGCGTATCGTCGCCGCCCATCTGGGATACGACCTGGGAACCAAGTTCCTGCAGCAGTCCGAAGAGAACAACCTTATGTCTCGCATGACGCATGCTGCCGGTGTTCTCGGAATGACCGTCATTGGCGCAATGATTGCGGCACAGGTCTCGCTGTCCACAGCTTTGACCTTTGATGTGGGTGGTTCGGAGATTGTCCTGCAGGATCTGTTCGATTCGATCTTCCCCGGTCTGCTGCCCTTGCTGGCAACGTTCGCTTGCGTTGCCCTGTACAAAAAGGGTGTCAAGACCATTTGGATTATTATTGGTATCTTCGCGATCTGCATTATCGGAACGGGCTTGGGAGTGTTCGCGGCGGCGTAATGTTGACTGCTATGCTCGCGCGTTGGATAACTAACTGACCGTTTGAAAACGGGGCTCGGCGTAAGGCCGGCCCCGTTTTTTTGTTGAGGGATTTTCCGACCGTCCAAAAATCCAGGCTCATGCATCACTCACGTATCTCTCATCTCTCATTCGTCACTAATATGAGAGATAGCTGAAAGACGAGAGATAAATATGAGAGATAACTGAGCAGCAAAGAGACAAGCAATCATGGTATTGTCTCAATACTGATTGTTCTACCAGCAAAAATATGTTTATATGAAACAGATGGCAGACATCTTATCTTTCATCTCTCACTTATCTCTAATATGAGAGATAACAGAAAGACGAGAGATAATTACGAGAGATAACTGAGCGACGAGGGAAATCCGTCTGCGGCATTCTCCGCAGGACCGAGCGAAGGGACGTGCAGATGAACGAAAACGAGCTGGCCGGTCTGCTCGAGTCATTAAAGCGCATGGGCTCGGATGACCTTAGCGTCGAAGTGAAAGAGAGCGCCACGACGCTTTCCCGCGACGTATGGGAAACGGTCAGCGCTTTCGCAAACACCGCCGGCGGCATCATCGTGCTCGGAGTGAGCGAGCGCGCGGGTTTTGTTCCAGTTGCAAACTTTGAGACCGAGAAAGTGCTCAACCAATTCGTGGCGGGCATGGGTGATGCCGGCGGTCGCGGAAAACTGGCCAATCCGCCCAAATACACCATTGAACGCGTGGAGCTCCAGGGCACCGTGGTTCTGGTCATCACGATTGAGGAGCTTGACCCGTCGAGCAAGCCTTGTTATGTCATAGAGCGGGGCGCTCAAGGCGGCAGCTACAAACGCATCGATGACAAAGATGTTCCGCTCTCGTCGACCGAGGTTTTGGCACTGTCGTCATATGAACGGACGAGTCCTAGCGATCGCGATGCGGTGCCCGGCGCGGTCGCAGGCGATCTTGACGAGGCCCTGGTCGACCGCACGATAGAGCGTGCTTTCTCGCTGACACCTCGTGCGATGCGCGGCGCGCCGGACAAGAAAACGAAGCTGGAGCGCCTGAATTTCCTCGACTCCCAGGGCAATGTCACCAAGGCCGGACTCCTGGCCGCGGGTGCCTATCCCCAGCAGTTCTATCCCAAGCTCTTTATCGATGTGGCGGTCTATGCCGGAACGCAGAAGGGCGCGGCGGGGTCGTTGAGGTTCATGGACCGTACGATCTGCGAGGGAACGTTGGGCGAAATGATCTCGGATGCCGTCGCGGCGGTCGCCAAGAATTTGCGACGAACCTCGATGATCAAAGGCGTCTCGCGTGTCGACTCGCTGGAGATTCCCGAGGAGGTCCTGCGCGAGGCAATTGCCAACGCCGTAATCCACCGAGAATACGGAGACCGGTTCTGTGGGCAGTCGATCGCTGTTGACGTCTTTGATGACCGTATCGAAGTGACGAACCCCGGCGGCCTATACGGAGGAAAGACTCGCGAGAACCTGTTTGACGGCAGCTCCCGATGCCGTAACGCGACGCTCGTGAAACTCATGTCGATTGTCCCGCTGCCGGATGGCGCAGGTTCGCCGGCTGAGGGCAATGGCTCGGGCATCCCGATGATGATCGATGCCATGCGCGCGCATGGTCTGGCCGAGCCCCTGTTCTGCCCGGGGTTCGATCGGTTCAAGGTCGTACTTTACCGTTCAAAGATCGAGCCGGTCGATCATGGCGGGGGCTTAATTGTGACGGCACTCAAACATTACGGCGAGCTGGGGACGCGTGAGCTGGCAGAGCGCACGGGGCTCACAATTTCCCAGGTTAGGTCGCGCGTCAACGCGCTCATTGCTCAAGGCGAGCTTGAGCCCACGGCGCCGGCGACGAGCCGCAACCGCAAGTATCGACTGTTGGAGCGCGTGGAATAAATGCGTTAGCGGACGAGGCGACCCAATAATCGACTCTCGATTGGCGCCCACTAAGGTTAAGCGGTTGTTGCCCAGTTGACGGTGATGCTAAAGACTCGGCTTACGCCGGCATGGCCGCGAACCCGTCCATCAAGAACAGCCTAAGAACCAGCTTGATGACATATCCCGGTTTGACTTCAGCCGCGTCAAAGACATGGCGCTCGGCGAGCTCGCTGCAGTATGTATAGATGTCGCGGATAAGGTCCGCGCCCGAAAGCGTAAACATGTAGCCTGCGTCCGAAAGCGCATTGGGCGCGGCGGGCAACTTGGCCATGTGGCAGAACGTTTGCAGGTCGGGCGCCATAACATTCTGGTAGTCGAGGTGGCCGCTGGCATCCTGTGCGGCAAGCTCCAATTGGCGCACAAAATCCAGCGCCGCTGCCAGCACAAAGCTCGGCGTAGGCGCGTTGACGTCCTGAGTGGTCGCCACGAGCCTGCCCGCCGCCTGCGTGACAAGCCAAGCGACCTCGCGCTGGCAACGCACGGCCTTGCGCGTAACCGGCTTGATGGACGAAGAAGAAACGCTCCCCTTAGGCGGATTCGAAGCAGCCATAAGACCCTCCCATGAACAATCCGGCCCAACAAGCCCGGATGAAACACGTGTTACATCAGTATACAGGGGAGTGGGATGGAAAAAACGGAGTCGACAGCGTGAACTGTCGGCTCCGGATTGCTTGCCTTAGAGGCCGTACACTTCGACCATAGCTTCGCCAATGCGATGGGGCACGCCGGTGACGAGTGCGTTGCCCATGCAGAAGGCTCGATGGCCGTCAGTCATGCCCGTATCGGTCCAGCCTTTCGGGAATCCCTGAAGCTGGTCGAGCTCGTCGGGAACAAGACGGCGGAAACGGCCATCGGGACATTCGATGACGTGCTTGAAGCGGCTCGCTCCCGTGCCGCCTTCTCCTGTGAGGATGGTGCGGCTCGGCTTGTCGGTAGCATCCGGGAAGCTCATGGCACCCTCTGAATACGTATACGTAAAGCCGGTTTTCTTATTGGTGCGTTCCTCGCGCTTGCTGCCCTTAAGGTAGCGCCAGTCGGGAAGCTTTTCGTCGGAGATGTAGAACTGCTCCGGGACATCAGCCTCGTCGACAAGCACGTCGCCAAGCACGTGGCGCTCACCGTGATAGTTCTCGGCAAAGTCGCAGGTCAGAACATGACAGCCCTGCATGACGCCAGCATTCTTGAATTGAGAGGTCTTTTGGCCGACGCCAAAACGAGTTGAGTTCTCGTAGGGGTCGGGTAAAACGTCGAGCTCGGACATCTCGTCGGGATAGATGGCGGGGAAGGCTTTAGCCATGACGCCGCTGTGCATGCGATCAATGAGATCAACCTTGCCAGCGCCCTTTTCGCAGAAGATATAAACACGCTTGCGACGCTGGGGGAAACCGTATTCGGCAGAGTTGACCACGCGCCATTCGACCGTGTAGTCGAGGTCGGCAAGGCAGCTCAAGATGATGGCGAAATCGCGACCGCGCTGTGACGCGGGCGACTTGAGCAGACGGTCAACGTTCTCAAAGAGACCGAAGCGCGGCTTCTTCATCTCGAGGAAGTGATAGATGTCCCACCACAGGACACCCTTCTTGCCCTCGATGCCGTGCGCCTGATTGAGAGGACGCGCGACAGAGTAGTCTTGACAGGGGAAGCCGCCAACGACCATTTGGACATTGGGGATTTCGATTTCGCCCGCTTCGGCTTGTTCCAAGACCCTATTAATGTCTTCGTTGACAACGGAATCATCGCCGAAGCGATCCATGTAGCAACGGGCCGCGAACTGACGCGCCTTGGTTCCGGGCGGTTCCCATTGATTTGCCCAAATGGTGCGGAAGGGGCCGGCTGGTTTCATATAAAACTCGGGATGTCGAGGGTCGGCATAGCCTTCGAGACCCAAACGAAATCCACCGACGCCCGCAAAAAGCTCGGCAATATTAATCTCAGACACGTTTCTCCAATCGCTGCTGTGTCCGTTTATGGTGCTCACAACAATAGCCGATCGAGGGGACAAGATCAAGACCTCAATTTTCTGGGCGTTAGTAGTTGCTCTGAACTACTATGGGGTTAGTTGCGAGTTTCGGAGGTATCCCGTGTCCAAGAAGCACCTCGACTTCAAGCGCATGCTTGACGACACTGATTTTTCTGACCCCTCAAGCATCGAGCGCTATGCTGCCAATCTCGATGGCATGACGTTCCGCGATATTCTCGAGCTCGGTATTGCGCCGGAAGGGGAGAGTGCGCCCAAGGACTTTGGATCCAAGAAGTACAAGGGCGGTATGGGAACCCTGATCGAGGAGCGTTACTTTGGCTACAAGGCCAACAGCGACGACCGGCCGGACTTTCCCGAGGCGGGTGTCGAGCTCAAGGCAACGTGTTTTGACGTACTTAAAGACGGTCGTAAATCTGCCGGTGAACGTCTTGTCTTGACGATGATTCCCTACGACCGTCCCGTTTCGCTCGACTACGACAGCTCGCATCTCAAGACCAAGCTCAGCAATATCCTGCTGATTTATTACGGCCGTGACCGCTCCATCGACAAATACGACCAGCGCATTGAGCGTGCAGTCATGGTTCGTCTGCCCGAAGAGGATATGAAGATCATTCGCGCTGACTACGAGAAAATCATTTCGTACATTCAGGATGGTCGCGCAGACGAACTATCGGAGGGCATGACCACCTACTTGGGCGCCTGCACAAAGGGCGCAACCGAAGCGACAATGTGGGTCGACCAGTATTACGAGTACTTCAATACCGATACGGGCGAGATCGAGCGCCGTCGCGCAAAGCGTCGTGCCTTTTCACTCAAGCGCTCGTACATGGATTACGTACTTCACACCTATGTTCTCGGTGCCCCGCGCGTCGGCGAGAGCATCGTTCAAGGCGACGACGAGTCCATTGATTTCGAAAGCTACGTAACTGGACTGATCGAGCAACACTATGGCGAAACTGATCGCCAGATTGCGGAGCAATACGGGCTGGAGTACACGGGCAATAAGGCGCAGTGGACAACGCTTGTCTATCGCATGCTCGGAATCAAAAACAGTGCTGCCGAGGAATTCGTCAAGGCAGGCATTTCCGTTCGAACTGTTCGAGTTAACAACAGGGGGCACATCGAGCAGGCTATGTCGTTCCCGCCATTTGAGTTCAAGCGTTTGATCGAGGAAGACTGGGAAACGTCGCCTTTTCATGCGTGCCTTGAGACCAATCGCTTCTTCTTCGTTGTGTTTCGCGAGGACCACGATGGCGTGCTGCGTCTCGACCGTTGTCTGTTCTGGGCGATGGGAGAAAACGAAATCGAAGGCCCTGCGAAAGCTTGTTGGGATGAGACGCGAAAGGTAATACGTGAGGGCGTTGAGCTCAATCCGTATCGGGATGCAAGCGGAAAGCTCAAAGTGACCAACAACCTGCCCGGTATGGCAGACAACCCGATCGTTCACGTCCGCCCGCATACCTCAAAAGCTGCGTACAGATTCGCCGACGGAACCGAAATCGGCGATATTGCGAGGAACGCCTACGAGTTGCCCGACGGACGTTGGATGACCAGGCAATCGTTCTGGTTTAACAAGGGCTATTTGGAGCATATTTTGGGACTGTAACAAGACCGTCTTCACATGCTGGTGCGCCCCGGACGCTGTCCCGGCTGTGGTATCGATGTCGTGTATGACGATGCGGACACCTAATTGTCTGTCGGGTGCTTCTGCCTTTGGGCGATACCTTGCCGCCAGGAGCGCTCGCCGGTACCTAAGATATCTTACAGGTAGATCCCCTCGCACAGGGGCTTGTGGAACTGGGTGTGGTGGTCGCGTGCCCAGGTAAAAAGTGCCTGGTCAAAGTTGCCCTGTCTGGCGTGGATGCCAAAGACGCCGGCGACTTCCACGCGCACGAACTCCAGCGCGGGCAGCTTGTTGATAGCCGTGAGCGCAAACGGCGACATGGGCTCCTCGAACAGGTAATGGCTGCCTTGCAGCGCGCCACAGGCGGTGCAGGTGCTGGCGAGCGATACGGTTTTGGTGGTGCGCGACGTTACGGGCTTGTAGCCGCAGCGCTCGCGCAGGTAGTCGCGGATCTCGGCCGGCACGCAGCCCAGCGCGGGAACGATGGCTATGGCGTTGGCGCGGGCGGTGTCGATCGCGATGTGGCCCGCGTCGTCCATGGCGGGCGCAGCGCCGGGCGCGGCCTTGCTGCCCGAGTCCTCGGCCACCCGATACGGAATGCCAAAGGCCGCGACCGTCGTCTGCTCGTGGCACTTCCAACATTCGCGCTTGCCAAGCACCAGATAGATGTAGGGCGCGCTGGGGTCGGAACGATCCACGCCGGGCAGCCACGCGGCAAAGGGCTCGGGGTTGACGCCATCGGGCACGTACCAGATCTTCTTGACCCGGTCCCACTTGGCGCCCAGGGCCTTGGCCTGGTCTTTGTGCGAAAAGGGAACATCGAGCTCGGTGCGCATGGCGGCTCCTTTGTGCGGCTTGCGGTGCATGTGCTCCAAGGATACCCCAGCGGCGGACGTCCGATGCATGCCGACGGAATTGCTGATGTTCTTGCTGTTGGCCGCGGCTGGTTGCAAACGCGACGGTGCCGTTGGGGCATTGCTATAAGTCAGCAAATGAGCAATTTGGCCGTCCAAGCAGTCGCAAAGCAAAATGGAAGTCCCGCGCCGTCAAGCAGTTTTGCCACTGCTGCACTACATAACCACAGTTAAACGCGGCAATTCGCTCTTGTACAGTCTTAACCGTGATCACACGTCATTAGTAGCTCAGAGGTTAGGGCGGTGACTGAATGGCTCGGTACAAAGGCGAGAATAGGGCATGGGAAGGAGCCGCTCGGCTGCTCGCAAATCCGGCGCGCGGACGTGAAGGTGTGCGAGACCCCCTAAGCACGTGGCCGAGATTGGCGGGTGGAGCCTGCGCCAAGTCCAGAAGTGGTGCGCGGACGGGACGCTCCCCGCGATGATGATCGGCGGCACCTGGGCGATCAGCGGGCAGAAAATCTGCGACATGCTCGGCATTGAGGACTAGCGATGCCTATGGAAGCATTCAAGGAAAATGACACCGGTGGCCGTATACTTGGCGGCGGGGCCACCGGCGGCGAGTGGACAGGCCGGGGGCCTGTCGTGGCTGCATCTTACAGCTCGGTCACGGGGAGCGCCGCCTCGCAGCTCGATTGCGGGGTGAGCCAGCATGAACGATAAGGAGAAGGCCGACTTGGCGTTCCTCTCTATGGAGCCGCCCAAGAACTACGAGACTTGGAAGAACATCGGCATCAGCTACGAGGCCGCTGGAGGCGACCACGACACGTTCCTTAGCTGGTGCTCCCACGACCCCGAGAAGTACGACGAGGCCGTTACCCGCAAGCTCTTCGAGCATGTGGACGAGGGCGGTAGGATCACGGCGGGCACGCTCTTCTGGCATGCGGCGAACGCAGGCTGAAAGAGTACGGGCGACCATACAAGCGGAGCGCTTTGCACGGCCTCCGGCGGCCAGGACCTCTCCGGATTGCCGTACTTGGAGCAGGCGATCAAGCAAATCGAGGCCAAGGCGTTTTACCTGCACTTCTGCTGTTTACGGGAAGCAAACAGCCGTTCGGTGACGTTTTCAAGCTTAGGTCTCCAATCCCTCTGATTGCTGCTAATCTATAAAGTTAGCGAGTTGAATTCTTTTCGAGTTTGTGACGCTCGCATACGGTCATTCTAGGACGCCGAAGGGGTGATTGCGATGAGCGTTGATAGTTCCACGGAGGATAAGGCTCAGAGCGCCTCCATTGGTGCTGTGGATTTGTTTTGCGGGGTCGGGGGCCTGACCTACGGTTTACGCACCGCTGGCATCGATGTGGTGGCTGGGTTTGACCTCGATTCCTCTTGCCAGTACGCCTACGATGCGAACAACGGCAAGGACAAGTTCATCTGCAAGAACATCGCCGAGGTCACCGGGGAGGAAGTCAAGGAGCTCCTGAAGGACTTTGACATCAAAGTCTTGGTAGGGTGTGCTCCTTGCCAGCCCTTCTCGAAGCACCGCAAGGACAAGAAGCATCGCGAGAAGCACAAGGACTGGGGGTTGCTTGCGCAGTTTGGGAGGCTTGTACGTGAAGTGCAGCCAGATTACGTGTCCATGGAGAACGTGCCCGAGCTCGAGAAGGAGAGCATCTTCTCTGGTTTCTTGAACACGCTTAAGGAGTCCGGATACTCGGTGGAATACAGCGTCGTAAAGGCTGAGGAGTACGGTGTGCCCCAGCATCGGCGGCGATTGATTCTGCTAGCTTCTAGAAATGGGTCCATCAGCTTGATTGACCCTACGAATGATAACGCTCATGCTGTTACGGTTCGGCAGGCAATAGGTGCGCTGCCTGCCGTGAGCGCTGGCGGCTCTTGCAGGGGGGACTCTCTGCAAACGGCGTCGGCGCTATCAGAACTAAACTTGAAGCGCATTAAGGCTTCGACGCCTAATGGCACGTGGCGAGATTGGCCTGAGGATCTGAGGCTTGATTGTCATAAAAAGGCTGCTGGCCAAACGTACCCTGCGGTCTACGGGAGGATGGCTTGGGACGAGACGTCCCCAACTATAACTACGCAGTTCTATATGTACGGTACGGGCCGGTTTGGGCATCCAGAGCAAAATCGAGCCCTAACCTTGCGTGAGGGTGCCGTCTTGCAGAGCTTCCCGCAGGATTACAAGTTCATTAGGCCTGGCGAGAAGATCAGCAAGAAAGCTGTGGCACGGCATATTGGAAACGCCGTGCCACCAAAGCTCGGCGAAGCGGTTGGCAAAAGCATAATTGCCGCTTGCGTACACTAGCCCTCTTCTGATTCGGTCATACCGCGCCGATATTCACCGGCGTTGAGGTAGGTCGAAACATCCTTGCGGAGCTGCATCAAAAATGAGTCAACATGATTGACTAGCTCCGCAAGCTCCGATGTTGTCACCTGATTGCTTGCTTCTGCAAACGAAATTGATCCATGAGCTAGGTCATTCCGTCGATTCTTGATGTCTTTAAGCTCGCTCTTAATCTCATCCCTCTTGCAGTTCGCTATATCATCATGAATCGATATTCCGTGGTCATCAAAGAGCTTGAGGATTTTGTCTGCATCTAGATTTCCACCGGCGATGGTGTTCCGAACGCTGAATTGAAGTACGTTATTTTTAACAGCATGATCAAGCAACCTCTTGCTTATGGACTCGGCAGTACTATTGCTGGCTTTTGGGTCGCTCAACCCGTTATACATTTGGGTATGGTGCCAAATCGATTGAAGCTTTTCGGAAACCTCAGCGTAGCCGCAACCCTCGTCCTTTACTCTGTCGTAAATCGCCTGCATGAGATTAGTGACTGAGTACTCAATGATGTTGTAGATCATAAGCTTGACGTTGGAGCGGATGACACTGGAAACGAGGGTCACATCTGGTGTCGATGAGGGCAGGCCACTGGGATTTGCCTTTTCAGCGATTTCGTACGCTCCTCGCATTACAGCATTGTAGCGCACGCCCTCTGCACCTTGGTCAAGCGAATCGAGCAGGGTCGCGAGCGTAATCATGCTCTTGGTCTCACCAAGGCGGTCGTTGTAGACCTCTTCGTACCCCAAGTTAAAGTCATTGGAATCCATAAGGTTTACCGCTCCGCCTTCAGCTTGTTGGCAACGAAATCAATGCGAGCTTTCAACTTGGCCTTTACGTTTGCCGAGTCTGACCGCACAAGGGTCTGGAACTCTTCGCAATCAACCCAAGACATGTCTTTGCGCGAAAGGTCCTTGTCCTCCGACAACGCCACGGCAACGCCGACCGCAATAGCTTCGAAACGCGCATGAGGAGTCGTTTTTCCTGTCGGTGTCTTTTTGAAACCCCTGTCTCCCAAGCACTTCTCAACGTATTCCAACATTTCTTTGAAGCGAGCGACGAGTTCATTGCGCTTGTCAGGTGACTCGGCAAGCTCGATGTTCATGCGATTCGTGTATTCATCCAGGTAACTAGCAACGCGGTCTTTGTAACCCTCGAAATCTGGGTAGCCGTCTGCATAGGCGAAGAAACGAGTGACAAGTTCCATGTCATCGTAGTGTTTGCGCGCCGTCTCGCTTAACGGGGCAAGTTTTATAAAGAGCGGATCTTTGGAGAGCTCGCTTACTAGTTTTGTAAAATCGCCGCCCATGGAGCCACGGCGAATTTCTTGCGATTTGAGCTGCTTGCCCGATGAATTGATACGACGAAAAATCTCCTGTCGGACGTCAAAGGTGGTCCCTTCCTCAAGGTAAACCACTCGAAAGCTCGCGTTATCGAATCTTCTTTGTACTTCTATGGGAAGTTCTGAATAGGTCTTTCCGTTGACAGATGTAAGGATGTCTAGATTGCACAAGGTTAAATCGCCTCTGGCAAAGTTCACCAAGGCGTTCATCCTTTGCGCTCCATCAACGATTTCCGTTCTGCCATCTTCAGCATCGGCAAAGAACATGTAGGGAATGGGCAGGCCAATTAGCACAGACTCAATAAAGTAGCTGCAGTCAACGTCTGTCCAGACGAAGTTCCGTTGATAGTCAAGCGGAATGTAGAATGCATCAGCATTGAACTTATTGATGAGGTATTCCGCAACGTATTCGCGAGTGCTGAATCGCACATCCTTTTTCTTGTCGCGAATCTGTTCGGAAATCTCGATCGTCTCACTTTGTTGATCAGTCAATCGCCTTCACCTCAATCTATAGCAGGACGAAGCCAACTTAGGTCTGACTGGCTGTGGGATGTGAAGCCCTCTCCCATAACCAATGCTGCACTCTAATGATACCAGCAGATGCCTGGCATTAGAGTCGTGCCCCTCTGCCACTTTGTGACGCCCGTCTAGGCTGCTCGTATCGAGTAACTGGGCGGGCGCCTTGTTGTGCCTGCCGCGATTTGAAAGCAGGATACATGGACGGTGAGACTCATGGCGACGAGGCGGCGAAGGTCGAGCTCGCGGAAGGGCAAGAGGACGCGAGGTCGGCAGAGGTGGCGGACGCCCTTCGCTCGGGGATCGAAGCGGTGGAGGGCGCAGCAGCCGACGAGCGCGTGGAGTACTGAGCTCAGGCTCGCTGGGGCGCGGAGCGTCAAGGCCGCGCGTGCCCTTCTCGACGAACACGGGGGCGACGTGGGCGCGCTCAAGGAGGCGGAGCCCTGACTCTTCTCGGTCTCCCCGCGCCCGCTGGGACCACGGGGCTGCCAAACGCGGGAGCCGCTGTTTGTGTCGACGACAAGCTGAACATTGTGGCGCGACCAAATTGAGCACTTTGGCAAACACGCCGCGTTAACCTATCCCACCGCCTTGCCGAGCATGAGCGTCGCCTCCATACGGTGACTCGCGCCGGTGAACTCGACCAGGCGGCCGTGGTGGACGATGCGGTCGATCATCGCCGCCGCCATCTTGTCGTCCCCCAGGACCGTGCCCCACTTGCTGAACTCAATGTTTGTGGTGATGACCAGGCTGTGCCTCTCGTAGCAGTCCGACACCCCCTGGAACAGCAGCCTCGCGCTGTCGAGGTCCAGCGGCACGTAGCCGAACTCGTCCAGGATGACCAGGTCGTTTCTGGCGATGTCCCTCATCGCCGCCTCCAGCGAGTGCTCGCGCGCCGCCTTTTGGGATACATTTGGGATACAGCGCTATATACAAGAAACCGGTCTACCGCATTTCCGCAGGTAGACCGGTTGAACAATTGGTGGGCGTTAGAAGATTTGAACTTCTGACCTCTTCCGTGTCAGGGAAGCGCTCTCCCCCTGAGCTAAACGCCCGATCAAGGGTGCGCAAGTGCGCAAGGGATAATATAACGGAGCCTGAACTCGGTGGCAAGAACATTTTTAAAAATCGCTTACATTGTGGAATTCGGGGGCTTTGTCATATCCATTTCAAAAGAGCCTGCTGCTGCGATTTGGCTGTCGCATAATGCAAGGCCATTGCGGTATCGAGCTATGGAAAGACGCCTGCGGAAATGTCCTACCGATAAGCGGACAAGCCTCCGGCTGGTGCCTTCGCCGTGGTAAGGTAAGCCGAATTGCTTCCAGACTGTTTCGGGGGAGTGGAATGAGCAAAGAGTGTGTCGAGCAGGTCGAAGGCGCAGGGGCTTCGGTGCCGATGACCGATATATCGAACATTGATGTGCCCGAGGGCACCGACGAGCTCAGCCGCAGCACCCGCCGCGCCTGGCGCGAGCGCCTGAACAGCGCTTCGACGCGCAAGTTGATCACGGGCGTCTTGGCTACGCTGGTGGGTGGTTCGTTTTGGGGCCTCTCGGGCACTAGCGCGAGTTTTTTGTTCGATACCTACCACGTCGATACCCTGTGGCTCATGAGCGTGCGTCAGATTCTCGCCGGTCTGCTGTTTATGGTCGTGGTCGTCACGCGCGATCGTGCGCGCCTGGTCAAGCTGTGGACCACGCCTGCCGACCGCAAGCAGTTGCTGCTCTTTACTGCCTTTGGCCTGCTCTTTAATCAGTTTTGTTATCTTTCGGCCGTGCGCCTGACCAATGCCGGAACGGCGACGGTGCTTCAGTGCCTGCAGCTCGTTATCATCATGGGCTACGCCTGCGTGACCGATCGCCGCATGCCGCGTACTCGCGAAGTCGTCGGCATTGGCCTGGCTCTGGGTGGAACCTTTTTAATCGCCACCGGCGGCGACCCCACCAGCCTGAATATCTCGCCGCTTGGCCTGACAGCAGGTCTTATGTGTGCGGTCAGCGCCGCGTGTATGGCGGTGATTCCCGCCAAGATCCTGCCCGAATACGGTAGCCCCATCGTCACGGGCTCGGCAATGCTCACGGCGGGCGTGGTCTCATGTGTCTTCGTGCAGCCCTGGGCGCATATGCCGGCGCTCGATGCCGCCGGTATCGAGGCGCTCGCGGTGTTCGTGGTTATCGGCTCGTTTTTTGCTTACATGCTCTATATGCAGGGCGTTAAGGACATCGGCTCGGTGCGTGCGAGCCTCATCGGAACTGTGGAGCCGGTTTCGGCGACCATCACCAGCGCCGTTATGCTGGGCACGGTGTTTTTGCCGACCGACCTTATCGGCTTTGCCATGATCATCGTGATGATGTTCCTCACGGTGTAGTTGACGCCGCCGCCAAGACAGAAAAGGTGTTGTGCCGCATTTTCGCCAATTGATGTCCGTGTCTGGAGTTTAGCTGTCGATGCTCAAAATGCCATAAACTAGTAACGTTATGGACTTTTTCATTGCGACTCAATTGCGAGGATTTCTTTATGGCTGGTAATCACTTTAAGGGCAGCGATAGCGGCCGTCCTGCAGTTCCGCCGCGTCCGAACGGGGCTGGTAAGGCCGGCACGCCGGGCGACGCTGGACAGGGCGGCTCCGGTAAGCGCGTGTCCCCGGGCGAGACGGCGATGTTTACCGCTCTGTACGAGCAGTCTCAAAAGGCAAAAAAGACCGGCCGTGCAAGAGGGAATGTCTTTGCGGGCGGTGCAACCTCCGCGTCGCAGCCGAGCGGGGCTCCTTCGGTACCTGCGAACAACGCAGGTGCTGCCAACGCCGCGAATGCCGCCGGCAACGTTAATGCCGGCAAGGCCGACAACAATACTCCCTCTGCCGGTGGCGCGGGGCTTACGGGTAACCTTGGCACGATCTACACCGGCGCCTCCGAGACTGGCACGTTCGCCCGCCTGGATGATAGCGGTGCCGAGTTTGCGGGCTCGGGTTCCAAGGAAGATTATTACGATTTTGGCTTGAACTACGGTAGCGACGCTTCGTCGAGTTCGACCTCTGACGGTCTGGTCCGTCATCGCCATCGCAAGGGCGAGGGCAAGAAGCGTCACACTGGTGCCATTATTGCCACTGTAGTCGCGGTGCTTCTCGTTGTGCTTGGCGCAAGCGGCTTTATGCTGCTTAACTCGGCAAAGACCGTAAAGAGCGAAGCGAAGGAGGCTGTCGAGATCGTCGGTGGCCTTAAGGACAAGGTCACGTCGGGCGATTTTTCGACGCTGCCTGACGACGCGGAGAAGATCGATGAACTCTGCGACAGCATGAAGGCGGAGACTTCGAGCCCGCTGTGGACGGCGGCTTCGTTTATCCCGGTGTATGGCAGTGACATCAACGCAGCCCGCACCATGATTGATGCCCTGTCCGATGTCTCGAGCAACGCGCTGGTTCCCATGGCCGACAACCTTTCGCAGGCCACGCCCGGCAAGCTGTTCCAGGACGGCATGATTAACGTGTCCGCGCTGCAGGCGGTCGCCGATTCGCTTTCCAGCAGCTCGAAGGTGTTCAAGAGCGCCAACGAGAAGGTCCAGGGCATTGGCGATACTCATATTTCCCAGGTGACCGAGCTGGTCGATAAGGCCAAGGACGGCTTTGCCACCCTCAACGGTGCGGTTGACGCGGCGGAAAAGGTCGCCCCCGTCCTTCCCCAGATGCTCGGCGCCAACGGCCAGACGCGCAACTACCTTATGTACGCCATGAACAACGTCGAGATTCGTGCCTGCGGCGGCTTTGGCGGTTCGCAGGGTCTGATTTCGGTCACTGACGGCCAGATGTCGATTGGCGAGTTTGTTCCCCGCATTGGACTCAGCGAGGATGAGGCAGTCGAGAGCGTCGACGAAGAGGATGAGGCGCTGTTCGGCAACCACAGTAACCTGTACAACTCGGGCAATACCTATTCGCCTGATTGGCCCCGCAACTCGCAGCGTGTCGCCGCGCTGTGGAAGTCCCAGTATGGACAGGACGTTGATGGCGTCATCGGTATCGACCCGGTGTTCCTGCAGTATCTGCTGGGCCTGGTCGGTAATGTCTCGCTGCCCGACGGAACGGTTGTCGACGGCACCAACGCCGCAAAGGTCCTCATGCACGATGTGTACTGGAACTATCCGGTCGAGGAGTCTGACGGCATCTTTGCATCCGTCGCCAGCGCTGCCTTCGACAAGATCCTTGGCGGTATCGGCGATGTCGATGTTGCGAAGCTTGTCGGCGCCGTTGAGCGCGGTGCCGAAGAGGGCCGCCTGATCGCGTGGATGAGAAACGATGATGAGCAGAATGCCATCAAAGAGACGGGCATTGACGCTTCGCTGCCCGATCCGGATGACCCGAGTGCCGATCCTGTTGCCGGCGTTTACTTTAACAACCTGAGCTTCTCCAAGCTCGACTGGTACCTGAACGCCGATACGCAGATTGGCCAGGGCATCAAGAACGGTGACGGCACGTGCTCCTATCGCATCACCGTTACCCTGACGAACATCATGACGCAGGAGGAGGCTGGCAAGCTGCCCGACTACGTTGCGGCGAGCGCACCCGATGCCGCGCGTGACGACGAGCGTCTGAATGTCTCGTTGTTTGCCCCGACGGGCGGCAACATTACTGATCTGACCGTCGAGGGCACCCAGTTTGGTCTTGGCGCCGCTACGTGGCATGGAATCCCCTTCTATTCGGGCACCGTTGACCTGCATGCTGGCGAGACGACGACGATCACGTATACGCTGACCACGTCGGCCGAGGCGGGGGACAAGCCGCTTACGCTGCGTCAGACTCCTACATGCCAGGCGGCTCGCGACAGCGCGTCGGCGTAGGGTTTTTCTGGTAGCGCAGATAATCGAGTACCATTTTGGGGCGGACAGGCAATCTGTTCGCCCCTATTTTGTAAGGAGAGCGCATGAAGTACTTTGGCACCGACGGCTTTCGCGGTGAGGCCAACGTTGGGCTGACGGTAGAGCACGCTTATAAGATTGGCCGTTTTGTGGGCTGGTATTACGGCGCCAACCGCGAGCGCAAGGCACGCGTGATCGTGGGCAAGGACACGCGTCGCTCGAGTTATATGTTCGAGGCGGCGCTGGTGAGCGGCCTGGTCGCGAGCGGTGCGGACGCCTATATGCTGCACGTGATCCCCACGCCGGGCGTAGCGCATCAGACTGTGGAAGGCTGCTTCGATTGCGGCATCATGATCAGCGCGAGCCACAACCCGTTTTGCGATAACGGCATTAAGCTCGTCAACAGCGACGGCTTTAAGATGGACGAGGACGTGCTGGAGCTCATTGAGGACTACATCGATGGCAAGAGCGAGGTGCCGCTGGCAACGGGCAACCACATCGGCGCCACGGTGGACTACATGCAGGGTCGCAACCGCTACATTGCTTCGCTCATCGCCAGCGCGAACTTTTCGCTGCAGGGCGTCAAGATCGGCATCGATTGCGCCAACGGCTCGGCATCCTCGGTGGCCAAGCCGGTGTTCGACGCACTGGGCGCCGATGTGCGCGTGATCAATGCCGCGCCCGACGGCTTTAACATCAATGTCGACTGCGGCTCTACGCATATTGAGCGCCTGCAGCGCCACGTGGTGGAGCAGGGCCTGGATGTGGGCTTTGCCTACGACGGCGATGCCGACCGCTGCCTGGCCGTGGACGAGCGCGGCCGCGTGGTCGACGGCGACCAGATCTTGTACGTGTGCGGCGTGTACCTGAACAAGCACGGGCGTCTCTCGGGCGGTACCGTGGTACCGACGATCGCCAGCAACTTTGGCCTGATCAAGTCGTTGGAGCTTGCCGGACTGAGCGCCGTGACCAGCGGCGTGGGCGACCGTCACGTGTATGCCAAGATGCGCGAGGGCGGCTACAGCCTGGGTGGCGAGCAGACGGGCCATACGATCTTTGGCGATATCGAGCGCACGGGCGACGGCATTATGACCTCGCTGCGCGTGATGGAAGTGATTCGTGCCGAGCGCGAGACGCTCTCGCAGCTCACGGCTCCGTGCAAGCTGCTGCCACAGGCGCAGGTGGCCGTGCACGTGGCGGACAAGGACGCCGCGCTCGAGAACATGGGCGTGCAGAACGCCATCGCCGAGGCCGAGGCTGCGCTGGCAGGCGAGGGCCGCGTGCTCGTGCGCAAGAGTGGAACCGAGTCGGTTATCCGCGTGCTGGCCGAGGCGCCCGACCAAGCATCCGCCGATGCCGCCATGAAGCGCATCGCCGCCGCGCTGGAAGCTCTGTAAGGTAGTCATTGGGGACGTTCTTAAACAACTAGGTGGAAAGGGGGCGCTGCGGATTGGTTCCGCGGCGTCCCCTTTGCGTTGGCGTGTCGGTTATGCCTTACAGCTGGTACAGCGTGGTGAACTTGTCCTGCAGGTAGCTGCAGTAGTAGCGGGCGTCAAAGTCCATGCCGCACGCGCCCTTGATGAGTTCCGGCGCGTCTTTGGCGCGGCCCCACTGCCAAATGTGCTCGCCGAGCCAGGCACGGACGGGCGCCAGATCGCCGCTCGCGCAGGCGCCGGTAAGGTCGACGCCGTCGCGGCACATGGCCGGCACGAACATGGCGTCGTAGGCGCTACCCAGCGCATACGTGGGGAAGTAGCCAAACGAGCCACCGCTCCAGTGCGTATCCTGCAGGCAGCCGCGCGTGTCGTCGGGAACGGGAATGCCCAGGTACTCGTCCATAAAGCGATTCCAAAGCGCGGGGATGTCCTTGGCCGTGGCCTCGCCGGCAAACAGCATACGCTCGATCTCGTAGCGCACCATAACGTGCAGCGGATAGGTGAGCTCGTCCGCCTCGGTGCGGATCAACGACGGCTGCGCGATGTTCACGGCACGGTAGAGCGTGTCCTCGTCGACGTCGCCATAGACCTCGGGCGCGTGACGGCGCAGCACCTCGAGCAGCGGGCCCATAAAGGCGCGGCTGCGACCCACGGTGTTCTCAAAGAAGCGGCTCTGGCTCTCGTGGATGCCCATGGAAGTGCCGCCCTCCAGGCAGGTGCGCGCATAGGCAGGATTGACGCCCAGCTCGTACATGGCGTGGCCCGCCTCGTGGATGA
Source organism: Collinsella sp. (assembly GCA_048321375.1). Taxonomy (GTDB): domain Bacteria; phylum Actinomycetota; class Coriobacteriia; order Coriobacteriales; family Coriobacteriaceae; genus Collinsella. The sequence goes on from DBFDVR010000027.1 coordinate 40,329, forward strand.
TGCTGTAGACATTGGAGATGCAGTCGTTTTCGTAGATGTGCGTCGCGATGCGCGCGTCGCCCACGGCAAAGCCCTCGCTAAACGGGTGCTCGGTAAAGGCAAGCGTGGTGTCGTTCAGGTCCAGGCCGACGAGCTTCATAAGGTCGAAGCTCATGGCGCGCTGGGCGGCCTCGGGCACGCGGGCGTGCAAAAAGTCGGCAGCGGGCTGCTGGCCGCGCTCGCCGATGGCGTGCACGAGCGGCACGACCGTCGCCTTGACCTCATCGCAAAACGCATCGAAGCTCTCGGTGGAAAGGCCGCGCTCGTACTGGTCGAGCCAAACATCGTATGGGTCGCGCTTTGGGTCCATGAGCTCGGCCTGATGCTTAAGCTGGGCGACGATTCTATCCACATAGGGCTCAAAGCTCGCCCAGTCATTGGCCGTCTTGGCCTTGTGCCACACGGCGTCGGCCTCGCAGGTGAGCCTGGTCCAGGCTTCGGCCTCCTCGGTAGGAATAACGCTTGCCTCGCGCTGGTCGCGGCCGAGCACGCGGATCTCATCGAGCAGCTGCGGGTCGTCGATCTTGCCGCCCGCAACCGTCTCACGCGCGAGAGAGCGCACAAGCTCAACGGACTTCTCGCTGGTCAGTAGCTTGTGATGCTCGCCGGCAAGGGTTCCCATGGCGTCGGCGCGCGCTGCGGCGCCGTTGGCAGGAGCAATCGTTGCTCCATCGAACTCGGCAATCTTGAGCAGGTACTCGCGAGTCCACAGCTTGCCCTCGAGTTTGCGGAACTTTTTGACGGCCTTGTCGACTTTAGCGGCCTTGACGCCCTTGGCGGCCTTTGCCACGGCGGCCTTGGCCTTCTTATCGAGTTTCTTTCCCATACCGTATCCTTAATCTCGCAGGCCGAGCGCCGTAAGCGGCTGCGCGGCCAGTTTGCACAGCTACCTGCCTTGTACCCAGCACGAACAAAACGGAACGCGGCGATATTCTCGCAGAATGTGTTATCCTATAGCCCAATGCGTTGACGGAGAGGGTTTTGCCCGTCGCGTCGCCGGCAAGAGAGGGAAGGTCATGGGCTGCAAGCCTTCCTGCGGTGGCAAGGGCTAAGCGTTCACTCCCGAGCAGCGACCTCAACGGGCGCGCGGCCAGTGGCAGCAAAGCCTCAGTAGGGAAGCCGTGAGCCTCGCGACAAGAGGCGCAGAGTGGGCGCGGCGGGCCATACATCCGCCGGGTCAAACAAGGTGGTACCGCGGAATTTAACCGTCCTTGGGCAATGCACATGCCCGAGGGCGGTTTTTTGTTACCGAACCGGGCCGCGCATCCGCAGCATCGGGCGGCGTCAGCCGTCCCGGAGCGCGGATGCGCGAGAGACGAAAGGGAAGACATGAGTCTGATTGATGATCTGGTCAAACTCGAGGAAGAGGCCAAGGAGCTCGTCGCAGGTGCCGACGACGCCGCCAAGCTCGAGGCTGCGCGCGTTGAGCTGCTCGGTCGCAAAGGCCGTATCACCGGCCTGATGCGCATGATGGGCAAACTCGCCCCCGAGGATCGTCCCATGATGGGCAAGCGCGCCAACGAGATGCGCCAGCTGATCGAGGGCATGCTCGACGAGCGCACCACCGAGATGAAGGCCGCCGCCCTCAAGCACGCACTCGAGCACGAGGCCGTCGACATCACGCTGCCGGGCATCCGTCCGCAGATCGGTCACCAGCACCTGATCAAGCAGATCATCGAGGAGGCCGAGGACATCTTCTGCGGCATCGGCTACACCGTCGAGTCCGGCCCCATGGTCGATACTTCCTACTACAACTTCACTGCGCTCAACGCCCCCATGGATCACCCGAGCCGCTCGGCCCGCGATACCTTCTACGTGGTCGATAACAACCCCGGCAGCGTCGCGCACCCCGAGGCTCACGCCCATGGCGAGTCCGACGTGCTGCTGCGCACCCAGACCTCGGGCGTGCAGATTCACACCATGGAGTCGCAGAAGCCGCCCATCTACATGATCTGCCCGGGCACCGTCTACCGTCCCGACACGGCCGACGCCTGCCACCTGCCGCAGTTCAACCAGATCGAAGGCCTGGTCGTCGACGAGGGTATCACCTTTGGCGACCTGAAGGGCACGCTCGACTACTTTGTTAAGTGCATGTTTGGCGAGGACCGCAAGACGCGCTACCGTCCGCACTTCTTCCCCTTCACCGAGCCGAGCTGCGAGGTGGACGTGAGCTGCCACGTCTGCGGCGGCAAGGGCTGCAACTTCTGCAAGCACAGCGGCTGGATCGAGATCTTGGGCTGCGGCATGGTCGACCCCAACGTCCTGATCAACTGCGGCATCGACCCCGAGAAGTATACCGGCTTCGCCTTTGGCATTGGCGCCGAGCGCGTCGCGGCACTGCGCTACGACCTACCGGACCTCAGAACCCTGATGACTGGCGATATGCGTTTCCTGAACCAATTTTAGGCTTGCCCAGGCACCCCATCTTGGCGTTCAAACCGTCACTCGCGTACCTTTAGTACGCGTCGCTCCTCTTTCACGCCAACCTGGGGCACCTGGACAACCCTAAGGCGAACGTCTTCATTTGATATTTCCTCCCTATGCGGAGATTAAGAACTAGGAGAGCTACATGCGCGTTTCTTACGACTGGCTCAAGACCATGATCGATATTCCGGAGGATCCCAAGACCCTTTCGGACGAATATATCCGTACCGGCACCGAGGTCGAGGCGATCGATACCGTGGGCGAGTCCTTCGACCACGTGGTGACCGCCAAGGTACTCACCAAGACCCCGCACCCCGATAGCGACCACATGTATGTGTGCTCGGTCGATGTGGGCGACAAGAATCTCGACGCCGACGGCAACCCCGCTCCGCTGCAGATCGTCTGCGGCGCGCAGAACTTCGAGGCCGGCGACCACATCGTCACGGCAATGATCGGCGCTGTCCTGCCCGGTGACGTCAAGATCAAGAAGAGCAAGCTTCGCGGCGTCGTGTCCATGGGCATGAACTGCTCCGCGCGCGAGCTCGGCCTGGGCGGCGACCACTCCGGCATCATGATCCTGCCCGAGGACACGCCCTGCGGCATGCCGTTTGCCGAGTACGTGGGCTCGAGCGACACCGTGCTCGACTGCGAGATCACGCCCAACCGCCCCGACTGCCTGTCCATGATCGGCATGGCCCGCGAGACCGGTGCCATTTTCGACCGCGATTTCCACATTGAGTTGCCCGCCATCAAGGCCGAGACTGGCCGCGCGACCGACGACGAGCTTTCTGTCGAGATCGCCGACGAGGGCCTGTGCGACCGCTACGTCGCCCGCATCGTGCGCAACGTGAAGGTCGGCCCCTCGCCCGACTGGATGGTCAAGCGCCTCAACGCCCTGGGCGTGCGCCCGCACAACAACATCGTCGACATCACCAACTATGTGATGATGCTCACCGGTCAGCCGCTGCACGCCTTTGACCTGGACACCTTTGCCGAGCGCGATGGCCATCGTCGCGTGGTGGTTCGCGCCGCCCAACAGGACGAGAAGTTTACGACCCTCGACGGCGAGGAGCGCGTGCTCGACGCCGGCATGGGCCTCATCACCGACGGCGAGCGCCCCGTGGCGCTGGCCGGCGTTATGGGCGGCATGGATTCCGAGATCGAGGACGACACCGTCGACGTGATGGTCGAGAGCGCCTGCTTCAACGCCGGTCGCACTTCGCACACCAGCCGCGACCTGTCGCTGATCTCCGATGCCTCCATTCGCTTTGAACGCCAGGTCGATGAGACCGGTTGCGTGGATGTCGCCAACGTTACCTGCGCGCTCATCGAGGAGATCGCCGGCGGCGAGGTCGCTCCCGGCTACGTCGACGTTTTCCCCGCGCCCAAAACCATCGACAGCATTAAGCTGCGTCTGGCCCGCGTGCATGCCATCTGCGGCGCCGACATCGAGCCCGATTTTATCGAGCGTTCGCTCACTCGCCTGGGCTGCACCGTCGAGCGCGACGGCGAGGACTTTATGGTCACTCCGCCGAGCTTCCGCCCCGACCTGCCGCGCGAGATCGATCTGATCGAGGAGGTCCTGCGCCTATGGGGCATGGGCCGCGTGACGGCGACCATCCCGGCTGCCAAGAACCACATCGGCGGCCTGACCCGCGAGCAGAAGCTCACCCGTAAGGTCGGCGAGATCCTGCGCGCCTGCGGCCTCAACGAGACCACGACTTTTGGCTTTGCCGCTCCGGGCGACCTGGAGAAGATCGGTATGTCCACCGAGGGCCGCGGTTGCCCCGTGGTGCTCATGAACCCGCTGGTAGCCGAGCAGACCGAGATGCGTCGTTCGCTGCTGCCGGGCCTGCTGCAGTCCGTGGCCTACAACGAGGCGCACGGTACGCCCAACGTGCACCTGTACGAGGTCGGCAGCCTGTTCCACGGTCGCGAGAACGCCAGCCTGCCCAAGGAGACCAAGTCCGTGGCGGGTGTGCTCTCGGGCCAGTGGAGCGAGCGGTCCTGGAATATGAAGTACCGCAAGCTGCGCTTCTTCTTTGGCAAGGGCATTGTCGAGGAGCTGCTCGCCCAGCTGCGCATCGAGAAGGTCCGCTTCCGTCCCGTCGAGGGCGAGGGCTACGCTTTCTTGCAGCCGGGTCGTGCGGCCGAGGTTCTGTCCGGCGGCACCGTGCTGGGCTGGGTCGGCGAGATTCACCCCAAGGCGCGCGAGGCGATGGGCATCGATGAGGTCGTCGTTGCCTTTGAGCTCGACCTGGACAAGCTGATCAAGGGCGCCCGCAACCAGGAGAACTACCGCGAGTTCTCGCAGTACCCTGCCGTTGAGCACGACCTTGCTATCGTGGTCGACAACACCGTGACCTGCGAGGATCTTGAGCGCCGCATTACCAGCGCCGGCGGCAAGCTGCTCGAGGGCGTGCGCCTGTTCGACGTCTACCGCGATCCCATCCGCATCGGAGCGGGCAAGAAGTCCATGGCCTTTGCGCTTACGTATCGCTCCGACGACCACACGCTCACCAGCGAAGAGGTTGAGAAGGCGCACCAGAAGATCGTCACCAAGGTGTGCAAGGGCGTAAACGGCGAGGTCCGCGGCTAGGGCTTGCGCTGGGAGCGTAGGGCCTGATGGCGGTTGCTGTGGCCTTTGCGTGACCGCGGTGTTCGGAATAAGGCACCGTTGATCCTGCATATATGACACGCGCATTACATAGCGGCGTGCTGCTTTGTCGGCAGCACGCCGTTTTGCTATGATAGCCCGCGGCGTGTTACGAATCTGACAATACGTAACACTGACAAGGCGATTTAAGCGGCGTTGCAATTCTGTGCGCCGACAACCGGGAGGCGTACATGCACATTCCAGATAATTATCTGTCCCCGCAGACCGATGCCGTCATGGCGGTGGCAATGGTGCCCGTTTGGGTCCACTGCATCAAGAAGGTGCGCGCCACGCTCGATCGCGAGCACATGGCTTTCCTGGGCATCTGCGCTGCGTTCTCCTTTTTGCTCATGATGTTCAACGTGCCGCTGCCCGGCGGCACCACAGGCCACGCCGTCGGCGGCGCACTCATCGCGCTGCTGCTGGGCCCCGAGGCCGCTGCCATCGCTGTCTCGGTCGCGCTGGCGCTGCAGGCGCTGCTGTTTGGCGACGGCGGCATTCTGTCCTTTGGCGCCAACTGCTTTAACATGGCCTTCGTGCTGCCGTTTGCCGCTGCTGTCGTGTTCCGTGCGCTCAACAGCCGTTTGCACGACAAGAGCTGGGGCGCCTCGGTTTCGGCCATCGTAAGCGGCTGGGTCGGCCTGTGCCTGGCGGCCCTGTGCGCGGCAATCGAGTTTGGTATTCAGCCGATGCTCTTCACGAATGCTTCGGGCGCGCCACTGTACTGCCCCTTCCCGCTGTCCGTGGCTATTCCGGCCATGTTGATCCCGCATATGCTGGTTGCCGGCGTGGTCGAGGGCGTGGCGACTGCCGCGATCTACGGCTTTATCAAGAAGACGGCGCCGAGCGTTATCGTCGGGCCCGAGGCCGTCGATGGCCAGCTTACTGCCGAGGGCGCTGCTGCCAAGAAGACCTCGCTGGTCCCCACGCTCATCTTGGTTGCCGTGCTTGTCGTGGCTACGCCGCTCGGCTTGCTTGCCACAGGTGACGCATGGGGCGAGTGGGACGCCGAGGGCGCCGCGACCGCCGTTCAGGAGGTTGGTGACGACAGCCTGCAAGCTTCGGTCGGCCTTGATACCCCGACCTTTGCCGACGCTCTGCCTACGGGTGATTACCTGCAGGCCTATTCCGAGGAGCAGGGTCTTGGCTTTGCCGGTCAGGCTGCCATGTATATCCTGTCCGGCGTGATTGGCGTGGCGGTGCTCACCATCGCATTCCGTCTGATCTCGCTGACGGTTAAGGAAAGCGGTGCTCATGGCAATAGCCGAGCTGCCTAGCTGGCTTGCGGTCGAGCAGCGTTACGAGCCCGTGGGGGCTCGGCATCGTGTGATGCAAAAGAACGTCCTGCACCTGGCGAGCCTGCTTGAGCGGGTTCGCCTGGGTGGGGGCGCGCACGAGGGCGGGTCGATGGTCGACCGCGCCCTTTCTTGCGTTTCGGCTCCGGTGCGCCTGGTGGGGATGTTCGTCTGCGTTCTATGCGTGTGTCTGACGCAGAGCCCGCTGTACCTCATGTTGATGGCGGCTATCGCGCTGGTGCTGGTCGCGGTGCGCCCCGCACGCGGGCTGCGTGCGACCATTGTACCGGCGCTCGGCGCCACGGGGCTCGCAGTGGTTCTGGCGCTGCCTGCCCTGCTGCTGGGCGCTTCCGCTACGGGCGCCATGCTCAAAATTGCGCTCAAGACGTTTATTAATGTGTCGCTGGTGCTGGGTGTTTCGTGGACGCTCACCTGGAGCCGCATGTCGGCGGCGCTCAAAATGCTGCACCTGCCCGACGAGGTTATCTTTACGTTTGATATGGCGCTCAAGCATATTGAGGTGCTGGGACGCACGGCGCACGATCTGTGCGAATCGGTCATGCTGCGCAGCGTCGGTTCCGCGCCTGCGGGTTTTTCGCGCACCGATTCGCTGGCGGGTATCATGGGCATGACGTTTATCAAGGCGATGGAATGCAGCCGCGCGATGGACGAGGCCATGCTGTGTCGCGGCTTCGCCGGCGTGTATCCGGCGCCTGCACGGAGCGGCTTTGGCTGGCGCGATGCGGTTTACGCGGCCGTTGTGGCGTTGCTCGCCGTGTTGTGCGCGGTGCTGTAGCGCGGACGGTCGAACCGTTGATGTGAGTAGGGAAGGGCGACGTTTTGGCAAACGATACGAATAACGCGATGGGTGCGAGCGGTGCTGCCGGCGCCGAGGTCACGCCGCTCATCGAGTTTCGCGACGTGGTGTTTTCCTATGCGGGTCATACGGTGGTCGATGGCGTTTCATTGCAGGTGAACCGTGGAGAGCTCGTTGCTCTGCTTGGTCCTAACGGCTGCGGCAAGACGACGATTATGCGTCTTATCAACGGCCTTGAGCTTGCGGACGCGGGTGCGTACCTGTTCGACGGGCATGCGGTCGATGCGGCGTTTCTAAAGGATTCTGCGGCCGCTCAGCGTTTTCATCAGCGCGTGGGCTTTGTGTTCCAGAATGCCGACGCCCAGCTGTTCTGCGCTACGGTGGGCGAGGAAGTTGCTTTTGGTCCCGCGCAGATGGGGCTGCCGGCAGACGAGCTCGAGCGCCGCGTCCGCGATGCCATGGAGCTATTCCAGGTTGCCGACCTTGCCGACGTCTCTCCCTATCAGCTCTCGGGCGGGCAAAAGAAGCGCGTTGCGCTGGCTGCGGTGGTGTCGATGAACCCGGATATCCTGGTGCTCGACGAGCCTACCAATGGGCTCGACGAGGATTCATGCGACATCGTGGTCAACTTCTTGCTGGCCTACGTCGCGGCGGGTAAGACGGTCTTGATGAGCACACATCACCAGGATTTGGTGCGACGCCTGGGTGCCCGTGCAATCTATATCGATCGATATCACCATGTGGTCGAGGCGCCGGTGTCGTCGTATGGAACCGAGAGCGGCGCTGCGGAATAGTTGCTGCGTAGAGCGTGCGTAGCCGCCTGCGCGGCTTTGCCGTGATGGTATAGTTATCCAGGTTTTTATGGGGGTGGCTATGCCAAGCTGGAACATTCATATCGCTCAGACGGAGCGTTTGCTGGAGCGCACCGGTGCGCTTGCCAATAGCGTGCGCGACCGCAATGCCTTTTTGTTTGGCTGCGTGGTTCCGGATATCTTCGTGGGCTATATGGTCCCTGGCATCGCCGATCCCATCCCATACCGCATTACGCACTTTGCAAAGCCCGAACCTATCCCTAAGCCGCGCGAGCACGAGTTCTGGGATACTTATGTGGCACCGTTGCTTAAAAGTTCGCCCACCGGTGCGCCGGCCGCGGCGACCTCGATTATCGAGGAACGCGAGCGGCTGAACCGCGTGCACTATCCCCAGCGCTACAAGGATGCCGAGCCGGTTGCCGGTCCCGGTGCTAGCGAGCTTTCGCTCGCGCCCGATGACGTGGCGCAGTCGCTGCTCGATCTGACGCTGGGCGTTTGGTCTCACCTCGTGGCCGATACCGTGTGGAATACGCGCGTGAATCAGTACCTGGAGGCGCACGGCGGCAAGCCGTGCGAGGAATTCCGCATTAAAAAGCAAGGCGACTTTGACTGGTTTGGCAAGACGCTCGGGATCGTTTCGATTCCGCGCGCGACCGATCGCCTGTATACTGCGGCGACGCGTTTTGGTCAGTATCCCATCCATAAGGAGTATGTGCTCAAGACCATTGGCGTTATGCACGAGATTGTACGCGAAAACCCCGGCGAGCCCAACCATCCGCCATACCGCCTGCTGACCGAGGAGTTCTTCGACGCAACGTTTACCGAGGTGATCGAGCTGACCGAGGCGGGTTTTGCGACTCGCGTTGCCGCTTCTGACGTCCCCGCAGTCCCTCTGATCGCTAGCTGCTAGCCGGCCGGCTTGACGGTGAACAGCTCATCCCAATTGACCAACAACTCCCGTCGCAGGGCGTCTTCGGTGGTGCGCTCGGCATCGGAGAGGCTTGCGATTGAACGCAAATCGATGAAGCGGCATATGAAGAAGGTCTTTAAAAAGGGCCCGGAAGGCAATGCCTTCCGGGCCCTTTGCAATGCAAATCTGCTTGCAAGTACGATTTAGCGTACCTGAGCGACGTAAGCGACGTTGGTCGAGGAGACCTTGTCCTCGAGCTGGACGCTCATGCGGGGATCGCCGGCGGTAGCGACGGTCAAATCGCCAGTCTTGACGTAGCCGAGCTCCTTAGCGGTCTCGATCGCCTTGACGATCGTGCCGTTGACGGTGCCCTGGGTAATCTCTGCCTGGTGCGGGATGACGCCCCAGTACATGATCATCTGCTGGACGGCCCACTCGTGGCGGGAGAACGCGCAGATCGGCATGTTGGGACGGAAGTGCGAGATCAGGCGGGCAGTACGACCAGTGGTCGTCGGCACGGTGATGCACTTGGCGCCAACGGTGGTGGCCATGTTCACAGCGGACATACCCACAACGTTGTTGACGACGCGGGTGCCGTGAGCGTCAGCCGGAACCTCGAGTGGAGCGTGAGCCGGGAGGTACTTCTCGGTCTCGAGAGCAATGCTGGCCTGCATCTTGACGGCCTCGACCGGGTACTTACCGGCAGCGGACTCGCCAGAGAGCATAACGGCGTCGGTGCCGTCGTAAATGGCGTTAGCAACGTCGGCAACCTCGGCGCGCGTCGGGCGCGGGTTCTGCTGCATGGAGTCGAGCATCTGCGTAGCGGTGATAACGGGCTTGTAGGCTGCGTTGCACTTAGCGATGATTTCCTTCTGGATGTGCGGAACGAGCTCGGGCTTGATCTCGATGCCCAGGTCGCCACGGGCGACCATGATGCCGTCGGAAGCCTCGAGAATCTCGTCGAAGTTCTCGACGCCCAGGGCGCACTCGATCTTCGGGAAGATCGTCACGTGCTCGCCACCGTTCTCGCGGCAAAGCTTGCGGATGCCGCGGACGGACTCGCCGTCACGGATGAAGGAAGCGGCGATGTAGTCGATGTTCTCGGTCAGGCCAAAGAGGATGTCCTGACGATCGCGCTCGGTGATGGCGGGCAGAGAGATGTTGACGTTGGGCATGTTGACGCCCTTGCGCTCGCCGATCAGGCCGTCGTTCTTAACGACGCAGGTCATGTCCTGGCCGTCGACGGACTCGACCTCGAGGGCAACCAGGCCGTCATCGATCAGGATGAGGGAGCCCTTCTCGACCTCGGAGGGCAGAGCCAGGTAGTCGAGGGAGATGTGCTCAGCGGTGCCGTGGAAATCCTCGGACGTGGGCTGAGCGGTGACGACGATCTTGTCGCCGGTCTTGACGGCAACCTTCTTGCCATCGACCAAAAGGCCGGTGCGGACCTCGGGGCCCTTGGTGTCGAGCAGGATGCCGACGGGCATGCCGAGCTCCTTGGAAATACGGCGGACGCGCTCGATGCGACCGTGGTGCTCGTCGTAGGAGCCGTGCGAGAAGTTAAAACGGGCGACGTTCATGCCCGCCTTGATCATCTCGCGGATGGTCTCGTCGCTATCGCAGGCGGGACCCATGGTGCATACAATCTTGGTGCGCTTGTACATTCAGACCTCCATCTGACATCGTCTTGCGCTGATAGATAAACCATAAGAAATAAAACTGAGATGATTATAACGAAATGCCGACCGAATACCCCAAAAAATCGACCGTATGCCGAATTAGAAGTTCATTTTTTGCGGAAAAACGGTATATGCAAAAACTTTACCAACCGTTCTAACCGCTGCTATCTGGGCGATATTTCAGTCTGACGATGCGCCGAAGAAAAAACGTTTTATCAATGTTGAGCATCACACTGTCTGCACCGTTGCGCCTGTGCCGTGTTTCCAGATGGAATGTTTTGGCTAGACGCGTCGCTTTGGGGTACCATAGCTCCACTATCAACTGCCGCTCAGCACGGCAGCCTTGATGAGCCCTTGCCCTTCTCCTGGGAATTATGATCGGGCATCAATCTGCTGAGTGGCCCGAATCCCAGGAGGGGACTCTATATGCAAAAGGAATACCTGTCCGCCGCGGCGGAGGTGCTCAGCGACCAGGGTGTCGATGAGAACCTTGGCCTGAGCAACGACGAGGCGTCGTCGCGCCTCGCCAAGACAGGCCCTAACAAGCTCGAGGAAGCCGAGAAGACGCCGTTGTGGAAGCGCTTCTTTGAGCAGATGGCCGACCCCATGGTCATCATGCTGATCGTTGCCGCCGTCATCAGCGCGCTCACGGGCATGGTCAAGGGCGAGGCGGACTTTGCCGATGTCGCCATCATCATGTTCGTCGTTATCGTCAACTCGGTGCTGGGCGTGGTTCAGGAGGCCAAGAGCGAGGAAGCTCTCGAGGCCCTGCAGGAGATGAGCGCCGCGCAGTCCAAGGTTCTGCGCGACGGCAAGCTCGTGCACCTGCCGAGCGCCGAGCTCGTGCCCGGCGATGTGATCATGCTCGAGGCGGGCGACTCCGTCCCGGCCGACTGCCGCGTGCTCGAGAGCGCCACGATGAAGATCGAGGAGGCCGCCCTTACCGGCGAGTCCGTACCCGTCGAGAAGCATGCCAACGTGATTGAGCTTGCCGCGGGCACCGACGACGTGCCGCTCGGCGACCGCAAGAACATGTGCTACATGGGCTCCACCGTGGTGTACGGCCGTGGCCGCGCCGTCGTAGTCGGTACCGGCATGAACACCGAGATGGGTAAGATCGCCGGCGCCCTGGCCGAGGCCAAGGAAGAGCTCACGCCGCTGCAGGTGAAGCTCGCCGAGCTCAGCCGTATTCTTACCATTATGGTTATCGTCATCTGCGTCGTCATCTTTGGCGTTGATATCATCCGCCACGGCGTGGGCAACGTTCTTACCGACCCGACCGCCCTGCTCGATACCTTTATGGTTGCCGTCTCGCTCGCCGTCGCTGCCATCCCCGAGGGCCTGGTCGCCGTCGTGACCATCGTGCTGTCGCTTGGCGTGACCAAGATGGCCAAGCGCCAGGCAATCATCCGCAAGCTCTCTGCCGTCGAGACGCTCGGCTGCACGCAGACCATCTGCTCCGACAAGACCGGTACCCTTACCCAAAACAAGATGACCGTCGTCAAGCACGAGCTCGCCGCACCTAAGGAGAAGTTCCTGGCCGGCATGGCTCTGTGCTCCGATGCCCAGTGGGACGAGGAGCTGGGCGAGGCCGTGGGCGAGCCGACTGAGTGCGCGCTCGTCAACGACGCCGGCAAGGCGGGCCTCACTGGCCTGACTGCCGAGCACCCGCGCGTGGGCGAGGCCCCGTTCGACTCGGGCCGCAAGATGATGTCCGTGGTCGTCGAGACCCTGGACGGCGAGTATGAGCAGTACACCAAGGGCGCGCCCGACGTGGTGATCGGCCTGTGCACCCACATCTACGAGGGCGATAAGGTCGTTCCGCTGACTGAGGAGCGTCGTGCCGAGCTCGTGGCAGCCAACAAGGCCATGGCTGACGAGGCCCTGCGCGTGCTGGCGCTGGCGAGCCGCACCTACACCGAGGTTCCCGCCGACTGCAGCCCCGCTGCGCTCGAGCATGACCTGGTCTTCTGCGGCCTGTCCGGCATGATCGACCCGGTCCGTCCCGAGGTGGCCGACGCTATCCGCGAGGCGCACGACGCCGGTATCCGCACCGTCATGATCACGGGCGACCACATCGACACCGCCGTGGCCATCGCCAAGCAGCTGGGCATCGTCGCCGATCGCAGCCAGGCTATCACCGGTGCCGACCTCGACCGCATGAGCGACGAGGAGCTCGATGCACACATCGAGGATTACGGCGTGTACGCTCGCGTCCAGCCCGAGCACAAGACCCGCATCGTCGAGGCTTGGAAGTCGCGCGACCAGATCGTCGCCATGACCGGCGACGGCGTCAACGATGCCCCGTCCATCAAGCGCGCCGACATCGGCGTCGGTATGGGCATCACCGGCACCGACGTTACCAAGAACGTCGCTGATATGGTGCTTGCCGACGATAACTTCGCCACCATCATCGGTGCCTGCGAAGAGGGCCGTCGCATCTACGACAACATCCGCAAGGTCATCCAGTTCCTGCTTTCGGCCAACCTTGCCGAGGTATTCTCGGTGTTTATCGCCACGCTCATCGGCTTTACCATCTTCCAGCCGGTGCAGCTGCTGTGGGTGAACCTGGTCACCGACTGCTTCCCCGCGCTCGCGCTGGGCATGGAGGACGCCGAGGGCGACATCATGAAGCGCAAGCCGCGCAACGCCAAGGACGGTGTCTTTGCCGGTCACATGGGCCTGGACTGCGTGGTCCAGGGCCTGATCATCACCGTGCTGGTGCTGGCGAGCTTCTTTGTGGGCGTGTACTTTGACATGGGCTACATCCACATCGCCGATATGATCGCCGGTAATGCCGACGAGGAAGGCGTGATGATGGCCTTCATCACGCTCAACATGGTCGAGATCTTCCACTGCTTCAATATGCGCAGCCGTCGTGCGTCGCTGTTTAGCATGAAGAAGCAGAACAAGTGGCTGTGGGCTTCCGCCGCGCTGGCGCTGGTGCTGACGGTGATCGTAACCGTGCAGCCGACGCTTGCCGAGATGTTCTTTGGCCCCGTGACGCTTGAGCTTAAGGGCGTTATCGCCGCGCTGGGCTTGGCCTTCCTGATCATCCCGCTGATGGAGATCTACAAGGCGATCATGCGCGCGGTCGAAAAAGAGTAGCGTTCCTGTCCGGGCCCGACCGCCTGCGGGGTTTCCACGGGCACGTCCTCGCCGCTTTGCGGCTGCGGGATGTGCCCTTAGGAAACCCCTCCCGGCGGGCGGGCCCTGCGGTATCCTTGCTGGCTTTTCTCCCGTGCGGATGAAAAGGGCTGAGGGAAAGTTTGTGAGCTGGTCGGGCTTTGCCCGGCCAGCTCTTTTTGATTTAAAATACCTGCTCAGTTGTGATTTTTGGTGCTGGGAGGCGTTTGTGGCTAAGGCTAAGGCTAAGGCGAAGAAAAAGACGACGGGGGCGCGGGCTAAGCGCGATCGTCGTCGGAAGCTTGCGACCGAAGCCCCTGCATCTGCTGAGGAGTTGCTGGCGAGTGTACCGGGGCTTGACGCGCTGCAGGATGTTCCGGCGTTCGATGGCCTGCCGGTCGATGCGGCTCAGCAGGCTGCATTTGACGACTTTTGCGCACAGGCCGAGGAACCCGAGCAGATGCAGCTCGGTGCCGTGGTGCGCCTAGACCGCGGGTTTCCGCTGGTGGCAACTGCCGATGACACGTTTCGTGCCGAGCATGCCGTGGGGTTTGCCAAGTCGCGTGGCGAGGACGAGGTCTTGCTGCCCGCCGTGGGCGACCGCGTGGCGGTTCGCCGTGCTCCCGGGCACGACATGGGCGTGATCGAGTGCGTACTGCCGCGCCGTACGAGCTTTGAGCGTTGGCGTGGCCGTGCCCGCGGTGAGCGCCAGGTGCTTTGCTCCAACGTCGACAGCGTGCTGATCGTGCAGGCGCTCGGTGCCGGCGAGGTGTTGCTCGATCGCGTGGCGCGCTCACTGGTGTTGGCGCTCGATTGCGATGCCGAGCCGGTGGTGGTGCTCACCAAGGCCGACCGTTGCGAGGCCGATGAGCTCGAGCGCGATCTGGACCGCGTGCGCCGTCTGGTGGGTCCGGACGTGCGCGTGATCGTGACGTCTTCTGCCGAGGGCCTCGGCCTGGACGAGGTGCGCGCCTGCGTGCCGGCTGGGAGCTGCGCCATGATTTTGGGCGAGTCGGGTGCCGGCAAGTCAACGCTGCTCAATGCACTGCTGGGCCACGATGCGCTGGCCACTGGCGGCGTGCGCGAGCGTGATGACCAAGGTCGCCACACCACGGTTGCGCGCGTGATGGTGGCGCTGCCGGGCGACGCCGGCGTGATCGCCGATGCCCCGGGCCTGCGCAGCCTGCCGCTCGTGGGCCACGAACGCGGGTTGGCTCGCGCGTTCCCCGAGATCGTCGAGGCGTCGCGTGCGTGCCGGTTTGGCGATTGCACGCATACCCATGAGCCGGGTTGCGCCGTTCGCGAGGCCGAAGATGCCGGACAGATCGACAGCCTGCGTCTGGAGACGTTCCAAAACCTGGCGTCATCCATGCGCGTGAGTGCCCAAATGCTCGACCCCGATGTCCATCTGTAATTGAATTTTCCTATGACAGCCGTCTCCTAACTGCTTGGGAGGCGGCTTTTTTGCTGCCAAAGCGCCTCGAAATATGCGTTTTGCCGACGTTCTGACCAAAACCTTGCCACGAGCTTGACGGGCTGGTCAGCTTTTGGTCAGCAATTGGTTTGACACCTAAAACCAAGATCGCGATTGCGCCGCTTTGCGCCCTGGTCGCCCAGACAATGGTGGTACGGGCATTTGCCCGGTGCTACCTTGAGAGGAGCGGCCGTGAACAAGAGCAAGCGCATCGCCATCAGTCTGGTCGCGGGCGTGCTTGCCGCGGCGCTCTGCATGGTCTACGGCTCGTCGATCCGCTCGCAAGCCGAGCGGGCCCAGGCCGAGACGTTGGCAAAATACGGCGGCGACCGCGTTGAGGTGTGCGTCGCGGCGCGCGATATCGATGCGGGCGAGACCCTCGACGAGACTAATGTCATAACTCAGGAATGGCTGGCGAGTCTGTTGCCGCGTGATGCGGCGACCGAGCTGCGTCAGGTGCGCGGCGACGTGACGACCTCGCGCATTCCCAAAAACGCCGTGATTTGCAATGTCTACACCAAGGCCGAAAGCCACAAGCTCGAGGTGCCTAAGGGCAAAGTCGCCGTTTCGGTGGCGGTCGATGCCGAGCACTCGGTCGGCGGCGCCACGGGCGTGGGCAGCTACGTGGATGTGTATGTGCAAAAAGACGGCGTAACCGATCGACTGTGCGGCGCGTACGTGATCGATACCAGTGAGGATTCTGGTGCCACGCGCGAGGGCAAGATCGAATGGGTGACGCTGGCGGCTGACCCCGAAGACGTCAAGGAACTGCTGGGAGCCTCGGGCAAGGGAACGGTCAGCTTGACGATTCCCGCCACGGCGCGCGGCAAAAAGAGCGGAGGCGACAAGTGATGAAGGCGATCTGGCTTGCGTGCTGCGCGTGCGGCGATTACGGGCTGTTGCAGCGGGAAGTCGAGGGCCGTGATGCGGGTGCACAGGTGCTTCGCGTAGGTGACCTGGACGGGCTGGTTTCCATGGCTCGGGCGTTTCCGTCGCGCCGCGGGGCTGCCATCATCGCGGCGTCTCTGTTTGATACCGAAGATGTGCGCAAGACTGTTGCGCGCCTGACGGCCGAAGGCCGTGTGAGTCGCGTGGTCGTGTTGATAGAAGCACTCGATCCGTCGGATATCGAGGGGCTGTTTCGCGCAGGGGCGACCGAGGTCATCGCTGCGCACAGTATATGCGGCAACGGGTGCGCGGGCGAGGGAGCGGTTGATTCCGATCGGCGCATGACGATTGAGCCCGATGCTTTTGTTGATAGGGAACCCGGGGCGCCTCGCGCTACAAGAGGCCCGCGTGTTGATGATTATGGAAAAGCGGAAGCCGAGCATGGTCGGCGCCCCCGGAACCCCCTTGTATACGATGACGCTGGAGGGCCGGCGCAGCATGCTGGCGATTCCCCGGCTGTAGATATGGGATACGTGCACGGCGTGAATCTGGTGGATGAACTCGACGAAGTTGAGGGCTTTGCCGGGTGCGGCGAGTTGTCGCTGATGCAGCATGAGCAGATTGCACAGAACGAGCCTGCCTCGCAGACCGAACAAGCTGCCATGCCGGCTTGGACGCAGCGTGTGGTTGCGGCGGAGGAGACGGGGACGCTGTCACCGACGCCCGCTCCGCCGCCTCCGATGCCGCCGGCAGACGCTGCCGCTTCGCCGCATCGAGCTCCGGTCATCTGCGCCATTTCGGGTTCGGGCGGTTGCGGCAAGTCGACGATCGTTGCCACCATGGCACACACATCGTCGCTGTTGGGCTTGCGTGCCGCCGTGCTCGACCTGGACCTGATGTTTGGAAACCTTTACGACTTGTTAGGCGTCGATGCTCCGCGCGATATGGCGGCACTTATCGAGCCGTCGGCGGCGGGCGCGCTCACCGAGCCGGATATCGTAGCCGCATCGATGCGCGTGGCGCCGGGCGTTACGCTCTGGGGTCCCGTCGCGGCGCCCGAGCAAGCCGAGCTCATGGCACGTCCGGTGGAGCTACTGCTTGATGTCCTGCGTCGCGAATCCGACGTGGTCTTTATCGATACCTCGGTCTTTTGGGGCGACGCCGTGGCGGCTGCGGTGGCGGCGAGCGACCGTTGCCTGGTCGTTGGCGATGCGGCGGTGTCGTCCGCGACATCGGCGTCGCGCGTCATTGAACTGGCAAGTCGAGTAGGTGTGCCGCGCACGCGCATGAGCGCCGTGTTCAACCGGTTCGGTGCGCGCGGGGCAGACGAGGATGTTGCCATGCGCTTTGAGATTGCCTGTGCGTTGAGCTCCAAGATTCGTATCGCCGATGGCGGGCAGGATCTCGCCGCGCTCATGGCGTTTGGGCGCGCTGACGAGGCAGTGGGGCAGACCAGCGCTTTTGCGACCAGCGTGCGCGAGGCCACGCGCGAGATGCTCGTGGAACTGGGGTGCGCCGTCGGCCCTTGGGGCGATATGGTCACCGACCGTGCAATGCGCACCGAACGCCCGCGTATCCGCCTTCCCTGGTCGCGCGAGGGTGATCAGCGATGAGCCTGCAAACGAGGATTAAGGCTGCCGGCGCTGCAGCGGCGGCAGCGCCTGTAGATGCGGGGCGCCGCCGCGCGGTGAAACGACGCACCAAGCGCGCCGTGATGGACCGCATGGGTTACGACGAAGTGGCGCGTATCAGCGCCTATATCGACCCGGCACTTGCCCGCTCGGAATTGCGTCCTGCGGTGGAGGCGGCGCTCAATGTTGAGGAGCCGACCGATCTCGCGACGCCCGAGCGCGAGACTATCATCGACGAGATTTTGGATGACGTGGTGGGCTTGGGGCCGTTGCAGCCGCTCATCGAGGACGACACCGTTACCGAGATCATGATCAACGGCTGCCGCTCGGCTTTCTTTGAACGCGGCGGCGTCTTGTACCCCATCGAGCATGCGTTTGAGGATGATGAGCAGATCCGGGTGCTTATCGACCGCATCATCTCGCCACTTGGCCGCCGTATCGACGAGCGCAGCCCCATCGTCAACGCCCGCCTCAAAACGGGCTATCGCGTCAACGCGGTGATTCCGCCTGTGGCGATTGACGGACCGATTCTCACCATCCGAAAGTTCTCGGACCGTATCTGCTCGCTGGACGAGCTTGTGGGGCTGGGGTCGCTGCCGCTTTGGTATGCGCAGCTGCTGTCGTGCGCGGTGTCGCTGCGACAGGACCTGGCGGTTGCGGGAGGCACGGGATCTGGTAAGACCACCCTGCTCAACGCGTTGTCATGCGAGATCTCCACCGGCGAGCGCATCGTGACGATCGAGGACTCTGCTGAGCTCAAGTTTGCGCATCATCCGCACGTGGTGCGCCTAGAGGCGCGCGAGGCTTCAATTGAGGGCGAGGGCGCGGTGACGATCCGCGACCTGGTGACCAATGCCCTGCGCATGCGCCCCGACCGCATCGTGGTGGGCGAGGTGCGCGGTGCTGAGTGCTGCGACATGTTGCAGGCCATGAACACGGGCCACGACGGGTCGCTCACCACACTTCATGCGGGCTCAGAACAGGAGACCGTGGTGCGTCTGACGTTGCTTGCACGTTATGGCATCGATCTGCCGAGCGAGCTCATCGAGGAGCAGATTGCCATGGCGCTCGACGGCATCGTGATGTCCGAGCGCCACGCCGATGGCAGGCGTTTCGTCTCCTCGTATTCGGGGGTGCGTCGCGCCGCGTCGGGCGGCGTAGAGCTCGAGCGCTATGTGACTTTCGATGCCGCCGAGCGCACCTGGAAGCTTGACCGCGAGCCGCCGTTTATCGCAGAAGGCCTGCGGTCGGGGACGCTCACACAAGAGGAGGTGGACGAATGGAGGTCGCTGTGCCCCTCGTCGTAGGGGGTTTGGCAGGGTTTTCTGTTGCGACGGCGTGCGGGGCGGAACCTCGTGTGCCGCAGGTACCGCCGGCGGAGCTGGCGCGTCAGGCGCTCGAGACGGTGGCAGAGAAGCTGCCGCGTGAGCTGGTGGAAAACGATCCGCTGAAAAAGATCGCCCGTTCGTGGGCATCGCTGGCTCCGGCGCGTCGCCTTGGCCTCGCGATCGAGGATGCTTCGGGGCGTTTGGCGTTTCTGCTGCTATCGAGCGGTGTCTGCTGCGTTTTGCTAACGATGGTGTCGTTATCGCCCCTCGGATTTGCCTTGGGACTTGTTGCTCCGTTTGCCGTTGGCGCCGCTCGGGATGGCTTTGAGAGCCGGCGCGAGCAACACGATGCAGAAGAGGCCATGCCCGAGGCGTTTACCGCACTTTCCATGTCGCTTGCCTCGGGACATTCGCTGGCCCAGGGCATGCGCTTTGTGGGCGCTCATGCGCAAGAACCGGTGCATACCGAGTTTTTGCGGGTGGCGGCGGCGATCGATTGCGGCATCTCGGCGACCGACGCGCTCGATGACTTGCTCGTGCGCATCGACGCCCCCGGTCTTTCGCTTGTGACCTTGGCGCTTAAGGTGTCACAGCGCACCGGCGCTCCGCTTGCCGACTTACTGTCCGAGGCGTCGAGCATGGTGGGGGAGCGCATTGAGCTCAAGCGCCGCCTAGATGTTAAGACGTCGCAGGCCCGCATGTCTGCGCATATGGTCGCGGCGATGCCGACGGGCATGTGCGCGGTGTTGGCGCTGCTTTCGGCAGATTTTCGTCGCGGTCTTGCGACGCCTGCCGGCGCGGGCGCTGTGGTGCTGGGTCTTGCCCTCAACGCCGTTGCCCTGGTGGTTATCAGGCGCATTATGCGGGTGGAGCTATGAGCGCCCCGGTTGCAGTTGCGGCTTGCCTGTGCGCTCTGAGTGTATTTGTCGCGACGGGTTTGGATCGGGCGGATGCACGCAAGATCGCAGAGGCCTGCAAGCGCGAGGCGGTGCTGGTCGCTGCCGCGGGTCGCTCGGTGGTCGATGCTCTGACCGCGCGAATGAAGGGCGCGGTTGGAGCGGGCGGCCCGGCGCGAGTGTCGCTCGGCGAAGTGTCCGAGATGATCGATGTTGTGCGCTTGGGTCTTTCGGCCGGTCTTTCGTTTGATGCGGCGCTTGAGATTTTCTGCGCCAACCGCCGGTCAGTGCTGGCTCTTCGACTTGAGCGGGCCTGCATGGCGTGGCAGGTGGGCGTGGGCACGCGTGAGGACGAGTTGTTGGCCGCCGCGCGCGACCTGGACGTGCGAGCGCTCGAGACCTTTGCCATCACGGTGGGACAGGCGCTCGCCCTGGGTGCCCCACTTGCCGAGACACTGGCCGCTCAAAGTCGCGAGATCCGTGCGGCTCATCGCGCCGCGGTCGAGCGCGAGATTGAGCGTGCGCCCGTCAAGCTGCTGATTCCCACCGGCACGCTCATCTTGCCGGCGTTGCTTCTGTCCATATTGGGCCCGCTGCTGGGAGCAGGCGGGATGATGTAGGGAGGAATACATGAACACGATGACTGACGTTGCTGGCAAGGTCTGGAGCTGGGCTGTTTGCCAGTTAATTCGCGCTCGCCAGCATGCCGGGGAGCTACTGCAGGAGGAGAGTGCGCAGGGCACCACCGAATACGCCATCTTGGTCGGCGTGCTCGTGGTGATCGCCATCATTGCCATTGTCGCATTTAAGGGCAAGGTCCAAGATCTATGGAACGCTATCAGCGAGGGCATCAACAGCCTGTAGAGGGTAGGCGGCCTGTCGGCGCACTGCTGGTGTTTGCCTGTGTGGTTGTGGCGGTGGCAGTGGCGGTTTGGGGGCTTAACGCCGCGCGGCAGCAGCGTCCTGGGGCCGCCTTCGATTCGGGCTCAGATTCGGCGGTGGCGTCTCAAAAAGATGAGATGCGAGATGCGGGCGATTCGGATGTCGCTGTCACGGCGCAAACCTTTCTGCGGACGCTCGACAAGCGGTCTGGCACTGCGACGGATTTGCCTGAGGACAACGCGATTGCGGTCCGGCTTGCATGGTCCGAGGACCGACCGATGACCGAGGCAGCGGCGGATATGTTACGCGCCTACCGCGAGGTGCCAACGGCCCAGCTCGCCCTGAGCGGCTATCTCGATATTAAGGGCAACGTATGGGGCGCCATCGTGCGCGATGGGCGCGGCTGGGTCGATATGGTGACGGTTGCCGCGGATGCCGGCGATGCCTCGTGCCGCCTGCGCGTGATCCGCCTGAGCCCGCAGGCATCGAACTCAAAGGAGGGGTCGTGAAATGCATGACGTCCTGCGCGAGGAATCTGCCCAGGCGACGGTCGAATACGCCATCGTCACGGTGGCGCTGCTATCGATCGTGCTGGCGATTGCGGGACTTTGGCGTGCTGGCACCGATGGACGCTTGGCGGCGCTGGTTGAGCGGGCGGCATCCCATGGCGTTGCCTCGACGTCGGTTATCGACGCCGCTGCGGGCGCTAAGGACATCGCGTTGTATTGATATCGCGCGCGAGGACCGGGCGCAGTCTACGGTCGAGGCCGCTTTTTTGCTGCCGACGTTTCTGATGCTCATCCTTCTCGCACTGCAACCGGTGTGCCTGCTCTATACGCGCGCGGTCATGGAGTCTGCCGCTGCCGAGACCGCGCGGCTCATGACCACGACGACGGCGGAGGACGACGATCTTAAGGAGTTCACCCGCCGCCGGCTTGCCGCAGTGCCCAACGTTTCGATCTTTCATGCCGGCGGGCCGTTGTCGTGGGATATCGAGCTTGGTCGGGCCGATGCGGGTGGCGTCTCGTCCGTGTCCGTTTCCGGCGAGGTCAAGCCGTTACCTGTGATCGGTGCGTTTGCGCAGGCTATGGGTGGTACCGCCGAGGGCGGCTACGTTGAGCTCAAGGTCGATGTCTCGTATCAATCACGTCCCGAATGGCTGGAGGGAGATTATGGTTCGTGGATTGCTGCATGGGATTAAGCGTTTCTGGTCTAGACGCGTTTTGACGCGCCGTCCGAGCTGCCATCGCAAGCGAGGCGGCTTTATGGGTCGAGCCGGTATCGACCTGTTTATCGAAGACGGTGCCTACACCACGCTTTCCTCTGCCGTGGTCATCCTAGTGGTGCTCACGTTGCTGTTTTCGTCGACCGCGGCGATATGGAGCATGTCGCGTGCTGGGGATACCCAGGTGGCTGCCGATAGCGGCGCGCTGGCAGGCGCCAATGTGGTGTCGTCCTACCATACGGCTGCGACGGTGGTGGATGCGAGCATCTTGAGTCTGGGGCTGGCGGGGTTTGCCACGATCGGGACGGGACTGGTCGCCATCCTCATCCCGGGTGCCGAGCCAGTTGCCGGCAATATGGTCGACACCGGGATTGAAATCATTAAAACGCGCAACAAGTTTGCCAAAAGCGCATCGGAAGGCTTACAGAAAATCGAGACGGCTCTGCCGTATCTGATCGCCGCGCGTGCCACGCAGGCGGTGTCGGCGCAGGATACCGATAGTGTGACCTATACCGGTACGGCGCTTGCCGTGCCCAGGACATCCGAGTCGGACTTCGCTGCGCTCAAAGGGTCAGAGATCTCAACCGATACCATTAAAGACACTTCAGATGATTTAGAGCGTGCGGCCGAGGAGCTGCGGAAGGCTTCTGAGGACACGGCGAAGGCTAAAGAGCGCGCTTGGCTGGCGGATTGTGGCGGGTCGGACAAGGGCTCGGTCAGCAGCTGTTCTTGCATGTGGGAGCGTGCGAAAAGCCTAGCGGATCTCTCTGGTGCTCAAAATCCACATTACGCTTCGAGCGTTACGTGGGAGCCGCAAGTGGCGCTCGATCGCGCGAAGGCCTACTATCGCCAGCGCCTGGCAAATGAGAAGCCGCTTGGCGAAGGTCCGGAAAAACAGGCAGATTCTGCTGCACGAAAGGTGTTCTTCGCGTATGCGAGCGAAGAAGTCGAGCGGGCATATATAACTGAAAAGGACGGCAAAGTTTCCGCCCGCATCCCTTTCCTTCCGCGAAATCCAGATGAGGCGCGGACGACTGAACTCTATACCGATGCACGTTGGCCCACGAGTGAAGTAGATAAAGTTACCTATTTGCATTATGGGACTGACTGTCCAAATTACAAAAAAGGAAAGCCGGGTGGGCTGGCATCCGTCGCAGATTTTGACGGTCACGAAACGTGTAGCGAATGCCATTTCGGTGTGTCGTCTTTAGGGTACGTTGCGATTGCAACGACTTCTGTCGAAAGGGGCTTCGAGTACCACTTCGATAAGTTCAAAGAGGCTCTGGAAGACTACGTCGAATGCCGCAACAAAGAACTCGAACTTGAGCGTCAGACCGAGGATGAGGCCGACCGTGCGGGCAATGCGTTTGACCAGGCCATTAAAGCGCTTTCCGGCGAGCGCCCGCGTATCGCCCCACCTGGTCGCAACGGCGTGGTCGCCTTTGCAGTTTCGGGTGACATTACCAGCCCCGATCAACTTAACTCCTCGTTTAACGCGGCAGTCAGGCTTGGCGATCGCGGTGCTATCTCTGCCGCGGTGCTGGCGCCCGATGAGGCGACGGCGCAAAACAACGTGCTTTCGCGATTTTTCTCGACATTGAAGGAACGCTCGGGCGGCGTTGCCGGCGTGCTCGACGGCGTCATGGATGTTTGGGGACGGCTACTCGTGGGATACGGTGATATCCAAGGCTCAGCCGACGAACTTATGGACGAGATGATTAAAGGCCTAGGAGGGGGCAGCGGCGCGTTGGGCTCCATCGCATCGTGGCTCGGCGATACCGTTTCGGCGTCCGTGGCGGCGCTGGGTTTGGAACCGTGCGACTTGCGCCTGCGAAAGCCGGTGCTGACCGATTCCGCCAATATCATTAAGAGTCCGGGGTCTGACATTGCGGGTCTCTCTCAAGCGCAAGACAAACTGCGAAGTATTCCGTTGGGCGTGACCGATCCCAAGGCGCTTTGCGAGGCGTTGGAATATCAAGTCGAACGCACCATTAACGGTACGGTGTTCACACTTGCGGAGATTCCTCTGCCCGGCGGCGGCTCCATCCCGCTCACCGTCGATGTCGCCGCGCTGGTTGGCGCTCTGGGCGGTGGGTCGTAATGAGTATCCGCATGCGTCTGCGCGAGGAGCGCGCCCAAGCGACGGTGGAGATGGCAGTGGTTACGCCCGTTTTGCTGGTGCTGGCACTCATTGTGTACAACGTCATGATCTTTGCCAGCGCTGTCGCGCGCTTCGACCGCGTGGTGCCCGACATCGTGCTAGCGCATGCCGTGGCGTCGGAGGGGGAGGGCGACGAAAGCTCTGCCGATGCCTCGGCGACGGTTCAGACTCAAATTCTGAATGCCATGGAAGGCTATGACTTACAGATCGAAGTGTCGAGCGAGCAAGGCGCGAAGGCATCGGATGGTGGCCTGCTCTCCCTATCCGGTACGTTTAGGACCTACACCTGCACCATGCACTATGAGCCGTGGCCGACTTCTCTCAGCATCGCTGGCGTTCCGCTGGGGGCGCCGACAACGTTGTCGCACGAGCGTGCGGTGACGGTCGATCCATGGCGTCCGGGGGTGGTCATGTGACCGCGGTCTCGTCCTACATCGCCTACGCGCGGGCACTCAATAGGCTGGGTTGGACGCCGGCCGAGTTTGTGGTGGCGGAGTCGTTTGTCGTGCGCCTGCGCGGCATGCTGGGACGGCGTCCGGTTGCCGCCAACGGCCTGCCGCTCGTCATGGCGTTTCCACGCTGCTCTTCGGTCCATACGTGTTTTATGGCCTATCCCATCGACATCGCCTTCATCGATCGCGACGGCAATATCCTCGCGCGCTACGAAAACGTCCGCCCTTGGCGTATGTGCTCCTGCCCCGGCGCCTGGGCCGTACTAGAGCGTCCTTCAATCATTGTTTCGACCCCTGCTCTCCAACGCGTGCCGGCTTAAGAATTGGCGACAGTGGACTTTCGTCATACGAAATTGGGTAAGATGGAGGAGAAGATGCATGGATGTTGAGATTCACCCCAACGCTAAAAAGCACCTGACGGAAAAGCAGGTGCTTAGCGCTTGGCTTGCGGTTACTGAGTGCATTCGTCGCGAGTCGAAGGACGAGCCGCCGAGATGGCTTGCGATTGGATGGCTCCCAGACGGACGAAGCGTGGAGCTTGTCGCGGTCGAGCTTGTCCGTGGGTGGCTTATCATTCATGCCTTGTCTCCAGTCCAGAAGAAATTTTGGCAGGAGATTGAACAGGCTCGGCAAAGGGGTCGATGATGGGCAAGACGTATACGGCCGCTAATGGTCAGGTTGTAACGGATGAAATGATTGACGCGTGGTGCGAGTCGTACGAGCGCGGAGAGTTTCCGGATGGCGAACACACCGTTGGTGGGATCGTGCATGGACGGCCCCCGCTCTCAGGTGAGGGGACGGCAACGCTGTCGGTCAAGATTCCTCTGGGAATGAAGGAGGCCATTCGTCGACGGGCGGCTGCCGAGGGGATGACGCCAAGTGAGTTTGCCCGTGCGGCTCTGAGTGAAAAACTTCTTGCTGCCGGCTGATGCCTCTGACGTGCCGATTTATAGAACCGAGGCTGTGCTCAAAAACTTTTTTAAAATTCTCGGTTGACCGGAACGCGTCCTTGGTTATACTAATCAAGCCTTGAAACAAGGCACAACTCAAATGGCTGGGTAGCTCAGTTGGTAGAGCAGAGGACTGAAAATCCTCGTGTCAGGGGTTCGATTCCCTTCCCCGCCACCTTGAATTGACTAGGACCTCTGCAAAGGGGTCCTTTTCTTTTATACAGCCCCCACATGGAATCGAACCCCGTGAGGGCGCGGAGCTGAGTAAACGCGTAAGCGTTTGCCAGCGCAGCTCGCAAGGCGCGTAAGCGCCACAGCGGTCCGTCCGCGCAGCGCGCGGACGCGATTCCCTTCCCCGCCACCTTGAATTGACTAGGACCTCTGCAAAGGGGTCCTTTTCTTTTATCGAGGGCTCTGCGGAAATTGCGTCCCGGAATTTGGCTTCAGAGTGGGATGCGCTTTCCGCTTTGATGTCGCTTGGGAAAGCGCGACCCGGAATCCGGCGTCAGAATGGGACGTGCTTTCCTTTTGCGGCCTTTGGCGGAAACTGCGTCCCAGATCTCGCGCTCAGAACGGGATGCATTTTCCGATTGAGGCCTCGAACGGAAAATGCATCCCAGTCTTTTGCGAAAAACGGGATGCGCTTTCCGGCCGCCTACTTCCGGCGCATATGTACATCTCGGCGCGCCATCTCGGGCCCGCCCAGATATTCCTCCCGCTTTTGCGCCACTTTACAGACCGTTCGGTCGTCTGTCCGCACGCGCGGGTATACTCAAAACGATACTTTTCCTATGCAATACGATGCAGGCTCGGCCTGCACGATCCGAAGGGGGCAGTGATGGAGAGGATACTCGGCGTTAATCTCTCTGGCTGGTTTATTCCCGAGCCTTGGGTGACCCCGTCGCTATACGCGGCGACCGGTGCATCCAACGCGGCCGAGCTGCAGGAGGCCATGGGCACCGCCGCCTATAACGAGCGCATGCGCCGTCATTACGAGACGTTTGTGAGCGAGGACGATTTCCGTCGCATGGCGCAGATCGGCCTCAACGCCGTGCGTCTGCCGGTGCCCTGGTATGCCTTTGGCTCGCAGGAGTCCGATGCGTCCTACATCTCGGTTGTCGACTACATCGACCGTGCAATTGAGTGGGCTGCCAAGTACGACATCCGCGTGCTGCTTGACCTGGCAACTGTGCCCGGTGGCCAGGGCGATTCCAACGATTCGCCCGCCACGCCGGAGGCTGTTGCCGAGTGGCATTCGTCCACTAACGGCCGCCATGTCGCACTCGACGTGCTCGAGCGCTTGGCCGAGCGTTACGGCGAGGCCGAGAGCCTGCTGGGCATTGAGCTGCTGGATACGCCGCAGATGAGTGTCCGCAAGAGTCTCTTTGCCATGACGGATGGCATTCCGGCCCACTACCTGCGCAATTTCTATCGCGATGCCTACGAGCTCGTCCGTTCGTATATGCCCGAGGATAAGATCGTCGTCTTTTCGTCTTCGGGACATCCCAGCGAGTGGAAGCATTTTATGCGCGGCGCCAAGTACAAGAACGTCTACATGGACCTTCACCTGTACCATTACCGTGACGAGTATGCGCTCGATATCACGAGCCCCCGCGGGCTGACGACGGCGATTTCGCGCAACAAGCGCGAGCTCAAAGAAGCGATTTCGACTGGGTTCCCCGTGCTGGTGGGCGAATGGTCGGGCGCGGCGATCTTTGCCAACTCGTCGGTTACGCCCGAGGGCCGCAATGCCTACGAGCGCGTGTTTATCGCCAATCAGCTGGCTTCGTTTGCGCCGGCTGCCGGTTGGTTCTTCCAAACGTGGAAGACCGAGAAGCGCATTGCAGCATGGGACGCCCGCGCGGCGCTCGGTACGCTCGAGCGCGGCATGATTGAATAGGTTGATATGACGCAAAACAGCGCCCATACGGGCAAACTCTATGTGGTCGGCACGCCCATCGGCAACCTGGGCGACCTGTCCCCGCGCGTTGGCGAGGCGTTTGCCGCCGCCGATGCCATCTGCTGCGAAGACACGCGTGTGACGTCAAAGCTGCTGATGCACCTGGGCATTTCCAAGCCGCTTGTCCGTTGCGACGAGAATGTGATCGCCAGCCGCGCCGCCGGCCTGGTCGACCGTCTGCTGGCGGGGGAGACCCTCGCCTTTGCCTCGGACGCCGGCATGCCGAGCGTGTCCGATCCCGGCCAGACGCTGGTCGAGGCGGCACGTGAGGCCGATGTGCCCGTAGAAGTTATTCCCGGGCCCTCTGCTTGTGTCACGGCGCTCGTTTCGTCCGGCATTCCCTGCGAGCATTTTTTCTTCGAGGGCTTTTTGGGCCGAAAGCACGGTGACCGCGTGCGCCGTTTGCAGCGCCTTGCCGTGGTGCCCGGCGCACTCATCTTCTACGAGTCTCCACATCGCATCGTGGCGACGCTCGAGGCCGTGGCGGAGGTCTTTCCCCAACGTGAGGTTGCCGTCTGCCGCGAACTCACCAAGCTGCACGAGGAGGTCTTGCGCGGGCCAGCTGTCCAGCTCGCCGAGGAGCTGCGTGCTCGTGGCGAGGTAAAGGGCGAGATTGCACTGGTCATCGCGCCGCCGAGCGAGGATGAGGAGGCCGGTATCGTGCCGGTTGGCGCCGCGGCAGCGGATCCCGACGAGGCTCTGCGCGAGGATATCCGCGCCGCGCTCGAGGAGGGAGAGCCCGCGTCTGCGGTGGCCAAGCGCCTGTCTCAGAAGTATTCGCGCCGCAAGCGCGATGTCTATGCCATGGTGCTCGATATGCAATAGATGGAGGATATCCAGCCCTTGCGCTAGAATCATCCCCTGTATGCAACGTTTTTCTGGAGGACAAACCCCATGGATCAAAGCAAGCCTTCGTTCTTTATCACGACGCCCATCTACTACGTCAACGCCGATCCGCACCTGGGCACGGCTTATTCCACCATCATCGCCGACGTTCAGGCCCGTTATCGTCGCTCCGCCGGCTATAACGTCAAGTTCCTGACCGGCATGGACGAGCACGGCGAGAAGGTCGCCGAGGCCGCAGCCAAGCACAACATGACGCCGCAGGAGTGGACCGACAGCCAGGCTCCGCACTTCAAGGAGCTTTGGAGCAAGCTCGAGATCTCCAACGACGACTTCATCCGCACCACCGAGCCGCGCCAGCATCATGCCGTGCAGTACCTGTGGGAGCGC
The DNA here is from genome assembly GCA_048321375.1 of Collinsella sp. Taxonomy (GTDB): domain Bacteria; phylum Actinomycetota; class Coriobacteriia; order Coriobacteriales; family Coriobacteriaceae; genus Collinsella. The sequence continues at coordinate 69,167 of DBFDVR010000027.1, forward strand.
ATGAAGGAGTCCGGCTACCTGTATAAGGGCAGCTACGACGGTTGGTATTGCGTGCCTGACGAGACCTACTTCACCGATACGCAGGTCCAGAAGGGCGACGAGGAGTACGGCAGCGTCGGCCAGCACCTGTGCCCCGACTGCCACCGTCCGCTTGAGCGCGTGCAGGAGGAGTCCTACTTCTTTAAGCTTTCCGCTTTCCAGGACAAGCTGCTCAAGCTTTACGACGAGCACCCCGACTTTGTCGAGCCTGCGTTCCGCATGAACGAGGTGCGTAGCTTTGTCGAGGGCGGCCTCAACGACCTTTCCGTGAGCCGCACGAGCTTTGACTGGGGCATTCAGGTCCCGTTTGACGAGGGTCACGTGACCTACGTGTGGTTCGATGCGCTGCTCAACTATATGACGGCCGTCGGCTACGGTGTCGACACCGACGAGGCGCGTGCCGAGCTGGCCTATCGCTGGCCCGCGCAGTTCCACATCGTGGGCAAGGACATCATCCGCTTCCACTGCGTCATTTGGCCCGCCATGCTCATGGCCATCGGCGAGGCCCTGCCCGAGCACGTCTTTGCCCACGGCTTCCTGACCGTGCGCAATGCCGAGACCGGCAAGGCCGAGAAGATGTCCAAGAGCCGCGGCAACGCCATCGCTCCGCAGGACGTTATCGACATGTTGGGCGTCGAGGGCTATCGCTACTACTTCATGACCGACGTCGTCCCCGGTACCGACGGTGCCATCAGCTTCGATCGCATGGAGCAGGTCTACAACGCCGACCTGGCCAACAGCTGGGGCAACCTTATCTCGCGTTCGCTCAACATGAGCGGCAAGTACTTTGACGGTTGCGCGCCCGCCAAGCCCGCATCGTTCGATGCGTTCGACAATCCGCTGGCAAAGATCGCCGATGGTCTGGTCGAGCGCTACATGGCCAAGATGGACGTGCTCGATTACGGTGGAGCCAAGGACGAGGTCATGGAGCTCATCCACGCCGCCAACCACTACATCGAGGACTCCGAGCCTTGGGCACTTGCCAAGGACGAGGCCAAGGCTGACGAGCTGGCGTTTGTGATCTACAACCTGCTCGAGGCCATCCGCATTGCCGCTCACCTGCTGATGCCGCTCATGCCCCAGACTTCTGCCGAGGCTCTGCGCCGCCTGTCCTGCGAGGACGAGGCCGCGAGCGACGATCTCAAGGGCATTTGCGCTTGGGGCCTGCTTGCTGGTGGTCAACCCGTCGAGAAGGGCGATCCGCTGTTCCCGCGTCTGGGCTAAGCCGCTGCGCGCCATATCGGCAATTTGCTGTTTAGCTGTAAGGGCATGGCCGCAACGGTCCATGCCCTTTTGCTTTACGATGCAGCCACCATGTTAAGGAGGCAACCATGACAACTTCGCCTTTGGCAAACCCCACGGCAACCAGGGAGCTGCTGGAGGAGTTTGGCCTTGCGACCAAGCATCGCTTGGGCCAGAACTTCCTAATTGACAACCATGTGATCGAGCGTATTTGCGAGCTTGCCGAGCTTGCGGGCGATGAGCGCGTGCTCGAGGTTGGCCCAGGTGTTGGCACGCTCGCGCTTGCGCTGCTGCAGGAGGCATCGTGCGTCACGTCGATCGAAGCAGATCCCGAGCTCGAACCGGTGCTCGACGCCCATGCCGCCGACTATGCCAACTTCCGCTTTATCATGGGCGACGCGCTCAAGGTGACGCCGGGGCAGATTGAGCAGGCTGCAGGCGGTGAGCCAACGGTATTTGTTGCGAACCTGCCCTATAACGTGGCGGCGACGATCATCCTGCAGTTCTTCCAGACGATGCCCGCGCTCAAGCGCGCCGTCGTCATGGTTCAAAAGGAGGTTGCCGATCGCATTGCCGCAACGCCGGGCAACAAGACCTATGGCGGCTATACGGCAAAGCTCGGCCTGTATGCGCAGGTGACGGGTCGTTTTGAGGTGCCGCCGCGTTGCTTTATGCCGGCGCCGCACGTGGACTCGGCCGTCGTGCGTATCGACCGTGTTGACGGCGTGGTGCCCGAAGGGCTCGATCGCGACTTTGTGGCTCGCGTGATTGATGCTGCATTTGCCCAGCGTCGCAAGACCATCCGCAATTCCATGAGCGCCAACGGCTTTGCCAAGGACGTGCTCGATGCCGCCTTTGAGGCTTGCGGTATCGCACCCACCACGCGCGCCGAGACGCTTGATGTTGCCGACTTTGTCCGTCTGGCCCAGGAGCTAATCCATGATGCCTAATGCCGAACGTGTGACGTTTACCAAGAAAAAGAAGACGGTTGCTTGTCCCGTGCCCTTGGCACCGCTTGCCGACACGCATGCGCATCTACTTTCGTTCTGGGGCAAGGATGTGCCTGAGACGCTCGTGCGTGCCAAGGCGGCGGGCGTCGACCTGTTGGTGACGATGCTCGACCCCATCGCTGACAAACGCAGCGTGACGGACTATAGCGACTGGCTCGTGCGCGAAATTCTGCCGATGCAGGATATCCCGCAGATCAAGTATCTTGCCGGCGTGCATCCGTATGGCGCACCGGACTATACCGACGACGTTCACGCACAGGTCGTTGCCGCGCTCGATGATTCCTTATGCGCCGGTATTGGCGAAATCGGCCTGGACTACCACATGGACTATGACGACGATATCGCGCCGGCACCCCATAACGTGCAGATTGACTGCATGGCGCGTCAGCTCGAGCTTGCCGTGTGCCGTAACGTGCCGGTGGAGCTGCATCTGCGCCACGAGGACACGGACCATGAGCGCACCTCGCACGTTGATGCGTACAACGTGCTTCGTGAGGTGGGCGTGCCCCAAGCCGGTTGTGTGCTGCACTGCTTTGGCGAGGACCGCGCCACGATGGAGCGCTTTGTGGAGCTGGGCTGCTATATCGCCTATGGTGGTGCGGCCACCTTTAAGCGCAACGACGACGTGCGCGAGGCATTTGCGGCAACCCCACTCGATCGAATTTTGTTCGAGACGGATTGCCCGTATATGGCTCCGGAGCCCATCCGCGGTCTTGAATGCGAGCCCGCAATGATCTCCATTACGGCAAACGCGCTGGTTAACGACCGTGTCGATCGTACCGGCGAGGATGCTGAGGCAATCGCGCAAGCCGCTTGGGAAAATGCCTGCAAACTTTTTCAAAAATAGTTCTTGCGTTCGCGGTGGCGCTCCGTTATTCTAATTCCTGCACGCGGGCGTGGCGGAATTGGCAGACGCGTACGGTTCAGGTCCGTATGGGGGCAACCCCATGAAGGTTCAAGTCCTTTCGCCCGCACCATTAAATGAAAGAGCTCCCAGCAATGGGGGCTTTTTTGTTATGGGCCCATCGCGGGGACTTGAACCTGCGAAGGAGCGAGCGTAAAGAAAGCGCGGAGCGTTTTTAGCGAGCTGGCGAGGACGCCGGCAGGCGGCCGAAGCCGGTGTGGATCCGCGAAGCGGATACGCGGACGTCCTTTCGCCCGCACCATTGAATGAAAGAGCTCCCAGCAATGGGGGCTTTTTTGTTATGGGCCTCTTGTTGATGTCACGTTGCTGCTTCGTGCGGGTATCCTAATGCCAACGCGTGCCTATCAGAGGAGAAACCATGCTGTTGTCCGGTATCATCGCCGCCCTTACCAGCCTTTTGATTCCCATCATCATTTTGTTGTTACTGCTTCCCAACGCCTGCTATGTCGTTGAACAACAGCATGCCGTGATCATCGAGCGTCTGGGCAAGTTTAACCGCATCGTCAACGCGGGCTTCCACATGAAGGTGCCCGTGATCGACCGCAAGGCCGCCACGGTGAGTCTGCGCACCATGAAAAACGGTTTTGGCATCGACGTTAAGACCCAGGACAACGTGACCATCGGCCTTGAGGTCTCTGCTCAGTACCACGTGAGCTATGACATGGGCGCCGGCCCGGCAGATTCGGGTATCTACAAGAGCTACTACATGCTGCAGGAGCCCGTCGACCAGATGCGTGACTTCATCACCGACGCCCTGCGCTCTTCGATTCCCGTCTACACACTCGATGAGGTCTTTGCCAAGAAGGATGACATCGCCAAGGATGTCAACGCTACCGTTTCCGAGCAGATGGCCGCCTACGGCTTCACCCTCGTGTCGACGCTCATCACCAAGATCGCACTGCCGACCGAGGTTGAGAACTCCATGAACGACATCAACGCCGCCCAGCGCAAGCGCGCTGCGGCACAGGAGCTCGCCGAGGCCGACCGCATCAAGCGCGTCACCGAGGCGACCGCCGAGGCCGAGGCTATGGAAAAGGCGGGCGAGGGCATCGCCAACCAGCGCAAGGCCATCGCGCTGGGTATCAAAGATTCGCTCGAGATCATCCAGGAGACGGGTGTCGGCAATGACGAGGCCAACCAACTGTTCATGTTTACGCAGTGGTCCGAGATGATGACGGAGTTCGCTCGTACGGGTAAAACCTCGACGGTCGTGCTGCCGAGCGACTTCTCGCAGTCGGCCTCTATGTTCGAGCAGATGCTGACCGCCGGCAAAGTTCAAAACGATTCGAAGGAGTAGACGCGCGTGAAATACACCGTCGTTTGCGTCGGTAAGCTCAAGGAGCGCTTTTGGAAGGACGCGTGCGCTGAGTACACCAAGCGCCTAGGTGCCTATGCCAAGGTGGATATCCGCGAGGTGGCCGATATCGACCCGGCTAAGGCGGGCGGCGTGGATGCCGCACGCGACAAGGAGGGTGCGGCGATTCTCGCAGCCCTGCCGCCTCGAGCGCATGTGATCCTGCTTGCCATTGAGGGCAAAGAGCGCTCGAGCGAGGAGCTTTCGGCGCGGCTCGACGATCTTATGCTGCGTGGTAACAGCGACATCGCCTTTGTGATTGGTGGATCGGACGGCGTGAGCGATGACGTGCGCACACGAGCCGACGAGATGCTCAGCTTTGGACGTATTACCTTGCCGCACAACTTGGCGCGCGTGGTGCTGCTGGAGCAAATCTACCGCGCCTGCAAGATCAGCCGTGGCGAGCCGTATCACAAATAGGTCGGCAATACGAAACAATGCCGTGGGACAATAGCCTTCGTTTTGAAGAGCGTGTCTGAGAGGACTATGAGATATGAAGATCGGATTTGTCGGTTTTGGCAATATGGCGAGCGCTATGGCCGATGGCTGGATCGCCGCCGGTGTGGCTGCGAGCGATATGTGCGCCTGCGCGGGCCACTACGACGCCTTGGTCGAGCGTTGTGAGGCACGTGGGATGGTTGCCTGTCGTGATGCGGCGGAGGTTGTCGCCGCATCCGATATCGTGGTTGCTGCGGTCAAGCCATACATGATTGAGAAGGTCTTCGCTCCGCTCAAAGAAACCCTTGCCGACAAGGTTGTCCTTTCGGTCGCCTGGACCTGGGATAGCGCCAAGTGGGAGCAGGTCCTGCCGGGTGTCGCACACATCTCGACGGTGCCCAACACACCGGTTTCGGTGGGCGAGGGCGTTATCGCCTGCGAGAAGGCTTCCACGCTTAGCGATGAGCAGCGTGCCACGGTGCTCGGTCTGCTCGGAAAGCTTGGCACCGTCGTCGAGCTCGATTCGAGTCTGCTGTTTGTGGGCGGTACCGTGGGCGGTTGCGCACCGGCATTTGTCGCCATGGCGATTGAGGCCTTGGGCGACGCGGCCGTCAAGCACGGTATCCCGCGCGCCGATGCCTATCGCATTGTGAGCCAGATGGTGCTGGGCACGGCAAAGCTACAGCTTGCGACTGGCCAGCATCCTGCGGCGATGAAGGATGCCGTATGCTCACCCGGTGGCGCCACCATCAAGGGCGTCGTCGCGCTCGAGGACGCCGGCATGCGCAGCGCCCTGGTCAAGGCCATCGACGCCACCCTCCAGTAAAACCTGCCATTTAGGGACAGGTTTATTTTGGCAGGTTTTCCTGCGGTTTTATCTCTATAGCAAAAAGCGCCTCGCAACTGGCTCAATTCCAGTTGCGAGGCGCTTGCGTTTGCCCAGATAACACCGACCAAAATAAACCAGTCCCTTTTTGGCAGGTTAGTCCCAGAAGCTGTCTTGATCGTCCTCGTCCTTGGGGCCGCGGTCGACATACATCTTATGGGTGCGCTTCTCCATTACAAAGGCAAGAATCGCAAACAGTAGGATGCCGCCGGCGAAAAGGATGGCAAAACCGGTGCGGGTGCCAAACAAAAAGGAAAAAACTGCGTCCATTGGGTGCCTTCTTGCGTAGTTGGGTTGGGTCGTAAACGCTCATAAGTATATACTTGCCCATACATGTACAAGGTTGCAACCTAAATGGAATGTATATCGCCGGAGGATCTAATGCTTGATATCAAGTTTGTTCGCGAGAACCCCGATGCCATCGATACCGCCATGGCCAACCGCCAGACGTCTTGGGATCGAGAGAAGTTCTTTGAACTCGACGACGAGCGCCGTGCCGTCATCACCGAGGTCGAGGAGCTCCAGGCCACGCGTAATGCCGAGTCCAAGAAGATCGGCGCCCTGATGAAGGAGGGCAAGAAGGACGAGGCCGAGGCCGCCAAGGAGGCCGTGCGCGCCGTCAACGAGAAGATTGACGGTCTGGCCGAGCGCCGCACCGCTCTCGAGCAGGAGCAGTACGACTTTATGGCTCACCTTCCCAACATCCCTTGCGAGGCCACGCCGTACGGCAAGGACGAGGACGAGAACATCGAGCGCCGTCGTTGGGGCACCCCGCGCGAGTTCGACTTCGACTTTAAGCCGCACTGGGACCTGGGCACCGACCTCGACATCCTCGATTTCGAGCGCGGCAACAAGCTCTCCGGTAGCCGCTTTACCGTTCTCGGTGGCGCCGGCGCCCGTCTTGAGCGCGCCCTCATCAACTTCTTCCTTGACACGCACACCAGCCGTGGCTTTAAGGAGTGGTGGCCGCCCATCGTCGTCAAGCGTCAGACCATGTTTGGCACGGGTCAGCTGCCCAAGTTCGAGGACGACGCCTATCACGTCTCGGGCGACAACTTCCTGATCCCCACCGCCGAGGTCGTGCTTACCAACCTGCACGCCGGCGAGGTTCTCGATGCTGATACCCTGCCGCGCCGCTACACCGCCTTCACCCCCTGCTTCCGCGAGGAGGCCGGCTCCGCTGGTCGCGACACTCGCGGCATCATTCGCCAGCACGAGTTCGACAAGGTCGAGATGGTCAAGTTTGCCAAGCCGGAGGAGTCCGACGAGGAGCTCGAGAGCATGACCGCCGAGGCCGAGTACCTGCTGCAGCAGCTGGGCCTTCCGTATCGCGTGATTAGCCTGTGCACCGGCGACCTGGGCTTCTCTGCCCGTCAGACCTACGACATCGAGGTCTGGCTGCCGAGCTACAACGCCTACAAGGAGATCAGCTCCTGCTCCAACTGCGGCGACTTCCAGGCCCGTCGCGCTAACATCAAGTATCGCGACCCCGAGAACTTCAAGGGCTCGCGCTACCTGCACACCCTCAACGGTTCCGGCCTGCCGGCTGGCCGCACCATGGCCGCCATCCTGGAGAACTACCAGAACGCCGACGGCACCATCACGATTCCCGAGGTTCTTCGTCCTTACATGGGCGGCCTCGAGAAGATCGAGCCGGTCGCGTAAGTTGGCTGCATAGGGGATATGCAAGGGCGCTCCTTCGGGGGCGCCCTTTTTGTGTGCGGCTATACCATGCCGTGCGGACAGCTCGATAGAAAACACACGAACAAACGTTCTGTATACATGCATTTACCTGCTATGCTTTTGCTAAATAAGAGCAAGAGAAAGGGGATGTGATGGAGCTGTTCGACGAGCGAGTTGTGTTGTTCCAGAGCGATGAGGGCGGGGAGCACCTGCTGGTAACGTGCGAGCCGTCGGGTATGGGTGGCTTGGTGGTTCGGCAGACGAGTGAGGGACCATTGACGCAATGGTGCTATGAGGAGTCGCCGCATGTGGTCGAGACGTTTGTAGCGCATGAGGCGCTTGTTGTCCTTGAGCACTTCTATGGCGTTGGAACTTCTAATCAGGTGGCCCGAATGCTGAGCATCTCGTTTGCCGACTACGACTGTGCCCAACGGGTGCGGTCGCTTCTGGGGGAGCTTGGCGCCGGGTTCGATGTGATCGAAAAGCCAATCGATCGCACGAAAAGCGCTGATGCTCGTGGTGCAGCGCGACAAATTGCGGCCCGCGCGAAAAAAGTTTGAGATTTTGCTTGACTCTAACGAACTAAAGTGGTTTTATATGTCTTGCGCTGCGGCGTTACCTCAGCTGGATAGAGGGTCTGACTACGAATCAGAACGTCATAGGTTCGAATCCTATACGCCGCACCAATCGAACTTAAAGCCTCCGGCAACGGGGGCTTTTCTTTTAGGCGGACGCCGCATGGATTCGAACCTCGGTCGAGGCGCGGGCGTCAAGAAAACGCGGAGCGTTTTTAGCCCGCGGGCGAGTCCGCCGGCAGGCGGGCGAAGCCGGTGCGGATCCGCATGACAACTTAATCAGCGCTCCGTAAAAATTTTCCAAATTGTTGCTTGACCCATCGAGGGCTCACGTGCATAATAATCCGTGCGTTGCGGCGTTACCTCAGCTGGATAGAGGGTCTGACTACGAATCAGAACGTCATAGGTTCGAATCCCTCCTCCTCCGCCGTGTTTGCTTGTTGGGCTTATAGGACAAAATGTGTGTCCCGATAGAACACCCGTTTCCATCCATTAATCCAGCCAGAACGGGTACGGGTCCCTGTGGTGGAGGTCCTCCCACACGGCCCTGTCGCCCCACTCCGGCCCTCCGTCCTCGCGTGACGGCGAGGCGGAGTAGACGCTGAACAGGAAGTCGATGTCCGCGTCGGTCGGCATCGTGGCGAGCTTCTCGCGCGCCGTCCTCGCGTCCCCCGAGTGCGCGTGGCACCACCAGAACACCGCCTTCACGCGCCTGGCCGACGTCAGCCCCCGGTGGTTGCGCAGGACGGCCCTCAGCTGCGAGTTCACCCCTCCCTCGATCATGTTGTTGGTCGACGGCAGCGGGCCGGCCTTGGCCAGGGCGGGGTCGAGGTAGGTGAACAGCGTCCCCGCCGACACCAGCGACGACAGCGACGAGCGCGCCCGCCTCAGCCTCTCGTGGGTGTAGACCCTCCTGCCGTCCACCACGGTCCTGTCCTCCAGGAAGTCGGCCCAGAACCCGCACCAGTCGAGGTGGCGCTCGACCCAGATCTCGGCCTGGTGCAGCGCCTCGATGCCCATGAGGTCGCGCGCGATGAGGTAGAGCTCGCGCCCCGCCTGGAGCTTCGGCCGCGTCGTCGTGTAGCGCTTGACCTGCGAGAAGGCGTGGAAGGTGCACCTCTGGACCCTGGTGCGCGGCCAGGTCTCGCGCACGGCCTTGGCGAACCCGCTCCCGCCGTCGGTGACGACCACGTCGGGCGCCGGGATCGGCGCCATGAGGGCCGACCACGCCCTCGAGTTCTCCGACCTGGCCATGTACCAGGAGACCACCCTCTCGCCGCTGCAGCATATGAGCACGACGAGGTCGCGCGCGACCCAGATCCCGTCGACGTGGAGCACGCGGTGCAGCTCGCCGTCGGGGACGGGCATGGGCCAGACCTCCCAGAACTCGGCCGTCCTGCGCCTGAAGGACCGCCCGCCGCCCGGCATCGTGGCCTGCGAGTCCTTCGAGAGGAGCCACCCGAGGAACTCCTCGAGCCTCGTCGCCGTGTCGTCGTACCTCACCGTCGTCGACGCGCCGCAGGCCGTGCACCTCCACCGCTGGGACCCCGACGAGGTCCTGCCGTTGCGCTTGGTCCGACCGCCGCAGTAGGGGCAATAAACGGCCTTCATGGGCACCTCTTCCGAAATGGTGTTTAACGGTTCCGGAAAAGGTTATCTACCTGCGGGAACGATAGGCAACCGGACACACATTCTGTCCGAGCGGTTAAAAGCGGCCACGGAATTTAAACGGCTGAAAAAGGGGCATCGACCTGCGCCGATGCCCCCAACGTGGACACACATTTTGTCCTATAAGCCGCTTGTTGGGGACTCAAAACAAAAAAGCTCCCATTCTCGGGAGCTTTCTCAACCAAAATGGCGGAGGAGGAGGGATTCGAACCCTCGTGACCTTATACAGGCCAAACGGTTTTCGAGACCGCCGCATTCAACCACTCTGCCACCCCTCCGCGTGGGGTAAAAACAAAGCAGGATCGAAGGCCTGCTTTGGAATTAACTGGCGGAGAGTCAGGGATTTGAAC
>DBFDVR010000028.1:0-6747 GCA_048321375.1 Collinsella sp.
GGGTGGGGAAAGGTGTTGAAAAATGGGGCGGTTCCCCATATTATTAATGACGTCGACAGGCGGGGTGGTTCCCCGCGTACGTGCCATCTGAGTAACCGAGGGGAGGGCGCACATGGGAATGACTGGTGCATACGAGCGCAATCTCGATGCAAAAGGTCGTCTGTCCCTGCCTGCACCCCTTCGCGAGGAGCTTGGAGAGCACGTTCGCGTGTTCAAAGCCCTGGATGTCGATGCTCTGTACGTGTTCTCTGCCGAGGCCTTCGATAAGTGGGTCGAAGGACTCTTCGCGGGTCGTGAGGGCCACGAGGGTTTTAACCCGCGTGACATCAACGACCAGAAGCTCATGAGGGCGATCAACAAGCGCACCACGTCGATGGACGTGGACAGCGCCGGTCGTATCGGTCTTTCCGAGTCTCTCCGCAAGCAGGCGAACCTCGACCGCGAGGTCACGGTTGTGGGCAACTACGACCACCTTGAGGTTTGGGATCGCGCCGCGGCCGATGAGGACGATGACGATGAGGCTCTGCTGGACCTCTTCTTCTCGTAAGGGCAAGGCACGGGTAACGGATGGAGCGTGGGATCTTGACACAAGAATATCGGCATGAACCTGTCATGCTCGGCGAAGTGCTTGAGTCGCTGCGGCTAAAGAGCGGCTCCGTTGTCTGCGATTGCACCCTTGGCGGTGCCGGCCATTCGGTAAAGATGGCCGCGCAGGTGGGGGAGACGGGCCTTTTGCTCGGCGTCGATCAGGACGACATGGCCCTCGAGGCCGCTGGCGCCCGTCTGGACCGCGAGGTTCCCGGCGTTCCGCACCAGCTGCTGAAGGGCAACTTCGGCGACTTGGACGAGCTGCTTTGCTCGGCCGAGGTGCCCGGGGTCGATGGCTTCCTGTTCGATTTGGGCGTTTCGTCACCGCAACTCGATATCCCTGGCAGGGGCTTTTCGTATAACGAGGACGCCCCATTGGACATGCGGATGGATCCGGGTAATAACACCTTAAACGCAGCTGAGGTCATCAACACCTATAACGAACACGACCTCGCCCGGATTCTACGCGTCTACGGCGAAGAGAAGTTCGCCTCGCAGATCGCGCGCGAGATCGTGCGCCGCCGCGAGCAAGAACCGATCGAAACCACCGGCCAATTTGTCGAGATCATCAAGGCGGGTATCCCGGCTGCCGCTCGTCGGCATGGTGGACACCCGGCCAAGAAAAGTTTCCAGGCCATTCGCATCGAGGTCAATCACGAGCTCGATGTGCTCGAACGAGGGCTTGATGCCGCCACCAGGTGGCTCAACCCGGGCGGACGTATCTGCGTCATCTCGTATCACTCGCTCGAGGACCGTATCGTAAAGAACCACTTTAAGGAGATGAGCCAGGGGTGCACGTGCCCGCCGGAGATTCCGGTGTGCGTGTGCGGCAACGTGCCGATACTCAAGGTCATCACCCGCAAACCCTTGGTTGCCCAGCCTGATGAGGTTGAGCGCAACCCTCGGGCGAGATCAGCCAAAATCCGCGTGGCGCAGCGTCTGTAGGCGCGACCGCGCGATATTGGACCTCCCGCTCGCACCATAAACGAAGCTTAAACACACTACCAACGTACTCGGGATGGGAGGCGGCATATCATGGGCTACAACACTTCAAGCGCAGCACTCGCCTATGATATGAACGCCATGCCCGCCTATCGTGAGACGCCGCAGGCCCCCGTTGCTCCCCGTGAGCAGCGCACGCCGCGCTTTGATGTCTACACGGGCGCGGGCCGTCAGGCAAACCAGGCGGTAAGCCCGGTTTTCATGAGCGTTCTTAAAACGTTTTGCATCATTGCGGCTATCTTCATGACGATCGGCGTCGCCCGCGTGGCGCTCGCCGGCGTTACGGCCCAGGTGCTCAACAGCAACGCCGAGCTTACCAACACGCTCGAAAAAGCGACCGATGAGAGCTCCGACCTGGAGGTCATGCATTCGGTCTATGGCGCCGACACGCGCATTCGCGACCTTGCGGGCGCTTATGGCATGGTGGAGCCCAGCGAGAGCGTTACACTTGACTTTTCGCAGGATGCAGCCGCGGGCGCCAACGCGACCGCGACCGCTCAGTAGCAAGACGGTAGCTGAGTATGACAAATGACTATCGCCGCGGTTCCGATGGGGGCCGCGGTTCTGGACGTCCCTCGTCGCGGGGACGTTCTGGTTATCAAGGAACGGGTCGGCAATCTTACAACGCCGGGCAGTCCCGTGGCAACGACCCGGCGTCGCGACTTCGCGGCTCGGACGGCCCTCAAATGCATAACACCAGGTCGCGCAAGAGTTCGTCGACCGAATGGCTCACAGGCACGCCTCTGCCTCGCCGCAAAGCCATCATGGGCTTCATCGGGCTTGGTTTGGGCTTGGGCGTCTTTCGCCTTGCCGACTATCAAATTGTCGAAGCCGATAAACTGCGCGAGCGTGCCGATGCGCGCCGCCTGCTTGCACAGACCCTCTATGCCAAACGCGGCACCATCTACGACCGCAACGGTAACGTGCTGGCGTCGTCGGTCGAATGTCGCAACATCGCCGTGAACCCGCAGCTTGTCGAGGATGTTGACAAGACGGTGTCGGCGCTGGTCAAGGCAACTGGAATCGATAAAAAGACCTGCCGCAAGCTCGTCGAGTCCGATGGCACCTGGGTGTATATCAAGCGCCAGGTGGACGAAGACGATGCTGCGGCGCTGGAGAAGAAGAACCTGCCCGGCGTGCTTTTTGAGCAGGCCATGAAGCGCGTATATCCATACGGCAATCTGGCATCGCAGGTGCTGGGTGTAGTGAATGTAGACAACGACGGCTTGACGGGTCTCGAAAAGCAATACAACAAGCTTCTGACCGGCACGAATGGTACCCTCGTGCGCGAGCGCGCGAGGGACGGCAGCTATATCGCGGGCGGTGCCTATAAAAAGGTGGCTGCGGTCGACGGCGTTGACATCGTGACGACGCTCGACGTCAATATGCAGCGAGCGGCTGAGGATGCTTTGGCGGAGGCTGTCGAGAAGACAAAGGCCAAGAACGGCTCGGCTTTGGTCACCGACCCCACGACTGGTGAAATTCTCGCCGCCTGCTCGTACCCGACCTACGACCAGACCAATCTGGAAAACGCCAAGACCGAGGATATGAACTTGCGCCTGGTCACCGACGCCTACGAGCCCGGCTCGGTCTTTAAGACGCTCGTGGCGGGCGCCGGCTTCGACTTGGGCGTCGTGCGATCGAGTACGTCGTTTGAGGTGCCGGCGAGCATCAAGGTGGGTGACGATACCGTCACCGATGCCGACAAGCGCGACTATGCCATGACCATGGATGTGCGCGAGATGATGCGCCGTTCGTCCAACGTGGGCTTTGTCCTGGTGGGGCGCAAGATCGGTGCGGATGACTTTGCCGCCTATGTGGACAAGTGGGGCATAGGTCACAGCTCCGGTGTCGATTTTCCGGGCGAGAGCCTGGGCATCGTCAAGGAGCGTGACCAGTATGACGGCGCCACGCTGGGTTCGATGAGCTTTGGACAGGCGCTGTCCGTCTCGCCGATTGAGATCGCACGTGCCGTGGGCGGCATCGCCAACGGCGGCGTGATGATGACCCCGCACTTCTATAAGTCCAGCAAAGGCGACGAGAAGGACTGGGGCGAAGGCGAGCGCGCGATTTCGGAGGACGCCGCATCCCAGGTGACATCGTGCATGCAGACGGTCGTGTCCGAGGGAACGGGCGTTGGCGGCGCGGTTGACGGCTATGACGTGGCGGGTAAGACCGGTACGGCCGAACGAGCCGACGAGAACGGCGGCTACCTCAAGGAGAACTACATGTCGTCCTTTATGGGCTTTGCACCGGCACAATCGCCCAAGGTGCTGTGCTATATCACGCTCGACGGAACGCCGAGCGGCTCAGATGCCGCTGCGGTGCCGTTCCAGTCCATTATGGCCAACGCGCTCGACGTGCTGGGTATCCCGCGCACGAAGTAGGGGGTTACAATCTTTGGGGCGTGGTTTGTTGTCCCATATGAGGGGTGTTCACATGCCCTGCACCACGCATGCGCGGCGCTGGGATACAATACGCCGATAGCATTATTAGGTTTACAGGGGAGCTGCAATGATAGAGATCGCCGTCAACAACCTCGTGGCCGCAACAGGGGCCCGAACCGTGACGGGAGAAGCCGATCGGGTATGCCGCGGGTGCGTTATCGACTCGCGCCAGGTCGAGGAAGGGACAATTTTCGTCGCCTTTCCCGGTGAAAACGTCGACGGCAATGATTTTGCTTCCCGTGCCGTCCAGTCGGGTGCCGGCGCCGTCGTGATGACGCGTGAGCCCGAGGCCGAGCTGGTCTCGCTGGCGCAGGACAAAGGATGCGCCATCCTGCTGACCGATGATCCCGAGGAGTTTCTGCTGCGTTTGGCGCACACGTACCGTCTGGAGCTTGGCTGCCTGGTCGTTGGTATTACCGGTTCCATCGGCAAGACGACGACCAAGGACGTGCTCGCCGCTGTGCTCGCCAAGCGCTATCGTGTCTGGGCCACCAAGGGCAATTTCAATAACCTGATCGGCATGCCGCTCACGGTGCTTTCCGCTCCGGCCGATACCGAGGTCCTGGTGCTCGAGATGGGCATGAACCATTTCCACGAGATCGAGCGCCTTTCCCAGTCCGCCAATCCCAACTTTGCCATCGTGAGCAAGATCGGCACCTCTCATATCGGTATTTTGGGCAGCCGCGAGAACATCGCCCGCGCCAAGTCCGAGATCGTCCAGGGTATGTGCGCCGCCGGCGACTATTTGCCGCTGCTGGTTTTGGGTGGCGAGGACGACTTTACGCCGTTCATTCGCGATACGTTCGCCCAGCCTGCTGGTATCGACGTGATGCTGGCCGGCGTCTCGGACGACGATGAGGTCCGTGCCCGCGACATTCGTGTTGATGACGAGGGACGTCCGGTCTTTACGCTCGATTTTGGCCAGGGTGAGACGATCGATACCATGCTTGCCATCCCCGGCGTGCAGTCCGTTCCTAATGCCGTTAAGGCCGCCGCGGTTTCCTATCGCCTGGGCGTGACGCCCGAGCAGATCGATGCTGCTTTTAGGGGCCTCACGATCACCGGTCACCGCCAGGAGATCAAGCGCGCCAAGAGCGGTGCCCGCGTCATCGACGATTCCTATAACGCCAGTGCCGAATCCATGGCTGCTGGCCTCGATCTACTGTGCTCGCTTTCGTGCACGGGGTCTCGCATGGCGATCCTGGGCGAGATGGGCGAGATGGGCGATGAGGCTCCTCGCATGCATGAGCTCGTGGGCGCCTATGCCGCCGCCAAGAAGCTCGACATGCTGGCGTGCGTGGGTGGTGAGCTGGCCCAGCTTATGGCCGATGCCGCGCGCATGATGGGTATGGACGAGGACCGCATCCAGGTGTTCTCCGATTATCAGCAGGTGCTCGACCGCATGGGCGGCGCGCTTGAAAAACATGATGTTGTACTGGTCAAGGGTTCCCGCTTTGTTGAGCTCGACCGCTTTGTGGAAGGTGTGTGCTAGCCCATGTTCGGCAATCCCTCGTATCCAACGTATCAGGCTTTTTTGGGGCTTGGCATCGCCGCTGCCATTGCGCTGCTGCTCATGCCGTGGTGGATCAAGCTGCTCAAGGTCGAGGGTATCGGCCAGCAGGTTCGTGCCGACGGCCCCAAGCGTCATTTGGTTAAGCAGGGAACGCCCACCATGGGTGGCGTTGTCATCCTCGTCGCGATCTCGCTGACCTGTCTGCTGATGGGCAAGCTCACCACCGAGCTCGTGCTCGTGCTGCTCGCCACGCTGGCGACCGGCGTGCTGGGCCTAATCGACGACCTGACCTCCGTTACGCATGGGCGCTCGCTCGGTCTGACGCCTCATGCCAAGATGATCGGCCTAACCATTATCTGTGTCACCTTTACGGTACTTGCCGTCAACTGGTGCGGCGTCGCCCCCGAGATTCGTTTTCCCGGCGGCCTGACGATTGACCTTGGCGTGCTTTCGACCACTATCTGCGGCCTTTCGTTCCCGTGGCTCTACATTGTCTTTTGCTGGCTGATGATCGCCGGTCTTTCTAATGCCGTGAACCTGACCGATGGCCTTGATGGTCTTGCTGGCGGCACCTCTATGATTGCCATGCTCGCCATGGCTGCCATGGCGTTTTTGCACGGAGACGTGAACCTGTCCATCTTCTGCACCGCGTGTGCCGGTGCCTGCTTGGGCTTTCTGTGGTTCAACTGCTATCCGGCGAGCATCTTTATGGGCGATACCGGCTCGCTTGCCCTGGGCGCCGCGTTTGCCTGCACGTCCATCATGACCAACACCGAGGTCGTCTCCCTCATCATCGGCGGCCTGTTTATCGTTGAGACCCTGTCGGTCATGATTCAGGTTGTCTACTTCCACTTTACGCACAAGCGCGTCTTCCTTATGGCGCCCATCCATCATCATTTCGAAAAGAAGGGCTGGGCCGAGACCAAGGTCGTCATCCGTTTTTGGATTATCGCTGCGGCCTTTGGTGCCGTTGGCCTTGCCCTGTTCTTCCAGTTGGGATAGTGGTCTTTCATGCCTCTTGCTGATGTCTTTAGCCTGCTCGTTTTGGGTCAGGGCAAATCCGGTCTCGATGTCGCCCGCTGGGCGCTGGCACATCCCGAGCGCGTAAGCGCCGTTACCGTGTATGGCGGCGGCACCTCTGAGCCCAATGACGCCACGCGTGCGCTCGAGGCTGCTGGTGCGTCGTTTGTCTATGGG